>NZ_JABXYX010000022.1 GCF_017982655.1 Brasilonema sp. CT11 | reverse complement strand
ACAGTAGAGGTTCAAGAATTTCCCACTCTTCGTCTGTTAGGCTGCTGGAGTATGGCATGGTTGCTGGATAAGGCTTTTGCCGTAACTTTACTTCAACACTGTAAAAGATGTCAAATGGGTTCTATAGTGTTCTGTAAAAGGAGACACTGACATTCGATGTGATCGCAGCCAGTGTGGAATCATCAGCACAACCATCGCCACCTTTTTTCTTTACCCATACTTTTCTTTTTTTGTCAAGTTCTATTTAGATGCGTTCGCCCTGCTCTACCAAGGCTTTACGTAACTGTCTTGGCCCCAAGCTGTAGACCAGAAAAGACAAGCCGCTTCATTTTTCATAGACAAGGATGGACAACCCGACAACAATGTCTACTCGTAAAACCCGAGATCTGGATGTATTTTTGCGGCTAAACCAAAAAATTTGAATCAAACTAGTTAATTGGAAGCCGCAAAAATACAAGGGTTGTCCATCCTTGTCGAGGGTTTGCCCAACCCATGAGCAAAGCCAGTGCCGCTACTCGCTCAGGAGACTTGACAAAAACGCTTGATGTGAAAAACAAAGGGTCTTTTAAAAATCGAAACCCACGCTCTGAGGATTGTTGCTGTTTGTACTCAAGCAAAACTTGTTCTGCACTATAAACTCGGATTTCATTAAAACTAGGGCAAGAAAGTAACACGATTTTTCTTTTTTTTTTCGTAATAATAAGGGCTTGAGGTTTCGTACTGAGTGTGAAAAACTAATCAACTTTTTTTGGTGCAAGATGCGAGTCAAGCCAGAGCTGACCTAAGATGTTAAGTATGAATGCAACATCCGTTTCTGCTTCAGACGGGTGGTGTAACGAAGAAGGCACGATTTGTCCAGCCGCACGTTCTGGATGCTGCACCGCCATAGCACTCAACGTCCGCCCGGGAGCAACTTGTAGCAATATCCGCTCTGGTTTTTTAAAAAGTTCTTGCAAACCTTCGCAAAAGCGCACAGTTTCGCGCATATGTCTAGCCCAATAGTTTGGATCTGTTGCTTGATCCGTTGTAATCCAAGTCCCGGTAACGCTAGAAATATACGGTATTTGAGGTGGTTTAAGAGTCATTTTTTTTACATAAAATTTAAATGGCTCTATGATGGAGTCCATTTCCTGTGAGTGAGGAGCATGGGAGGCATTTAAAGGAAGACACATCACATCCTTCTGGCTAAGTCGATCCTCTAATTCCTCCAGAGCTTTTGCGGGGCCTGAAACAATGCAAAGGTTTGGTCCGTTAATTGCAGCTAGGGAGATCTCGCCTAAAAATGGGCGCACTTCCTTCTCTGAAAGCTCAATGGCAAGCATGGCTCCACTAGGCAGTTCCTGTATAAGTCGTCCACGGACAGCTATTAGTTTTAATGCATCTTTTAGGGAGAAAACGCCAGCCAGAGTTGCTGCAACATATTCACCAAGGCTATGACCGATCATTGCTTGGGGAAGCACGCCCCACTCTTGCCACAACTTAGCCAAAGCATACTCAATCACAAAGAGTGCTGACTGTGCAATCAATGTTTGTTGAAGTTGCTGCGTGGCAACGTTTATCTGTTTTTCATCAGGATATATTATGTTGCGAATGTCTAAGTCCAAATCAGGCTTTAAAAATTCTGAGCAGATATCAACTTGTTCCCGAAATGTCTTCTCAGTTTGATAAAGTTCCAATCCCATATTTACATACTGCGCTCCCTGCCCTGGAAACATAAACACAACAGGTCGATCTTCGGACTCTTGGAAGCGTGTAAAAACTTTTTTGGAATCGAGTGTTTCAAGGGCAGTCACAGCATCACTAAGGTTATTGCAAACAAGCATTCGACGATGCTTAAAAGCTTTTTCACGAACTTGATAGGAGCCAGTAATATCAACAAAGTCTTGATTGGTAGATCGCTTTAAGTGTTCAATCAGATTTGCAGTTTCCGTCTCTAAAGCAGAGCTTGTTTCTGCGGAGAGTACTAACAAGTGCCAAGGACGAGGTTTTTCTAAAGTTTTATTCATTTGATTCTCCTGAAGATATAAATTCACTACGCAAAATTCTCTCTGCGTATTATTACCACTTAGCAGCTTGATATGCCAGGGCAAACGCATATAAAATTAACAAAACTAAATGGACAAAAACCTTGGTTTGTGTATTTGTCGCAGGAATAAGATTTTTCGTTAATCTTATTTTTTTTTCCGTAGACAAAAGGTAAAATTTTTCATATAATTGATTCTCAATTAATAGGGTTTCATGCGAAAAAATAGGAGTTTATTGAGAATATGCCATTTTTATTGACAAGGTGCGTTTGCCCTACTTGATGTGCTTATTTTGAATCAGAGACAGTTGTTGATGTAAAAGACCCCACCTGTTCTTGGTTTAAAGTTTTTGTTTCTGCTAGAATTTGCTCTTCAATAACTGATGCTAATTCGGCTACAGTTGAATTTTTAAATATAGCAATCGTAGGAATGTCTGTTGGAAATATTTTTTTTAACTGAGAAATAATTTTTATAGCGACTAAGGAATTACCTCCCAAACTGAAAAAATTATCATAAACACCGACTTGTTGAATACGGAAAATTTTTTGCCAAATATCAGCAATCTTTTGCTCAGTATTAGACCTGGGGGCAACATAGCTATTTTGTAAGTTCAGTCGCTGACGTTGTTGTGCTATTTGAATTGATTCTTGTTCTTGTGATGATAAAACATTGTTGTCTGACTCTTTGTGAGTCTTCTGCCATTGCTCTTTTTGAGATTCTCTCCCGTGGTGTTGGCCTTCGAAGAGATAGGTAGGTAAAGGAAGTGTACTAGAATGGCGATTTCCATAGAGTTTCGACCAATCCACTGACACTCCAGCTAGCCAGATTTGACCCAGTGTGTTGAGCGAGAACGCCAGATCCGATTGTTGGTCATAGGAGTTTGGTAATGAGGCGAGTACTAGCCGTTCTGATACTTTGGCGCTAGCTGGGTGTTGCAGCGCTATACTACCCAAAGTTTGGCCTGGTCCAACTTCTAAGAGGATTTGAGCTGGCATTTGCCATAATGTTTCAATTCCATCAGCAAAACGTACAGTTTGACATAAATGGCTGCCCCAATAACTTGGATTGGTGGCTTCCATTGCTGTAATCCAAGTTCCTGTGACATTGGAGATGTACGGAATTTGAGGAGGCTTGAGGTCAAAGCTTTTGACCAACTGGATGAACGGCTCCAAAATTGCCTCCATAACTGGAGAATGAAAAGCATGAGTGGTTTGCAATTGCCGACAAGCTATCCCATCTTTCAACAAATGCTGCTCTAATTTAGCTATCGCCTCTGTAGATCCTGCAACTACACACAACTGAGGCCCATTGACAGCAGACAAGCACAGATGCTCTGTGAGCAGCGGCTGGAGTTCCATCTCTGAGAGGGAGACTGCTAACATTGCCCCGCTGGGTAATTGTTGAATGAGTTGACCTCTTTTAGCAACCAGAGCTAAAGTCTCCTCCAGAGATAAGACACCAGCTAAAGTTGCCGCTACATACTCGCTGATGCTGTAACCAATAAGCGCCTGAGGCTTGATTCCCCATGCCATCCACATCTGGGCTAGCGCATACTCAATGACAAACAGTGTTGGTTGAGCAATATAAGTTTGATTTAGTTTTTGAGTATTGACATCTACTGGAGTTTGATCACGTTGGAGCATCCGTCGTAAATCTAGCTTCTGGGAAGACATGACTGCGGCTGGATTGCTTGTTTGTCGAACTTGCTCGGCTTGTTCTTGATGAGGATAAAGTACATCTTGCAAGTCAAAACCCAGGTGAGGTTTGAGGAGTTCTGAGCAACGAGCTATATGTTCGCGAAAAGTTGGCTCAAGCTGATAAAGCTGTAGAGACATATTGACATATTGCTCTCCTAAGCCAGGAAACATGAAAACTATAGATTGATTGTTAGTTTCTTGAATGCTGCTGTTAAAAATACGTTTGGGGTCTCTGGTTGTCAGCGCACTCGCTGCATCTTGGTGATCGCAACACACTAGTATCCGACGGTGATTAAATGCCTGACAATCTACTTGGAGAGTATAAGCTAAATCAGTAAAGTTAATTTCAGAATTCTGCTTTAAAAACTCAGCTAGATTATCAGTTGCTGTCTCCAAGCCTGATTCTGTTTTGCTAGATAGCACCAGCAAATGCCACGGCAAAGGAGAGTTTGATTGTTGATTGCTATTAGAATTTAAAGAATTGTTCATTATTACCTCTTTGTAATGTTTAAATTCATTTAATATTTGCATCTAGTAATCTTAAATGAGTTATAAACTCCCTACCTCTCTTCCTTTTCCTGGCAAAGATGCTGTGCGCTCGTCTCTTTTGTGCCTTTGTGGTTCGTTAAAGATACTGTTCACACAGATAGGACTATATCTACATAATCAGGAAAAGAATATTTGTAATTTAATTTATTATCAAAAATCAAAAGATTATTTTGAGTATCAAATTCTTTAAATCCGGCAAATTTATAAGTGATATACATCATCCGATTTCTATCATTTGAGACAAACTCAGCACACAATTTCACATTTTGATTGTTTGCCATAGATATAATATGATTGAGCATAATTGTCCCTACGCCTCTAGACATAACGCGGCAGGACATTAGCAATAGTTTTATTGTCCATATAGTATCTTGACATTCAATAAGAGCTAATCCAATTTTTCCGTAACTGCCATACCTATCATCCAAGCTAGCAATTAGTAGCTTATGCTTATCTGATTGACGAAAATGGTTGAGTTCTTCGTAAGAGTATGTATAACCTGTTGTATTTAATTGGTTTGTGCGTACTGTTAATTCTTCGGCTCGTTGTAAATCCTCCTCTTTAGCAGAAGAGATGGTAAAGCGCATCTTTAGAGTAGCTAAAAACTCTTCTTTCGAACCGACAAATTCTTCCTCAACCTGATTGCGTTTTATATCGCTGAGATACATAAGTCTTCTATTCTTGGAATCCTTTGTAATAAAACGAGGATTCATTTCTGGTATATCTAACAACTGATCGAGATGAGTTGTATTGATACAGAGAACGTCAGGCAATGAAAAATTTACCTCTTCCAACTCAAATGGTTGGTCATCAATGAAAGCTATTGCATCTATTCCAATATTGATTGATTGAGCGATTTTTTGAATAGAGGAAGCTTTAGAGTTCCAATTGATTTGTGGATATATAAAATACTCATGTAATCCAAATTCTTCCAGCTTCAACATTGCTTTATTATGTTCATTTCTGCTAGCTAAAGATTGTAATATCCCTCTACTATCCAAAATTTTGATGATGTCAATGACATTATTCTGCAAGAAAACCCGATCGTCCTCTAGTAGGACACCATGCCATATGGTATTATCAAGATCCCAAACGACACACTTGATAGCTTTTTTAAATTCTTGTTTATCTTTTGCTTGTTCAGCACTTAAATTAATCATCTTTTTGATTCCTGTTACTAATTGTATTGACACTAGGTTGGAGTAGGTGAAAACATATATTGTTGATAACCATACTCAGCAATGGTAATCTGTTGAATCTGAGTACTCCCTTCGATAATCTCCATAATTTTGGCGTCTCGAAAATACCTCTGAACAGAGCATTCACTACTACAACCATGACCACCATGAATTTGTACAGCATCGCTTGCCACTTTAGTCGCGGTTGTAGAAGCAAAATACTTAGCAATTGAGGTTTCCATAATCGATCTAGGATCACCAATGTCTTTCAAGTAGCCTGCTTGATAACACAATAGTCTCGCTGCTTTCACATTAGCGATCGCCTCAGTCACCATTTGTCGAATTAATTGGTGGTCTTTCAAATAAACATCAAACTGCTTTCTTTGACTTGTATACCGAATACAGGCTTCAAGACAGGCTTGGGCAATACCTATACAGCCCCAAGCTACACTGTACCTGCCATAATCTAAGGCAGAAGATGCTACATGGGAAAAACCAAAACCCTCCTTACATACAAGGTTTTCTCGGGGAATGCGACAATTATTTAGGTGCAATTCTGCTAACATTGAAGCTCTAGTACCCAACATGCCAAAAATTGGTTTAACCAAAAGTCCTGGTGTGTTTTTTTCAACTAGAAAAGCAGTGGGTTTACCTTCACAATGAGCAAATATCAAAAAAATATCAGCAATTTGTCCATAGGTAATCCACTTCTTTTGCCCATTTAAGACATAAAACTCTTCAGAAACTGTTGCTGTCGTCTCCACTTTTTTAGCATCACTGCCCACATTAGGTTCGCTTAAGCCAAAAGCAGCGATCGCTTCACCAGAAGCAAATTTGGGAATCCAATGCTCTTTTTGAAACTTGCTACCCCACTTAAGAATGGCATGAGTAACCATAGAGTGAACTGTAAGCAAGCTTCGCACTGAAGAACATCCCCGTCCTATTTCTTCATTTAGGAGACCATAGGTTATCATATCCATACCACTGCCGCCTCTTTCTTGAGGTACAATAGCACCTAAATAACCTTGTTGAGCTATTCTTTGAATCAGTTCCCCCGAAGTCCGTTCTTCTTGGTCAGCCCTATCCGCATCAGGGACAATCTCTTCATCTGTGAAGGCTCGGAATTTAGCTTTAGCCTCTTTTTGCTGAGGAGTTAATTCTATTTGCATCCCTTTCACTTAAGTGTTAACAAATGTTAATGCTTATATTCTTTACTTCAATTATGTGCAGATATAGCCAGCTTTTTTTCTAGAAAGCTGCTCATGGCATTTATAGTGCTAAAGTTTTCAATTTCAAGGTCTTCATTTTCAATCGTTATTTGAAACTCTTTCTCTAGAAAGAGAACTAGCTGCATAGCAAACATCGAATTTACAAAGCCAAGAGAAAATATGTCTTCGTCTTCTTGGAATTCATGATGACCAAAAGACTGCCCCAAGAATTTTTTGATTTTGGTTTTAGCTTCTTTCATTGTCTACCTTCTGCGAATATTAATGTTAATTTTCAAATTTGAATTTTTCAAGTACTCAATTATAGGTATAAAAACCTTGTCCACTTTTCCGTCCATGTAATCCAGCATCAACCATTTTCTTAAGTAAAGAACATGGACGATACTTACTATCATTAAAACTTTCATACAGAACTTCGATAGAGAATAGAATCGTATCTAATCCTATCAAGTCAGCAGTTTCTAACGGTCCCATTTTATGTCCAAAACATGTTTTAAAAATTCTATCTACTTCTTCTACTGATGCTACTTGTTCTTGTAAAATAAAAATAGCTTCATTAATGGTTAACATCAAGATGCGATTCGATACAAAGCCTGGAGAGTCATTGACCAAAATACATTCTTTTTCCATCTGAGACAATAATTTTTTGGCTGTCTCAATAGTTTCATTACTAGTGTGATAACCACGAATTGTTTCAACCGCAGGCTTCATTGGTACGGGATTCATAA
This sequence comes from Brasilonema sp. CT11, assembly GCF_017982655.1. GTDB lineage: Bacteria > Cyanobacteriota > Cyanobacteriia > Cyanobacteriales > Nostocaceae > Brasilonema. The sequence continues at coordinate 90,726 of NZ_JABXYX010000022.1, read as the reverse complement.
AATGCATCCCAATAACTTTAGAGGCACGCTTTGTGACTGAAGCAATGCGAGTAATAGGTATAGCAGATGTATTAGCAGCAAAGACTGTTTCTGGCGGGCAAATTGTATCTATTTTTTCGTATATATATTTTTTTATATGCCACTTTTCTGTAGCGTTTTCTATCACAAACTCTGCATTCTGAAGAAATTGATAATCTGTTGAAAACGTAATGTTACTTAGAATCTCATCTGGTTGGTTGACTTTCTTATTTTTTGTGAAAAGCTGTTGGAAACGGATATTATTTTTTATTTCTTGTTTTGCCTGTTCTAAAATTTTGTCGGAAATATCTAAAAGAATTACATTATGACCAGTTTGGGCTAGGCTTTGTGATAGTCCTATCCCCATAACACCTGCGCCTACAACGCCTACGACTTGAATTTCCATAATTTCTTGTGAGGGTAAATTTCTAGACAGAAAAGAATTAGCTTGAATTGAAGTTACGAGTGTGTTTTACCTGCTGACTCCTCCATTGTTTTCCGCAAGCTAAGCGGTCTCATGTCGATCCACACTTCCTTAATGTATGCTAAGCATTCTTCCTTGGAACCACTTTTACCTGCGTCTTGCCAGCCAAGAGCATTTTCTCGTTCGGCAGGCCAGATAGAATACTGCTGTTCGTGATTTACAACCACTTTGTAAATTGTTTTGTCTTCTTGTTCATGTGTATTCATGGTTGTCTCCTATTAGTTTATATTTCTGCTTCTTTACCTGCTGATGCTCCCACCACAGGTTCGTATACTGGAATTTCAAATTTAAAAGTCTATTTTTATTTTATTTTCTAACGTTCTCAATTCGCTCATTCCACTGACTGAATAACGTAAATTTGTCAACAAATAAGCTTTGCAGTATTTTCCCATTATTGCCATAGTGATACCAGTCATAAGATTTTTGTGAACAATGTAGTTTATTTATTTACTCGAAAGCGAGAGTCTATATATCTGGTAAATCTTTCTCTACCAATCTAAGAGGACGATATTGGTAAGCAAGAATTGCTGCTATCATGGTTAACATTCCCATAACTATGAACATTAGACCAATACCGCGTCCTGGTCCGACACCGATAATTTGTCCCAGGCTTCCAGCCAATAGACCACTTGGAGCCATTAGGGGCTTAAAGACATTGTCGGCTAGAGGTCCAGCAACGAGATAAGCAAGGGGTAGGCAAGATTTAGAAATCATTGCTGTTAAGGCGAAGATCCTTCCCTGAACATCGGCCATGACTTTTCTTTGAAGGATGACATTAATTGAGCTGTTGATAATTGGCAAGCCGAAAAAGAAGATAAAGGCGGCGACACCAACAAGCCAAACATTAGATTTTAGCCCTATAAATGCAAGACACAGCCCATTCAACAACATAAAGCAAAATACATTTTTCATGTTGCGCTGCGATCCTCCCCAAATGCTCACAGCTAAGCTACCGAACAACATACCACTACCACTAACAGATGTTAAAATTCCTACCACCGTAACTGAAGCAAAAGAGATTACCAAAGGGATACTTAGTACTCCAACTGTGCCAAACATAAAGCTGATAACAGCTGTTAATACCATTAACGCTAAAATTCCTGGTTTTGCCTTGATGTATCTCCAACCATCCACCACTTCAATTAACAGCCAGCTTTTTCCCGTAACATTTACATAATCTACGATCTTAGGTTTGGGGAACCGAATGTATAGCAGCGTGACTAAGGCAAAGACAAAGGTAGCTAAGTCGAACAGAATAATACCCTGAATTTTAACGCTTGCTATCAACACACCTGCTAGCATAGGGCATATCATCCGAGTCATAGATTCTCCAAGATAAACTAGACCATTGACTCGAGTCAGTTGCTGCTTGGGAACCAACAATGTCATAGCTGTCATATAAGCTGGTTGTTGGAAGGTAGTGCAGATGGAATGAACAGCTGTCACTAAATAAATATACCAGATTTCAAGGTTACCTACAAAGAGCATCAGCGCGAGTAAGCCTGTCGTTAAACCTGCAACCAAATCGCTTATAAGCATTATCCACTTTCGGTTCCAGCGATCTACAAACACACCCGCTATTGGAGAAATGATCACAGACGGTAGAGTTGCTGACAAAGAAGTGAGGGCTAAATTTGTCACCGATCCTGTCTGCTGGTACACCCATATACCCAGTGCAAAGCCAGTCACACCAGAGCCAATCACTGATACCAATTGTCCAAACCAAATCGGGATAAAAACCCAAATTCCATTTAGGGTAGAGCGTTGTTTGGTATAATTTTTTTCAACCATTTGCCAGTGCTTGTTCAAGACAAACTTTTAAATGTTTTGCCAAAACCTGAACATGAGGTTCCGCCAACATTGTGATGTGTTCGCCTGGTACTTCATAAGTTTCTACTGATTTTAAAGAGTACTTATCCCAACCCATTGATGGATTATCACAGACCTCTTCTTGTGCCCGGAAGACACTAACTTGATTACGATAGGCTTCCTGTGGCATATAAGCAAAATTAGCTTTAGTGTTAGCTTTATAAACTTCTAGGAAACCGTTAACTTGCTCTAAAGTAGCTTGTGGAGGTAATATTTCAGCAGTTTTTAACCGAGCGAGAAAGTAATTTAACTGCTCATCTGGCATCAGCGTTCTAAGAGTATCCTCTGTTATAAATAAATTCTTGTTAAAAAATCCTTCTATCATGTTTACCATCTCAATTAAGTATTGCGTATCATCCTTGTGAACTTCTACAGGTTTTTGGTCAGGAATTGGTGCCCAAGTGTCAAAAATGGCAAGCACAGCAACCTCTTGACCTAGCTGTTGCAACTGTAGGGCGATTTCAAAAGCTACACGACCTCCGAAGGAATGACCTCCCAGAAGATATGGACCTTCTGGCTGCACAACTTGTATTGCTTTGATGTAATCAGCAGCCATATCTTCAATAACTGTGTATGCAGGGGTCTTTCCATCAAGTCCTGATGCTTGTAAAGCGTAAAATGGTTGGTCTAGCCCCAGATAATTCGCTAATTGGTGAAAGTAAAGGACATTTCCACCGCCTCCTGGTAAGCAAAAGAAAGGTCGCTTTGAACCACGAGGCTGAATTTCTACTAAAGGAGACCAAGGTCGGGAATCTGTTGTCTGGTGGAGAGCGCTGGCTAGTTTTTCAACTGTAGGAGCTTGAAATAAAGTCGCTAAAGGCAGATTTTGACCAAATTTCCGTTGAATTTGAGCCATCAAGCGCACAGCTACAAGGGAATGACCCCCTAATTCAAAGTAGTTGTCATGAATACCTACACGCTCGACATCCAGTAGTTGTTGCCATAAATTAGCAACAACTACCTCGACAGGAGTACGGGGAGCAACATAGGCAGTTTGTAAATTTGCTCTTGGGCGCAGTTGGGGTGAATCTTTCTGTACTGAACGCTCTGCATCTTGTGTAGAACGTTCTGCATTATGTATTGATTCCAGCTTAAGCCACTGATTAATTCTAGCTTGTAAATCTCCTAATGAAATAGCAATTTGAGATAGCTTCTTGATAGAAAGAACACGTTTAAAGACCTCTACACTTTCTGTAGGTGTAATAAATAATTCAGCTAAAGTTGATTGATGATCTGTATTTTGCTGTTCTTCTTTCTCAACTGGAGAGCCTTCCCAATTTAAGCTAATCCAAGGTACAGTATTCGTGCGATTTTGCTGATAAGTAAAAGCATCCATAAAAAGGTTTGCTGCCGAATAAGCGGCAAACCCTAATCCTCCTAAAATAGAGGATACGGAGGATAGTAAAAGGCAAAAATCAAGCTCTCTGCCATGCAAAACTTTTTGCATGACAAATAATCCATGCACTTTAGACTGAAAAAGTATTTTACAATCAGCCTTACCTATCTCTTGAATAAGTTTATCTGCGACTATCCCTGCCGCATGAATCACACCATTAATTTTGCCAAAGTGTTCATATGCCTGAGCTATTGCTGCTTGCATTTGTTCAAAGTTAGCCACATCGGCGCTGATGACTAAAACCTCAGCACCCAATTCTTCCAGAGTCTTTATTTTTTGAATCTGGCGACTTATTTTGTCCTGTTCACCATGCGTTGCTATCCATTCGGAGAAATTCTCTCTGATAGGAAGATCGGAGCGTCCTAACAAGATCAGCTTGGCTTTAAATGTTTCAGCTAAGTATTTGGCGAAAGTAAAGCCAATGTTTCCCAAACCACCAGTGATCAGATAAACACCTTTGTCCTTAAACTTGGTTTTTTCATCAGTCACTGCATCTAGTTGGACGGGTTCCCATGTTTGAATCCAGCGATGATTTCCACGATACGCAACTATTAGGTCATCTGTTTTAGTTGTAAATTCCTCCATCAAATAGTTTATTAGCTTCTCGTGTTCAGTTATAGATTTGGGAATCACAACATCAATACTACGGCAAACTATGTTCGGATATTCCTGTCCAATAACTTTACACGGTCCTAACAAAGTTGCTTTTTCAGGGTTTAAACTTTCTTCACCTGTCACTTCATGCAAATTGTTTGTCACTGTAAAAATTTGCAGAGGAGAAGTTATGTTTTGTTTATTTAAGGCTTGAGTTAGGAAGAGCAGGCTGTAAAAGCCTAAATACTGACTATTTTCAAAGTCCCGATCTGGTAAGTACGTTTGGTCATATGATGTGACGTTCCATAAATGGGCGATCGCTTCTGGTATCCTGTCTAATTGGCGTAGTTCTAGGATCAAGGCTTCATAGTCATCTTGTCGCTGGGGATTGATTGTATATGCATTATCATTTAGTTTTGCAAACTGTTCTCCCACAACCACTGTAATCAGATTGTGCTTTTGTTGTTCCAGTCGTGTTACAAGTTCTTTTGCTAACCCACATGCATCAACAAAAACAAGCCAACAAGTCTTTTGAGCTTGTGTCTTTTCTTCTTCAAGAGATTCAATGAGTTTAGATTGTTTCCATAAAGGAATGTGAAACCAGTCTGCAATATTTGACTCTTTATGTATTACTTGTGTAGAAACAGGTACAAAATCTGGTTGTTCGTCAATCCAGTAACGTTGACGCTCGAAAGGATAAGTTGGCAACGGAATCCGGTGACGCTGCTCGTGAGCATAAAAGCCAGACCAGTCTACTTGAACTCCCAAAAGCCAGAGCTGCCCTAACGTATTCAGTAAGAATGCTATATCCGACTGTTGGTCTTTTGGATGAGGAAGTGAACTCAAAGCCGTAGGATTATCTTCTTGATGCGTATAAGCTAAAGCACTTGATCTTCCTTTGGAACTAACCTCTAATAAAATGGCATTTGGCTCTTTTATGAACTCAGCAACACCATCTGCAAAGTTTGCTGTTTGCTTTAGATGCTTTGACCAATAGTTCGGGTCTGTTGCTTCCCTTGTAGTAATCCAAGTTCCTGACACATTCGAAATAAAAGGAATCTGAGGTGAGTTCAATTCGATTTTTTCGATTTGCCCAATGTATTGCTCTAGAAGTGGATAGGAGGTTGCCCCCAAGGCTATCTGTTGCAACAGTTGCCCACGGGCAGCTACTTGTGCTAAGGCGTCTTCTAGAGAAAATACACCAGCAAGAGTTGCAGCTACATACTCTCCAGTACTGTAACCAATCATAGATTGAGGACGTATACCCCAAGACAGCCATAGCTGTGCTAAAGCGTACTCAATCACAAACAATGCTAGCTGGGAAATTTGAGTTTGTTCTAGCAAATAAGCAGCTTTTTCAGCCTGTTCTTGGTTTGGATACAATACTGTGCGTAAATCTAGTTCCTGATCAGATTTAATGATTTCAGAACAAGAATCAACCCACTGACGAAATGTTGGTTCATGCTGATATAACTCTAAAGTTCTATTTACACAAAGTACTTCCTCCTGAGGAAAGATAAATACAATAGGGCGATCGCAAGGCTCTTGAAAGTTAGTCAAAACTCGCTGAGGATTTGGAGAATCTAGTGCCTGCACTGCATCATTTAGGTCTTGGCAAACTAATATTCGGCGATGGTTGAAAGCGCGGCGACCTACTTGCAGTACGTGAGCCACATCGGCAAGATTTAATGTCGGGTTGTACTTGAGGTGAGTCGTTAAATTTACTGTAACATTCTCCAGTGCAGAGCTTGTCTTCGCAGAAAGTACTAATAACTGCCAAGGGCGAGATTGACATGAGTGTATGTCTTGCCTAATGTCAACTGGTGCTTCTTCTAAAATTACATGTGCATTAGTGCCACCAATACCAAAAGAACTAACCCCTGCACGGCGAGGACCATTGTTAACCTTCCATGGTGATAGCTCAGTATTTACATAAAATGGGCTGTTATCGAAGTCAATTTGAGGTGATGGTTCTTCAAAGTGCAAGCTTGGTGGCAACAAACCATGTTTCAGTGCCAGGACAGTTTTGATAAAGCCTGCAACACCAGCTGCCGTATTTAAATGACCGACATTACTTTTTACTGAACCAAGGGCACAAAAGTGTTTTTTCTCAGTATGAAGTGAGAACACTTGTGTTAATGCTGCTACTTCTATTGGGTCACCCAAGGGAGTTGCTGTCCCATGAGCCTCAATATATGTAATAGTCTCAGGTTCAACCTCAGCTGTCAGTTGAGCTGCTCTTATAACCTTCGCTTGACCATCTATACGAGGTGCCGTATAACTAAGTTTAAAAGAACCATCATTATTAACAGCGGAACCTTTGATCACAGCAGAAATATTGTCTCCATCTGCCAGAGCATCTTCCAATCGCTTTAACACTACAATACCCACACCATCACTACCGACAGTTCCCTTTGCTTTAGCATCAAAAGTACGGCAGTGTCCATCTGGAGAACTAATACCCCCTTCTTGGTAAAGATAGCCTTCTTTTCGATATAAACCTATAGAAACGCCGCCAGCCAAAGCCATATCGCATTCACCACTTAGCAAACTTTGACAGGCTAAGTGAACAGAGACCAATGATGTTGAGCAGGCAGTTTGAACTGTGTAACTGGGCCCTTCCAAGTTAAGTTTATAGGAAATGCGTGTGGTGAGAAAATCTCTGTCATTTCCAATGTAAATTTCTAAATCACTAAGCGAGCTTGTAATGTTTTGATTTGAATAAAGGTTGACTAAGTATTGGCTAAACCCAGTACCAGCGTAAATACCAATCGAACCTTTGTAAGATAGAGAGTCATAGCCAGCATTTTCCAGGGCTTCCCAAGCGCATTCTAGAAAAAAACGATGTTGCGGATCGGTAATTTGTGCTTCTTTTGCATCAAAACCAAAAAACGAAGCATCAAAAAGTTCTATATCTTTTAATACTCCAGATGCTTTCACATAGTTAGGTTTACTCAATACATCTGGATCTATTCCTGAAGCCAGTAACTCCTCATGAGTAAAAAAAGAAATCGTTTCTACTCCTTTCTGGAGATTGTCCCAAAAATCATTAAGATTTTTAGCTCCAGGAAAACGACCAGCCATGCCGATGACTGCTATTTCTAAACCAGTGTTTTGAGTAAAGGGCATAGGATTATCCATTATTGGTTGTTCTAACTTCTGAGATTAATTAACTTAAGACAACTTTATTTTTACTGTATTTGTTCTCGGCGTTGTTTGAGTCGAGCTTTGCCAGTTTTAAGTTTCTCAGCTTGGATCTCAGTTTGATGAGAAAATGTTTCTTGATTATTGGTTTGACTGAAATACTCTGCTAGAGAACTGATAGTTGGATATCTAAACAACTCGAGCATTGGAAAATCTATTTGTAATATTTCCCGCAATTGGCTAGAAATTTGAATGATCAGTAATGAATGACCACCCAATTCAAAAAAGTTATCGTATATACCTACTTTTTCTAAATTCAGGGCTTTTTGCCAAACAGTCGCGATCGTTTGTTGTAGCTTATTTTGTGGCATCGCATATGCAATTTCCAGATCTGGGCGAAGACCTTCTGGCGCGGGTAATGCGCGGCGGTTAACCTTACCGTTGGGTGTGAGCGGCAGTGATTCTAAAAGTACAAAGTGACTAGGTAACATATAATTGGGCAGCTTTTCTTGGAGGAAGCCGCGCAGTTCACTGTTGCTGGGGACTTGTTGCTTCTTGGGGACAAAATAAGCAATTAAACGTTTGTCACTTGGTTGGTCTTCGCGGGCAATGACCACCGCTTCCTGCACTTGAGGATGTTTGGTCAACACTGCTTCAATTTCTCCCAACTCTATACGGAAGCCGCGAATCTTCACTTGGTTATCAATTCGACCAAGATACTCGATGTTGCCATCATGTAAATAGCGAGCTAAATCTCCAGTTTTGTAAAGTCGTGCCCCCTTTTTCTGGCTAAAGGGGTTGGCGATGAATTTTTCTTGGGTGAGTTCTGGGCGGTTGAGGTAGCCTCTGGCTAAACCATCACCACCAATGTAGAGTTCTCCGGGTACGCCTATGGGTACTAGTTGCAGGTGTGAGTCTAAGATGTATATTTGGGTGTTACTTATCGGGCGACCAATGGCAGAAGGAGCAGCTTCGTTTCTTACTACTGTTTTGTTTGCTCCTACTTGGTAAATTGCAGACCAGATAGTTGCTTCTGTTGGACCATACAAATTCCACAATTCGCTACCAGTTTCTAGAATTTGATGAGCTAGTTGAGCTGGTAATGCTTCACCACCGCAAAATACTTTCAAGGGATAATTAGAAGACCAACCACCAGCTAATAGCATTTGCCAAGTAGCTGGTGTGGCTTGCATAGCAGTTGTCTTCGACTCGAATAATTCAGACAATAGCAAATCCGCATCAGTAGCTATTTCACGGGAAACCACGATAACTTTTGCTCCTACCATTAATGGCAGATAAAGTTCAAGGGCTGCAATATCAAAGGAAATGGTGGTAACTGCATTGAAAGTATCTTCCTGAGTTAATCCCGGAAAATGACTCATAGAATTTAAGAAGTTGACTACACTGTGGTGACAGATTTGAACTCCCTTCGGTAGTCCAGTAGAACCAGAAGTGTAGATCACATAAGCCAAATTATCCGCACCTACCCCAACATCAAGATTTTCCTTCTGGTGTTGCTCAATTGTCTTCCAATCACTATCCAAATAAACTACCTGTGCAGTAGGTGATGGCAAAGATGACAACAACTGGCTGTGAGTCAGCAACACCTCGACACCCGAATCAGTCAACATATAACTTAACCGTTCTTGGGGAAAGCTGGGGTCAAGGGGTACATAAGCTCCACCCGCCTTGAGAATCCCCAACAATCCCACCACCATCTCAATCGAACGTTCGACACAAATCCCTACTAACACTTCTGGCTGTACTCCCAAAGTCTGAAGGTAATGCGCCAGACAGTTGGCTCGGTCATTCAACTGTCGATAAGTTAATTCCTGCTGTTCAAATACTACTGCGATCGCATCCGGTGTTCTCTTTACCTGTTCCTCGAATAGTTGATGGATACACTTATCTTTTGGATATTCCCTCTGGGTATCATTCCACTCCATTAACAACTGCTGACGTTCAGTGGCACTTAACAAGCAAACCTGCTCATATTGCTCTTCGGGTTGAGTAACCATTGCCTCCAAAATTTTGAGGTAATAACCACTGATATTTTTCACCTGTTCAAAGCTAAACTGGCTTGGGTAAGTGAGACTTAAGGAGATTTCACCCGTTATCGGATCAACAGGAAATTGAGCTGCGAATGTAAAATTGTTTTGGTCAAAAGATTGCCCCCCTAACACCTCCAAGTTATCAATGCCAGATAAACCTTGGTAAACATGAAAATTAACATAATTGAATATTGTTTCAAATAATGGCTGTCCTAATCCCACTTTCTGTTGTAATTGTGCCAAGGGATATTGTTGGAAAGGCAATGCCTCTCGCTCATTTGCAAAAGTTTGCTCTACCAATTCAACCCAAGTTCCCCCACTTAGTTGCATTCGGAAAGGTATGGTATTAAGAAACAAACCCAGAACACGCTCGCTATCTTCTGCAGCTGGTCTTCCATGAGTCACCACCCCAGTGGTAATATCTGCTTGATTGCTCAAAAAGCTCATTACTCTCAAATGAGCAGCTAGCAGAACACTTTTAAGGGGTACTCCAACCTTTATGGCAAACTGTTTGAGTTGTGCTGATAAAGCTGGCGATATCTCAACCGCCTGGTTACCGACCTGTTCTACTGAGCTATGCTGTTGACTATCTAGCAAACGAGGTAATTTAGTCGCGGTAAAGTCTGCTAGTTTTTCATGCCAGTACCGTTGGCACTCCTGAGACTGTAATGTTTCTTGTTCCAAAGCCACATAATCTCGAAATGTTAGACTTGGAACTGTGGAAAGAGGCGGTATCGTCTCACCTAGTAGGAAGAAATAGTGTTGAACTAATTCTGTCATTAGAGTTGCGAGACTCCATCCGTCTAAAATGGCATGGTGAAAGCTGAAGCTTAAGTTAAAGGTGTCACAACTGCGTTGATGGATATGAAAGCGTACCAATGGGGGAGTATCCCAAGAAAATGATCGCTGTTTTTCCTGTTCAATCCAAGTAGTAATGTTGCTCTCTTGTTCATCTAATGGTAAACAACTGAGGTCGTCAACAGGTAGTTGAATGCTTACTTGAGAATGAACCAATTGTAGTGGTTGTGAAAATTGAGTCATGGCAATGCTAGTACGTAGCACTGGATGACGGGTGACAATCTCTTTTATGGCTGAATGCAGAATTTGGATATTGAGGGGAGCTTTTAGATAATAGCTGAAAACATCGTGGTAGATGGCAGTCTCAGGAGCATATTCACTATGGAAAAGCATTCCCAACTGTAGCCTTGTCAATGGGTAGGCATCTTCAATCCCATTTGGTAAAGACTGGCGTTCTTCTGAGCTAATGAGACTGAAAGGGGCTGTTTTTAATATACTTGCGGATAGGTCTGACTGTTGGAGAACCCCAACGAGGTCGTAGATCGTCTGATGGTTAAATATCTGTTTTAGAGACAGTTTAAATCCACTCTTGTCGGCTTTAGCTAACACTTGCACGGCACGCAAAGAATCTCCACCAAGCGCAAAGAAATTGTCATGAATACTCACTTGTGCAACTCCAAGCACTTCAGACCAAATCTGTGCAAGCAGCTCTTCTTCTAGAGTACGAGGAGCAACAAAGTTAGCATTTGATTCAGAGTTTTGTGAATCTATTTCCTTGAGCGCTTTTCTATCTACTTTGCCATTAGGAGTTAGGGGTAGAGTGTCAAGGATGACGAACACAGAGGGCAGCATGTAAGCAGGCATTTCCTGTTGCAGGAAGTCCCGTAGTTGGTTAGTGCTGAGGGTTTTATCATTACTGACTACATAAGCGACCAGACGTTTTTTTTCAGAATTATCGGTAATAGCAATGACCACGGCTTGTTGAATCTGGGGATGAGTACTTAGAACTGCTTCGATTTCGCCCAGTTCGATGCGGAAGCCGCGAATCTTGACTTGAGCGTCGAGCCGTCCAAAAAATTCAATGTTGCCATCGGGTAAATAACGCACGAGATCGCCAGTTTTATACAGTTGTGCTGATTTATCAGCACAAAAGGGGTTGGGGATGAATTTTTCTAAAGTTAGTTCGGGACGGTTGAGGTAGCCTCTGGCCAAGCCATCGCCTCCGACGTGTAGTTCTCCAGCCACCCCAATCGGTACTGGTTGCATGTGTTGGTCTAGGATGTAGACTTGGGTGTTGGCGATTGGCTTGCCAATAGGAACGGTCTGCTGGATGTCTTGCTCATCAACGAGCGAGTAGCAACAGCTAAAGGTGGTATTTTCCGTTGGACCATAGCCGTTAATTAGGCGACAGTGGGGATGTTGTTGCTTAAATTGCAATACATGGGCAACGGATAAGACATCTCCTCCGGCTAATAGTTGTTGCACTGAGGACAAGGCATCCAAGTATTCTTCTACTATCAGATGAAAAAGTCCTGCTGTCAGCCACAAGAAAGTGATTTGGTGTTGATGCAAGATTTGTACTAGGAGGGCTAGGTCGAGAGCTTGGCTGGGAAAGATAACTAATTTACTGCCATGAAGCAAGCTTCCCCACAGTTCTAAGGTGGAAGCGTCAAAGGTAATGGGAGCCAGTTGGAGGAAAACTTGTTCAGAGTTAAAGTGAGCGTAATTAGTATTTTGTAATAGTCTCACTACACCACGATGAGCCGTACAAACCCCCTTGGGAGTTCCAGTAGAACCAGAAGTGTAGATGACATAAGCCAAATTATCTGCATTGACACTAGTAGCCAAATTCTCCTGACTATGCTGCTCGATTACTTCCCAATCAGTGTCCAAACAAACCGTCCAGGCAGTTTGAGATGGAACAGACGATGACAAACTGTCTTGCGTCAACAATATTGCCACCTGGGCATCGTCCAACATGTAACTCAGCCGTTCTATCGGATAACTGGGGTCAAGAGGCACATAAGCTCCACCCGCTTTAAGAATGCCTAACAATCCCACCACCATCTCCAAGGAACGTTCAACACAGAGACCGACCAGTACTTCTGGTCCCACACCGAGGGTTTGGAGATAATGGGCCAGACAGTTTGCTCGGTCATTCAACTGTCGATAGGTCAATTCCTGCTGTTCAAATACCACTGCTACTGCATGAGGTGTTTTCTCTACCTGTTCCTCAAATAGTTGATGGATACACTTATCTTTGGGATATTCGCTGTGGGTATCATTCCACTCAAATAACAACTGCTGACGCTCAGCGGCACTCAGTAGAGGTAATTCAGCAATTTTCCGATCAGGATTTTCGGCGATCGCATCCAACAAGTTGTGGAAATGAGCAGCCATGCGTTCAATGGTTGACTCATCAAACAAGTCAGTGTTGTAGTCCCATAACCCCACTAGTCCTTGGGCAGTGTTCTCAAATGTTAAAATCAGGTCATATTTTGCTATTTTGTTGTTTATAGGCAATGCACTCAAAGTTAAACCTGGAATCTCCATCTCTGGCATAGGAACATTTTGGAAGACAAACATCACCTGGAACAATGGTGTATGGCTTAAGTCACGTTGGGGTTGCAATGTCTCTACCAATAGTTCAAAAGGCAAGTCTTGATGAGCATAAGCATCCATTGTTACTTCCCGAACTCGCCCAAGTAATTCGCCAAAGGTGGGATTGCCCGAGACATCAGTACGCATCACTAAAGTATTGACGAAGAAGCCAATTAATCCTTCAATTCCACTGTGATTGCGGTTAGCAATGGGCGAGCCGACCAATATATCCACCTGCCCTGTATAGCGGTAAAGCAAGGTATCAAATGCTGCTAACAGCGTCATGAACAAACTGACTCCTTCTCGCAAACTAAGTGAGTTGAGCGCTTGAGTTAGTTCACTGGATAGAGTAAAAGATTGACGTGCTCCTCGGAAGGTTTGCACAGCAGGTCTTGGTCGGTCTGTAGGCAATTCTAATAAAGCTGGTGCACCCGCAAGTTGTTGTCGCCAGTAAGCGAGATGGGACTCAAGTATTTCACCTTGCAACCAATGGCGCTGCCACACAGCAAAATCGGCGTACTGGACAGTTAGTTCCGTAAGCGGTGAAGGCTGCTGATTACAAAACGCAGAATAAAGAGTGGCTAACTCTTGGTCAAACACACCCATTGACCAACCATCAGAAACAATGTGATGCATACAATACATCAATATATGTTCTGTCTGTTCTAATTTGATCAAACTCACCCGCACTAAAGGTTCCTTTGCTAGGTCAAACGGGCGTTTTGCTTCTGCTGTTGCCAATTGCTGAATGGAGATTTCTCGTTCACTTACTGACAGATTTTGCCAGTCTATCATTGTCAGTGAAAAGGAACAAGCTGGGTGAATGATTTGAATTGGTTGTCCATCAAGTGTAATGAAATTCGTGCGTAAAATTTCGTGGCGGCGGATGATTTCGCTGCAACTTTGTTTTAAGGCACTCACATTGAGCTGACCAGTCAAGTACAGTCCCCCTAGAATATTGTAAGCAGCACTATCTGGTTCTAGCTGCTCCAATAGCCACAACCGTTGTTGAGCGAATGATAGGGAAACTGGCTGATTTCTAGAGACTGGTTGAATAGATGGAATTTTATTTGCTTTCTCTGTTAAAGAAATTCCTTTGTGGGCTTGTAGCTTTTTTACAAGAAGTTCCCGCTTTTCTGCAGAGAGATTGTTAAGACCTTTTTGAATGTCATTCATAAAACACTTATTTTTAATTAGCTAATTGAGCCTATAGTTTTGATCTTGTGGTAAGAAAGTCTATTTCAAAAAAAGTTCTTTTTGTCCAAATAATCTTTCTGCTATAATTCCTTGGTCAGTACACTTTTCGACTAATTTGTTAGACTCAATAATCGGACGAGAGTCTTCAGTATATTGAATAGATGTAAGAAAAGTTAACCAAGGCTCTTGTCCCATAGCATACACGTAAACTTCTCTAGGATTTAATTGATTGACTAAATCAATAGCTTTTTCATAATCCGAGCCATTAAATCTTCTTGATTGATCCATATTTCTTGCTAATGGCTGAGTTAACAATGGACCATATAACCAAGTAAATGGTCCTCCATCACATTCCATTCCTAAAAATAGCACATCAACATCATTTCCTAAAAAGCTATGTATATATTCATAAACTTTTGGTTGAATATTATTTGAATCGGCTGCTATAAATATAGTCTTTCCTTGTAAACTAATCACATAGGCAATCTTGGTTCTAATATTGAGATCTCCATGTTCGCCAAAAAAAGGTAACCCAATAATCATTCCTCCTTCAATTTCTATATTTTCCATTTCATCAAATTCTATAACTTTTTTAAAACCTATGTTCTGCAAAATTAATTTTAAAGATGGATCTGCTAATCCGCCGCCATTATTTTTAGGCACAATCACATTCTTAGTTTTATGGCGCAACTGCAATAAGGTTTCAAACATGCAATGATCTTGATGATTATGAGTAATTAATACATAGTCGATACTCTCTGGTAGATCAGCATATGTATAACGGCTGATTCCAGTATCACACTTATAGCTAATTATCGGATCGCACAAAATACTAACACCTTTCGACTCAATTAAAAGGCAAGCATGACCGAAGTAACGAATTCTTACCTCGTCACCAATATACTCAGGGTATTTATCCGGCTCCTCTTCCGTAAATAATGATGTAAATAACTCATCATCTTTGTCTTTTATATCTAGCTTTTCTTTTATGCTACTTAATGAACAGGGAATTTTTTTCATTTTGAATAACTCATCTATTACATTGGAGCTAAAAGGTATACTTAAATGTAAGCTGCTATCATCTTCTAACCTGGGAGTACTAAATACAAAATGACGTTGCTCTGTGTTGATTAAAAAGAGTGCTATACTCTGTGCAGATTGGTTGTAATATGGGCTTTTATAGAGTAGCCCTTCTATAAATCGAATTGAAGGATTATTATTTAAGTCATAAACCAATTCGACATAGCCTTTCAAAACTTCAGGTACTTTTTGATAAATAGGTTCAAGAGAAAAGCCTTTGGCTTCGTTTATTAACATCTTATCAAGAATCTTGATAGCTTCTGCAAGTTCTAAAATATGAGCTTGCTCTTTTCTTGTTTTTTCTATCAAATCCTTAATTTCATCAACTCTACTTGTGTCATAGCTAATAAATGGACCTCCCAGCATTGCTGGATTTTTAAGAGCAGAAATGTGTACTTGCGGTGTTGATACAAACGACTGCATTATTTTTAAATGCGAATGTGCTATGTACATGGCAGCCGTAACAGGTGAAATCAGGTACGGCCAGGCATACCATTGATTAATTAAAGGCTCTACTACTACGTTGTTTTTGAGGTAAAATTGCTGCTGATTTTTCATGATCGTCTTTTTTTGAAATTAATTGGATTTAAAACTGGCAGATTACGAGTAGGGCTAAATCGCTATCCAAAAGTCAAATTCATGTCAAGTTAATTAGCAAATTAGGGGTTACTGGTATTGTGTGAGCAGTTGCTTTACTTCGTCATTTGATAACTCGTCGAATTCGTCGAACAAATGAAATTGAATACTGAAGATGAAGTATCATTAGTCATTGAACAATTATTTACGATTATACTTGTTGCAATAAAACATCATTTTCTAGAGGTTGCAGTAGCGTATAATCCTGAGATACTAAAAATTCTGGTCTCGGCTTGCCATAGGGGCGCGGAATATTCTCGATGCTGTTATAGGTAATAAGAAGTAGTCTACGAGGGTAAGGAGAGATATTAGGAACTGAGCTATGAGCTAGATTGCTGTGGAAGAAGAGAACAGATCCAGCACAACCAACAGGAGCTATTATGCCTCCCCTTTCAACAAGTCGAGTTATAGTTGCATTATCTAGACAGTACTTAAGATTAGCACTGACATTTGCTTCCCAACTAATATCTTTGCCTTCAACTGCGGATCTATGCATATCAAATTTGATAAGTCCTTCTTTATGCGAACCTGAAATCAAATACAGCGGTCCATTAAACTGATTCACTTCATCCAAGAAGATACCGACATTAACTGGTCTAGGTTCTGGCATTCCATCTTCCTCATACCAAAATGCATAGTCTTGATGCCAAGGCCAAACATCGCCAGTAAAAGCTGCTTTCATGTTGATCTTGAACTGATAAAGATAGACCGAATTTCCTAAAAGTTGTTGAATAGGTTCTAACAAAAGTGGATGTTGAATCAAATTCTGGAAAACTTTGCTATGGATATGAACTCCATGAACAGCTCGTACCGTTTGGTTGTCCTTTTCCATGATTTGTCCAGGGGTCTTTTCTGGTAATCGTGAAAGTTCTTCCTGCAAAGTACTAACTTCTGTTTTAGAAAAATAGTTGGGGAGAAATAACATCCCTTCTTCTTCGTACTGTTGTATCTGATTTTGAGTAAGTTTCATGGCAATTAGTCTCTTTAGTCACAGTTAGACTCGTAGATTTATTTTCTAAGTTCTGTCAGCATCGACTGTACTTGCTCGGGAGAAAGTGCGGCGATTTCCTGCCAAGTACCAGCAATTTCTTCGATTACATTGCGATCGCCTGCTATTTGAGCCATAGTATTTACCAATTGAGCTACTGTCTGATTTTGGAATACCTGACGCACCGACAACTCTAGATCGAACCTTTGTTGAATATGGCTGATTAACTGCATTGCTAACAGGGAATGACCTCCTAGCTCAAAGAAGTTATCGTGAATGCTTATATGCTCAAGACCAAGAATTTCTTCCCAAATGTGAATCAAGACTTCCTCTGCGGGGGTTTGGGGTGGGACAAATGCGCGTTCCGAGTTTGATAGAGTTTCATCAGGAGCTGGTAAAGCAGTTCGATTAACCTTGCCATTGGGGGTCAAAGGTAGAGTCTCGAGGAAAATAAAAGCGGAAGGTAGCATATATTCTGGTAGCTGAAGCTGGAGAAATTCCCGCAACTGCTCACTGGTTATAGTCTGTTCCCGAGCCAAGACAACATAAGCTATTAAGCGTTTTTTGCGTGCTTCTGAGCCATACAGCATCACAACGGCTTGACTGACTTGAGGATGCTTGTTAAGTATGGCCTCAATTTCACCGAGTTCGATGCGGAAGCCTCGAACTTTCACTTGATCGTCCACCCGTCCTAAGAACTCGATATTGCCATCAGGTAAATAGCGAGCCGAATCTCCAGTGCTATATAATCTTGAATTGTTAAAGGGGTTAGGAATAAATTTATCGCTGGTCAAATCATAACGGTGGAGATAGCCACGAGCTAAACTGAGTCCACCGATAAACACAAACCCCTTGACCCCAATGGGAACTGGCTGGAGATTGCGATCTAGAATGTAAATTTGAGTATTGGCGATTGGCTTACCAATAGGAGGATAAATTAACCATCTCTGCGGTGATTGGGTGAAAACGTATGAAGTTACGACATGGGTTTCAGAAGGACCGTAGTGGTTATGCAGTGTACATTGGTCGAGGCGAGAAAATAGATTGATCATCTGTTGGGTAATCTGAAGCTGCTCCCCTGTAGCGATCGCTTCTCTAAGGTTAGCAAACAACTGGGGTTGGTCTCCATATGCTTCTGCTAATTGCTGCCAAAGCGCAACTGGCAAAATTGTCTTTTGGATCGGGTTTTCTGCTAAGAAATGTACGAATTTATCCAAATCCTGAAGATAATTATCAGAAATCAAAAACAGCGTACCCCCCGAACACCAAGCAGCAAATATTTCGTGAAAACTGGCATCAAAACTGAGGGAAGCAAACTGGAGGACTCCAACCCCTGTCGCCATTGTTGCTAAATGCCACTGGATGAGATTGGTTAAGGCGCGATGGGATAGGGCGATCCCTTTAGGCAAACCTGTAGAACCAGAGGTGTAAATGACATAAAGCAAATTATCGGGCTGCACTTCAGGTTCTAAATTGGTATCGGGCTCAGCAGCTATTAACTGCCACTGGGTATCTAAACAAACCACCTGTGCAGTATGTGGCGGCAAAGATTTTAGCAAAGACTGTTGGGTCAACAACACCTCGACACCCGAATCCGCCAACATATAACTCAAGCGTTCAAGGGGATAGGTGGGGTCAATGGGTACATAAGCTCCACCAGCCTTAAGTATACCCAACAGTCCCACCACCATCTCAATCGAACGTTCCACGCAAATACCCACTAATACTTCTGCTCCCACACCAAGGGTTTGCAGGTGATGTGCTAGTTGGTTGGCTCTTCGATTTAATTGCTTGTAGGTCAACTGCTGATTCTCAAACACCACCGCCACCGCATCCGGTGTTCTTTCAACCTGCTGCTCAAACAATTGATGAATACATTTGTCAGTGGTTCCAAGCGTTGCAGTATCATTCCACTCTACCAATAACTGATGGCGTTCTGCTTGACTGAGTAAGGGTAATTCATCCACAGTTGCTAGTGGATTTTCCACAATTGCGCTACACAAGTTTTGGAAATGAGCCGCCATACGTTCGATAGTGCTGCCATCAAACAAGTCAGTATTGTACTCCCATGACCCTACCAATCCTCCTTCTGTTTCGGTGATTGACAGTGTTAAATCAAATATAGCAATGGTGCTTTGTTTATTTAACTCACGCCAGGTACAACCAGATATTTCTAGTTCACTCTGTGGTGTATTCTGTAATACAAATAGCACTTGGAATAAGGGGGAATAACTCAAGGAACGTTGTGGTTGCAATGCCTCAACTACCTGTTCAAATGGTACATCTTGATTTTCATAACCTTTGAGTGTAGTTTCCCGAACTTGTGCCAGTAAGTTCTCAAAACTGGGATTACCTTCAAAACAGGTTCTCAACACCAAAGTATTCACAAAAAAGCCAATCAGTGGCTCTAGTTCACTGCGATTACGATTAGCAATTGGTGAACCAATTAAAATATCTGTTCCATCACTGTAACGATATAGTAAAGTGGCAAACACCGCCAGCAGCGTCATAAATAAGGTTGTACCCGACTGCCGTGACAAGGTTTGCAACTTCTGGGTTAGTTGAGTATTTAAACTAAAACTTTCAGTCTTACCTTGGTATGTTTGCACACTTGGACGAGGACGGTCTGTAGGTAATTGTAATAGCGATGGAGCACCATGCAATTGAGAAAGCCAATAATTTAGTTGAGTTTTTAGGACTTCTCCACTTAACCATTGTCTCTGCCAGACTGCAAAGTCGGCATACTGGATAGGTAATTCTGGTAAAGGGGATAGAACTCCTGTACAACTTGCTTGATATAAACTAGATAGCTCTTGGATGAATACCCCCATTGACCAACCATCAGAAACAATGTGGTGCATATTCCATAACAACACATATTCTCTGGCATCTAACTGTACTAAACTACACCTGATTAGTGGTGCTTTCTCTAAGTCAAAGGGGGTAATTGCTTCTTTGTGTACTTGTTGCTGTAGGACAGTTTCCCGTTCTGTAACTTCTAGTTGCTGTAAGTCCACCACCTTGATGTTTATGGTGGCTTGTGGGTGAATTACTTGTATTGGTGTGCCATTCACAATTGTGAAGCTGGTGCGTAGTATCTCGTGGCGGCGGACTATTTCTGATGACGCACGTTGTAAGGCATTAATATCCAAGTTCCCACTGATACGAATTGCTCCTGGTATGTTGTAGGTAGCAGAAGTTCCTTCTAGTTGGTTAAGGAACCACAGCCGCTCTTGTGCAAAAGATAGGGGTAATTCTTCGCTGTGTGTTCTTGGTTGAATGAGGGGAAGACTTAATCCCCAATTATTAGTGCGTAACTGGGTTAATGTTTGCTCTAGTTGAGCTACGGTGGGAGAAGAAAAGACTGCTCGTAATTCTATTTCTACTTCAAAGGCAACTTTGAGTCGGGAAATTAATTGGGTTGCGAGTAGAGAATGTCCCCCCAAGGAAAAGAAGTTGTCGTTAATGCCTACTGCTGGGATATTTAGAACAGAAGCAAATATATTGGCTATTATTTCTTCTCCTTGTGTACGTGGTGCTACGTATTCACTTTCTCGACTAATTTCTGTATCGGCGGCTAGTAGTGCGCGGCGGTCTACTTTGCCGGTGGCCGATAGCGGTAGGGTGTCTAAGCTAACAAAGGCAGAAGGCACCATGTATTCTGGTAGCTTTTGTTTGAGGAATTCACGCAGTTGATTAGTGCTGAGTGATTCATCGTCACTGACTATATATGCTACTAGACGTTTGTTATCCGTTAAATCTTCTGTGGCAATAACTACCGCTTGTTGGATTTGGGGATGAGTATTAAGGACTACTTCAATTTCTCCCAGTTCGATGCGAAAGCCGCGAATCTTTACCTGGTTATCAATGCGACCAATAAAGATAATATTACCATCACTATCGTAACGAGCCAAATCCCCTGTTTTGTAAAGGCGTTCGGATTTGTCATCAGAGAAAGGATTTGGGATGAATTTTTCGGCTGTGAGTCCGGGACGCTTGAGATAGCCACGGGCTAAAGGAGCACCTGCAATACAAAGTTCCCCAGGAATGCAAGGAGGCAGGGGTTGGTTTTGTTTGTCTAAAATATAGATACGTACATTGGCAATTGGCCGTCCTATTAATACATCGCCCGCCAGATCGCTTTTTGCAGTTGCTTCGTAGACACAACACCCTACAACGGCTTCTGTGGGGCCATATTCGTTAATCAGGCGAGTATCGGGGGCATGAGTCAACCACGGAATTATTTGCTTAGTGTGTAATGCCTCACCGCCTAAAACAAGGGCGTTGACCCGATTCGGCATGGTATCAGGATCAATTTGCTGATTCAGTATTTCCAGATGCGAGGGTGTGATTTTGACTAGCGAGAGATGATTATTTTGTTTAACAATGTCTGCTAGAAGCTCCAATTCTTGTTCTTCTCTTACCAAGATGGTGGTACGCCCGCAAATTAAAGGAAGGTACAAGGAGGTAATCGTTGCATCAAAGCTAAGAGAAGACTGTACAGGCGTACCTTGTCCTTGTGCTACTGCGTAGTAGTCTTTAGCCCAGTGCAAATAGTTACTTAAACCTCCGTGCAGTAGTTGTACCCCTTTAGGTTGCCCCGTAGAACCACTCGTGTAGATGACATAAGCCAAATTATCTGCACTGACACTAGTAGCCAAATTCTCCTGACTATGCTGCTCAATGACTTCCCAATCAGTGTCCAAACAAACCGTCCAGGCAGTATGAGATGGAACAGACGACGACAAGCTGTCTTGCGTCAACAATATTGCCAGCTCCGCATCGTCCAACATGTAACTCAGGCGTTCTATCGGATAACTGGGGTCAAGGGGTACATAAGCGCCACCAGTCTTAAGTATCCCCAACAGTCCCACCACCATCTCAATCGAACGTTCCACGCAAATACCCACTAATACTTCTGCTCCCACACCAAGGGTTTGCAGGTGATGTGCTAGTTGGTTGGCTCTTTGATTTAATTGCTCGTAGGTCAACTGCTGATTCTCAAATACCACCGCCACCGCATCCGGTGTTCTTTCAACCTGCTGCTCAAACAATTGATGAATACATTTGTCAGTGGTTCCAAGCGTTGCAGTATCATTCCACTCTACCAATAACTGATGGCGTTCTGCTTGACTGAGTAAGGGTAATTCATCCACAGTTGCTAGTGGATTTTCCACAATTGCGCTACACAAGTTCTGGAAATGAGCCGCCATGCGTTCGATAGTGCTGCCATCAAATAAGTCTGTATTGTACTCCCATGACCCTACCAATCCTCCTTCTGTTTCGGTGATTGACAGTGTCAAATCAAACCTAGCAATAGTACTTTCTTGATTTAATTCACACCAGGTACAACCAGGTATTTCTAATTCACTCTTTGGTGTATTCTGTAATACAAATATCACCTGGAACAGGGGAGAGTGACTTAAATCTCGTTTCGGTCGCAATGCCTCAACTACCTGTCCAAAAGGTACATCTTGATGTTCATAAGCTTTGAGTGTAGTTTCCCGAACTTGTGCCAGTAAGTTCTCAAAACTGGGATTATCTTCAAAACGGGTTCTCAACACCAAATTATTCACAAAACAGCCAATCAGTGACTCTATTTGACTGCGGTTACGATTGGCAATTGATGAGCCGATTAAAATATCTGATTGACCACTGTAACGATATAGTAAAGTGGCAAACACCGCCAGCAGCGTCATAAATAAGGTTGTACCCGACTCCCGAGACAGAGTTTGCAACTTCTGGGTTATTTGAGTATTTAAACTAAAACTTTCCGTCCTACCCTGGTAAGTTTGCACACTGGGACGAGGACGGTCTGTAGGTAATTGTAATAGAGATGGAGCACCATGCAATTGAGAAAGCCAATAATTTAGTTGAGTTTTTAGGACTTCTCCACTCAACCATTGTCTCTGCCAAACTGCAAAGTCGGCATACTGGATAGGTAATTCTGGTAAAGGGGATAGAACTCCTGCACAACTTGCTTGATATAAACTAGATAGTTCTTGGATGAATACCCCCATTGACCAACCATCAGAAACAATGTGGTGCATACAAAGTAGCAACACATAAGACTCTTTCTCTAGTTGCACCAAATTAACTCGCAACAACGGACCATTTACTAGGTCAAAGGGTCGTTGAACTTCTTTAGATAACTGTTGTATGAGAGCAGATTGCTCAACTTTTGGCAATGTCTGCAAGTTCACTACTGGTACGGTTATTGTTAGAGTAGGAGCGACCGCCTGGATAGGATACCCATCCTGATTGGGAAAAGTGGTGCGTAGAACTTCATGACGTTGTATAATTTCTTGCAAGCTCCGCTCCAAATGAGTAATCTGAAGCAAACCCTTAATGCTCACGGCAAAAAACTCGTTATAGGTAGTACTTCCTTCCTCAATTTGGTCTAAGAACCACAATCCTTGCTGATTAAACGACAGAGGAATAGTTCCGTTCCTTGAAATGGGTCGAATGGGTTCAACAGTGAAAGTTGAGGCGAGACTGGTTTTTTGCAGAAACGCGATAATTTCATCTTTACGTTCAGCTAACTCAGCACGTATGTCTGGTGTCAGTGTTCCTTTAGGGGCATTACAGCGCAGGCTAACATCTTGTGCAGCAGATCCATTAACTTCATCAATCCAAAGTTTAATATCTAACTCATCTAAATACGACAAAAACTTTTCTATGGGTTTCATAATTTTAGTTGTTAAAAATTGCACTCTTTCTGTTAAAACAATATTCAAATTAGAAGATTATGCCATGCCTACTACAATTTTTTACCAAAAAACGACAGATGTCCATGTGCAAATGACATATTATCTAACATCAACATATCTCCTTTTTGCCCCAAAATAGCAACCACTTACTGTTGATATATCTCCCGCGCTCTGATGTCAATGTTCCTTTAAATGTTCCTTTAGCCGCGTTAGAGCGGAACCATTGTCTATGCTCCAAAGCCTGACGTCTAAGTTGTTAAGATAGGACAAAAACTCTTTGTGCTTTTCATAGCTCTATCTCCTCTCGCTCACCCACAAAATCACTAATCGTTATCTGTCGTTTTTGTGTTGTTAAAAGAATCTTATCTACTAAAGCAGATATGCCAGCTACTGTAGGTTCTTCAAACAGGTTATTTAAGGAAAGTTCCACTTGAAGGACTTCACGAACCCGAGAAATAACTTGAGTGGCTAGTAATGAATGTCCCCCTAGTTCAAAAAAGTTATCATAGATACCCACTTTCTCAATACCAAGTAATTGTTGCCAGATTTCACCAATAGTTTGCTCAAGTTCATTGTGAGGAGCAACATAAGCATTACTAAGTTCAGGTCGTGGGTGTGTATCTTGGGATCTATTAACTTTTTCTAAGTTTTCAAAAGAAATTTTTGAAAAGGAATTATTTAGCTTAATCCTAGTCCTTAAATCTTCAGTTGATACTGTAAATCGGGGAGATGAACTATCCAAAATACGCAGAAAAACCTCAACACCTTCTGAAGGAAGTAATGCATTCTGGAGGTATTCTTCTTCAAGAATATTATAGTTTATTTTGGCAGCATTTTTTACTGCCTCGACTGACATTCCAACTTTTTGCCAATCATCCCAATCAATACTAACTGTAAAAGTTCTATTTTGACAAGTGTTGTAATAACAGAAAACATCAAGGAATTCGTTAGCAGCAACATAGCTAACCTCACCAAATTTTGTTTTATACAGTGCAACACCTATAGATGAACAAAGAACTAAAAAATCTAGTTCAACGTGTTCTAATAGCTTAGCGAGTACCAATGTACCCCTCACTTTTGGTGCTAGAACACTCTCTGTCATTTCTTTTGTTCTTCTTTGAATAACACCTGCATAATCAACAACCGCAGCAGTATGGATAACACCATTTATTGAACCAAACTGCTGTTGAACCTTTGCGATCGCTGCTTGCATTTGTTCAAAGTTAGCTACATCGGCGCTGATTACTAAAACCTCCGCTCCAAACTGTTCGAGTTTTTGAATTTTCTGAATTTTACGACTGATATCATTGTCTTCACCGTAATTAGTAAGCCATTCGGCCCACTCATCTGGTGCCGGAAAAGCTGAACGACCTAACAGAATTAATTTGGCTTTTACAGTCTTCGCCAGATGTTCTGCTAGCACAAATCCAACGCCTCCAAGACCACCTGTAATCAAATAAACTCCCTGTTCCCTTAACCTGAGATTTGTTTCACTGGGCTTATTCAATTGGACTGGTTCAAAGGTTTGTACCCAACGGTGAAGACCACGGTAGGCAATAAACAGGTCGGAGGATTTTGCTTGTAGTTCGTTGAGTAGCTGGTCTATAAGCTTGCGTTTGCTTCTAGTTCCTGATTTGGGAAGGACAACATCAATGCTGCGACAGCTAATTGAGGAGTATTCTTCCGGAATGATCTTAATTGCTCCCAACATGGTCGCTTTCTCCGGGCACAGTTCCTCTTCTGTAGTTACTGGCTGTACATTATTTGAAATAACAGTCAGTAGAATCTCATCCATAACATTGTATTTCCCAAGTGCCTGCGCTAGAAAGATAAGACTGTGCAGCCCTAAATCTTGAGCTTTGTCAACCCCTTCAAGCCTTGATACTGTTTGGCTGTTCTTTGTGACACTCCACAAATGAACAATTGTGTTTGGGAACTTTCTTTGCGCTAAAATTTCTTTGACTAAAGTACTGTAGTTATCAGGTTGTTGAGGGTTCAGAGTATATGCGCGATCGCTCTGCTGAGTAAACTCTGCTCCAACTTTAACAATAATAACATCATAGTCATCCCGTTCCAATCGTTCTACAATTTGGGAACCCAAACCGTAATCATCAACAAACACCAGCCACGATGATTTCCTTTCCACCAACTCTTCATTTGCAAGAGACACTGGTGGTATAGATGCTTTCCAACAAGGTAAGTAAAACCAGTCAGCGACATTTGGTTTTTTGCCCAGTGATACCTGAGATTCACGGTTATGACCTAACTGTTTTTGAGGTTCAATCCAATAACGCTGACGCTCAAAGGGATATGTCGGTAAGGGAACGCGAAGATGTTTCTGCTGGCTATAAAATCCAGACCAATCCACTTTGACGCCAAAAAGCCAAAGCTTGCCTAATGTAGTAAGCAAAAACTCTACATCTGATTGACGGTCTTGTGGATGACGTAACGAAGTTAGCACAACTTGCTTTGCTGTCTTAGCTGAATGCTGTGTAGCTAACGTACTTAACGTTCTTCCGGGGCCAACCTCTAGCAGTATTTGTTCGGGTTCTTTCAACAACTGTTGCAGTCCTTCGGAAAAGCGTATACAAGAGCGCAAATGCTTTGCCCAATAACTTGGATCTGTTGCCTGTGATGCTGTAATCCAGGTGCCAGTGACATTGGACAAGTAAGGAATTTGTGGGGGATTGAGAGTTACTTTTTTGACTATAAGGGTAAAGGGTTCCAAAATCGGGTCCATCATCTGGGAATGGAATGCATGGGAAGTATGCAGCCGTCGGCAGTTTACGCCTTTTTCTGCAAGCTGGTTCTGCAATGCCTCCACATCATCCGTGGGACCTGAAACCACACAAAGGGATAGCCCGTTAATGGCAGCAATTTGTAGAGACTTTGTCTGCAATATCTCTGCATTTAGGAGAGCTTGCACCTCTTTTTCTGGAAGATGAATAGCAAGCATTGCCCCTGTTGGCAATTGTTGCATGAGTTGCCCTCGTGAAGCTACTAGAGTTAAGGCATCTTTTAAAGATAAAACACCAGCTAGAGTTGCTGCTACATATTCACCGATACTGTGACCAATCATTGCTTTTGGACGCACGCCCCAAGACATCCACAGTTGAGCTAGGGAGTAGGCGATCGCAAATAAAGCTGGCTGTGCAATAGCTGTCTGTTTAAGTTGTTCTACTGCTTCTTGTGCTAATTCCTCTTGAGGATACAATGCAGATTGCAGGTCAAATCCTAAATGAGGTTTGAGGATTTGCGAACATAGATCGATGTGCTCGCGAAATGTCGGTTCAGTTTGGTAGAGTTCGCGCCCCATATTCACATACTGAGAACCCTGCCCTGAAAACATAAACACCACAGACCGCTCTTTGAGTTCCTGAAAGCTTGTAAAAACTCGTTGCGGATCAACTAACTTCAATGCGTTTCCAGCTTGATTAAGCTCTTGGCAAACTAAAATCCGTCGGTGCTCGAAAGCTTTACGACCAACAGCTAGCGTGTAAGCTACATCAGCAATGTCAAGATCGGGATGCTGTTTTAAGTACGCAGCTAAGTTTGCAGTCATTTCATCCAGCGCCGAACTGGTTTTAGCAGACAGCGATACTAGTTGCCAAGGTCTGGAATGTAAAGACGCGATATCTTGCGTGTGGTCAACAGGTGCTTCTTCTAAGACAATATGGGCATTAGTACCCCCAATGCCAAAGGAACTGACCCCAGCACGGCAGGGTGTTCCGTCTGTTGTCCATTCGGACAGCGTCTTATTGACGTAAAATGGACTATTGGCAAAATCAATATTGGGTGATGGTTTTTCAAAGTTCAGACTAGGAGGCAGCAACTTGTGTTTCAGGGCTAAGGTAGTCTTAATTAGACCCGCCACTCCAGCGGCTGCATCAAGATGTCCAATATTTGTTTTTACCGAACCAATAGCACAGAAGCCTTTCTTCTGAGTACTGGTTTGAAAAGCTTGGGTCAGTGCTGCAATTTCAATCGGATCTCCAAGAGTTGTTCCGGTTCCGTGCGCTTCTATATATGAAATGTCCTCAGCCTCAACTCCTGCTACTGCCAGAGCCTCTGAAATCACTGCCGCCTGACCGGACTCACTTGGAGCCGTGTAGCCCACTTTCAACGAACCGTCGTTATTAATAGCAGAGCCTCTGATAACTGCATGAATATAGTCACCATCTGCCAAAGCATCCTCTAACCTCTTCAGCACAACAATGCCGACACCACTGCCATCAACAGTTCCCTGAGCATGAGCATCAAAAGCTCGGCAGTGTCCGTCAGGAGAGGCAATACCGCCGTTTTGGTAAAAATAACCTTCTTTTTGTGGAGTATAAATGGAAACACCACCTGCTAGTGCCATATCACATTGATAATTTAGCAAGCTTTGGCATGCCAAATGAACAGTCACCAACGAAGTAGAACAGGCGGTATTAACGTTAATACTAGGTCCTGTCAGGTTCAATTTATAAGAAACCCGTGTAGGCACATAATCTTTATCATTGCCAATTGAAATTTGTAAATTGCCTGCTGATTCGATGAGGTCGCGATTTGACATTAAGTTTGTTGCCAGGTAAATATTCAAACCAGCGCCAGCGTAAACACCAATTCGACCATCGTATGCTTGAGAGTCATAACCAGCATTTTCCAGAGCTTCCCAGGCACACTCTAAAAAGAGGCGGTGCTGGGGGTCCATCAATTCAGCTTCCTTGGGTGTAAAGCCAAAGAATAGAGCGTCAAACATTTCAATGTCTTCCAACACCCCTTTGGCTTTGACATAGTTAGGGGAATTGAGTAAAGCCGGGTCTACACCTGAAGCAATGAGTTCTTCATCCGTGAAAAATGTAATTGACTCTACACCGTTGACTAAATTTTGCCAAAATTTATCAACGTTGTTAGCTCCTGGAAAACGACCAGTCATGCCAATTATGGCTATAGGTTCTAAAGAATCTTGAGCTTCCCAATTATACATTTGCTTTCCTCTTCTGCTTCATGAGTTGCTTTTGTCTTTTGATAGCCTCTTTTTGCTTTTTGGCTAACTGATCACTTGGGGCAAGGGCAGTTTGTTCTACATTATTTTCTTGGTTTAAATATTTAGCCAAATTACTTATAGTTGGATACTTAAACAAGTCAGTGACTGAGATATTGCTATTGAAGATTTCTCTGACTTTGTTTCCTACTTGAATTATCAGGAGTGAATGACCACCAATATCAAAAAAGTTGTCGTAGATGCTTACTTGTTTTCGCCCGAGAACTTCCATCCAAAGTTTAGCTAATATTTCCTCTGTAGGAGTACTAGGTGCAACGAAGCCTTCTAACAAATCACTTGTAGATAAATCTGGTACTGGTAGTGCTTTGCGGTCTACTTTGCCGTTGGGTGTCAACGGTAAGGTGTCTAAAGTGACAAAGGCAGAAGGCACCATATATTCTGGTAGCTTTGAAAAGAGAAATTCACGTAGTTGGTTGGTGGTGAGTAATTCATCCTCACTGACTATATATGCTACTAGACGTTTGTTACCCGTCAGATCTTCTGTGGCAATGACTACCGCTTGTTGGATTTGGGGATGGGTGTTGAGGACGGATTCGATTTCTCCAAGTTCGATGCGGAAGCCGCGAATCTTTACCTGATTATCGACTCGATCAAGGAATTCAATGTTACCGTCACTACCGTAACGAGCTAAATCCCCTGTTTTGTAAAGGCGTTCGGATTTGTGATCACACAAGGGATTTGGGATAAATTTTTCGCTAGTTAGTTCTGGTCGGTTCAGGTAGCCTCTGGCTAACCCATCACCTCCAATGTACAATTCTCCGGGTACGCCTATGGGTACTGCTTGGAGCTGTTTGTCTAGGATATAAACTTGGGTGTTGGCGATGGGGCGACCGATGGGGACTAGCTGACGATTTTCTTGGAGCTGACATTGCCAAAAAGTCACATCAATCGCTGCTTCTGTTGGTCCATAAAGATTGTGAAGTTCACATTCAAGGTGCTCAAAGAAACGTTCAGTAAGTTCAAACGGTAGTGCTTCTCCACTACAAATAACTCGCTTCAAGCAACTGCAATTTCTACAGTTGGGTTCAAGTAGAAAAACTTGAAGCATGGATGGTACAAAATGTATTGTCGTAATTTGCTGAGTAAAAATGAGGTTGACTAAATAAGTACTATCTTTATGTCCTTCTGGTTTAGCGATTACAATCCTCGCTCCAGTTAGTAACGGCCAGAAAAACTCCCACACTGAAACATCAAAGCTGAAAGGAGTTTTTTGCAAAACGCGATCGCTACTCGTTAATTGATAAGCCTCTTGCATCCACAGTAAACGATTGCGAATTCCCTGGTGGGTATTCATTGCTCCCTTGGGTAGTCCAGTAGAACCAGAAGTGTAGATGACATAAGCCAAATTATCCGAACATACCCCAACATCAAGGTTCTCCTTTTGATGTTGTTCAGTTTCCACCAAATCAGTATCCAAACAAACCACCCGTGCTTGATTTTGTGGCAAATACTCCAGCAATGACCTGTGAGTAAGCAACACCTCAACACTAGAATCCTCTAACATATAACTCAACCGTTCTTGAGGATAACTAGGGTCAAGAGGTACATAAGCACCACCAGCCTTAAGTATCCCCAACAGTCCTACCACCATCTCAATCGAACGTTCTACACAAATCCCCACCAATACTTCTGGTCCGACACCGAGGGTTTGCAGGTGATGTGCTAATTGGTTGGCTGTTTGATTTAATTGCTGGTAGGTCAACTGCTGATTCTCAAACACCACTGCCACTGCATAGGGTGTTCTCTCTACCTGCTGCTCAAACAACTGGTGAATACATTTGTCCTGAAGATAATCTGCTTGAGTGTTGTTCCACTCCACAAGTAACTTATGTTGCTCAGCGTCACTGAGCAGAGGCAATTCAAAAAGGCGTTGTTCTGGAAGAGTGATAATCCCCTCTATCAAGGTCTGGAAATAACCTAGTATCCGGCTAATTGTGGCAGCATCGAATAAGTCTGTGTTGTACTCACAATTCAATATCAGCTCATCGCCAATCTCCATAACATGAAAGCTGATATCAAATCCAGTAAAACTGATAGGTGGAGCGAAAATCTCTGTTTCCAGTCCAAACATTTTTGGCACAGTTACAGGCCGCTCTAAGTTAAATATGGTTGCAATCAGAGGAGAGTGGCTTGCGTCCCGACCTAATTTTAGCAGTTTAAGCAACCAAGCGAAAGGATAATCTTGATGTTCGTAAGCCTCTAACAAGACTGCCTTGATTTTGCTCAGATATTCGGAAAATGTCAAATTTTCATCAACAACACAACTTCTGATGGGTAGTAGGTGAGAACAGTACCCAACAAGCTTTTCATTACTTGCAGAAGACCGCCCACCAGAAGGAATACCTACTACAATATCCTCTTGGTTTGTCAATCGGTGAAGAAAAGCCGTATATGCAGAAAGGAGAGTCATAAACGGGGTGCAACCCCTTTTGGTGCTGAACTGTTTCACTTCACGATAAAAGCTTGCATTTAGCCGCAGCGTTTGCCTATTACCCCTATAGGTTTTTATTGGAGGACGAGGACGATCTGTTGGCAAGTTTAAAACAGGAGTTGAACTAGCAAATTTTTCTAACCAGTAGGATTTATGGGCTACCATTTCCTCAGTTTGACTTTGCTGTTCCTGCCAATTGATGTATTCCTTAAATTGCATCGCAGGCTTGAATTGACAAACTTTACCCTGACACTCTTGTGAATATAATGCAGCTAATTCTTGTAAGATAACGTTTATTGACCAGCCATCGACGACAATGTGATGAGCTGTCATAACCAGTAGATGTAGCTGTTCTTCTAATTTAAGAACGTAACAACGGAACAGAGATGCTTGAGTCAGGTCAAAAGGTTTTAGGCTTTCTTGTTTAAACCACTCAGCGACTTTAGACTCACGCTCACAACTATCAACATTTGAGAAGTCAATGCAAGAAATATCAACTTTCAAGAATGGCAATATCTGCTGAAAATCTCCTTGGCTACCGATAGTCGTTCGCAAACCCTCGTGACGCTCTACAACTTTCTGTACTGCTTGATGTAGTACTGTTAAATTCAATGAACCTCGTAATTGCAGATTTATAGAAACTTTATAAGCGCTCGATGCTTCTTCTGAAATTTGTGCTAAAATCCAGAGTTGTTTTTGTGCTTCTGTTAAGGGGACTGTAATTGCAGCATCAGATACTGCTTCATCAGAATTAGAGTCTATTGTCAATGATGTGAATATTTTCGGATTTACAGGTTCTACGATACCCCCAGCAGGCATTGTAGTCGTTTGTGGCGTAGCAGCTTCAAAAGTAGAACTTTTAGCTAAGAATGAATTCGTCGAAAAGCAATTCGACGAATTCAAGTTGGGCGAAGGTTCGGGTAGAAAACCTCCTGCTTGCATTTGGGCTACGGTTTCTTTCACAGCCTGAATCACATACTGAATATCGGCAGTTGTATGCGCTGTGGACAGAAAACAAGTGCGCCCTTCCCAAATGTACACACCTTTTTCAATTAAGTGGTAGAAAAATAGCTCTAAATTCTTCTTAAAACTAAAGCGGAACAGTGAGCCAAAATAAACCACTTGAATAGGCACACGTTCTTGTTCAAAGAAGGTATTGAGTGTTTGGGCTAACTGTGCTGTGCGTTGATTTAATTGCTCTTGAAGACCCAATCCCTGGTTTTTAAGATGCTTAAGTACCGCTCTTGCAGTCGCCAAAGCCAGAGAATATTTGTTAAAAGTACCTGCAAAAAATGTCCTTTCTGCTTCAGGATACGAAATATCACCGTAATTCCACTGACCACCATCGATCCCATTCATCAAGGTAGCTTTACCAGCTACTGCTGCAAACGGCAGACCACCACCAGAAATTTTACCGTAAGTTGCTAAGTCTGCTTTTACACCAAAGTATTTTTGTGCACCACCCGGATGAATGCGAAAGCCAGTGATGATTTCATCGAAAATCAAGACTGTGCCAGCATTTGCGGTTACTTGCCTCAAATGCTGCAAAAACTCTTTGGGTTGTAAATCGGGTCGCCGACTCTGTACGGGTTCAACCAAAACCGCAGCTAATTCATGAGCATGAGCTGCGATATACTCTAATGCATTAGGATCGCCATAATCGAGTACCACAACATCTTCAACTATGTGTGGCGATATACCAGGAGCCATCGGTACAGAAACTTGCTCGTCATCTGATGCTTGTGTAGCTAAAACCCCATCAAAATGCCCATGATAAGAACCTGAGAATAGGACAATTTTTGTGCGTCCTGTCGCCGTTCGTGCTAAACGCAGTGATGTCATTACGGCTTCTGTACCTGACTGACAAAAGGTGACACGTTCTGTGCCCGTCAGTTCGCACAACAACTCTGCCACTTCGCCCGCTAGACTGGATTGGGGACCTAATTGTGTACCAAGTTTTATCTGCTCTTGTAAAGCTTCTATGATAAAGGGCGGATTGTGACCAAACAGATGCACGCCAAAGCCCATTGTGATGTCTACATACTCGTTACCATCCACATCCCAAAACCTAGAACCAACAGAGCGATCGCAAACAATAGGGTAAACCATTTCTTTGATCGAAGGACGAAATCCCGCCGCCGCTCTGCTGTCAGCTAGAACATGGTGATAAGATTGTTTTACTCGTTTTGACCCTTGCGTGCGCGTTGTGTAGCGTGCAATCAATGTCTCTAAGTGTTGCTGTTGTTGAGAATTTAGCCCTTGGTCTCCCCCTGCTGTAATTCTTTCCAAACTTAAAAGTCCATGAGAACCTGTTGTTTGAGATCCTGAAGGCGATTCCTTTTTACTTGATATTTGTTCAATGGATGCAGTTACGGACTTTGGTTGTTGAAAGCTTCCATCTCCATTAACCGAATTGTTTACTGGACTTGCTGGCTCTGAGGTGTTGATAAATGTTAATTGTGATTCATTTGTGGGTGATACAACACGATTGTTTTGTAATAACTGCAATTGTTGAGATATGACTTGAGACGTGAGTTGTAGTTGTTGAGCCTGTTGAGATATGACTTGAGACGTGAGTTGTAGTTGTTGAGCCATAATTCGCTCAAGTCCTGTTTCAACTACTGGTGTTTTATTTAGTAAGCCGTTCTCACGCACATATGTAGACTTCTCAGTCATAGTTGGAAGTGCTGATTGTGGGAGTTGGGGTAATGTGCCAACTGCAATTTCAGGTTCTGGAGCTTTTTCTGGAATAGTTTGGGCAGGTTGATTTGGAGCGATAATTTCAGGCTCTGTTGATTTTTCTTCGCTCGCAACTTCGGGTTGATTTTGAGCTATGTAACTTGCAAGACTATCAATATTTCTTAGCTCTTCAAACATCTGGCTAATAGTCACCTTAATTCCAAAGGTGTTTTCAATAGTTCTGACAGCTTCAATCAAAACTATTGAATCTGCACCCATTTCCAAAAAAGGTGTATAAACATTAATTTCTGAGGAGTCTGTTTTAAGTAAACTAGCTACAACAGTACGTAATTGTGATATTATTTTATCTTGATATATCGTTTTTTGGACAGTATTAAGCTGTGGTTTTACTGGTTGTGTATCTGAGTTTTTTAAATCCATAAAATTGATGTTTTTCTCTTCGTCCGGCTCGAACCAATAACTTTTACGCTGAAAAGGATAAGTGGGCAAAGAGATTTTATGTCGTTGGTAGTCGTGGTCATATCCCATCCAATTGACTTCTATTCCTTGAGTGTCTAATATCCCCAAGCTGTTCAATAAAACCTGCCAGTCATCTTGCCCATGCTGTAATGAAGGTAGCCAAGTACTTTTTACGTTCGGCAAGCATCGCTTACCCATAGCTGATAAAGTAGGGCGAGGGCCAATTTCGAGAAATACTTTATAACCCTGTTCTGCTAGGGTGTTCATTCCCGCCGCAAATTGCACTGGTTCTCTCAGGTGGCGACGCCAATAACTGGCATTTGGGATTTCTCCTGACTTGAAAATTTCACCTGTCAGGTTAGAAATTAAAGCAATTTGTGGGGCTTGAAAGTTTACTTTTGCTGCCTTAGACTCAAACTCGTCAAGAATCGGCTCCATCAGTGGTGAGTGGAAAGCATGAGAAACTTGCAAAGGCTTTACAGTAATCCCTTGGGACTCAAATTGTTCAACTGCCGACTGTACATATTCTTTTAAACCCGAAATGACGATGTTGTTTGATCCGTTAACAGCAGCAATAGACACACTAGCGTCCCTCGCTACTCCTGACGCCTCTGTTTCATATTGAGTCAGAATGTTGACTACTTTCTCCTGTTCGGCAAACACCACTGCCATTTCACCATTATCTGGCAAAGACTGCATTAATCGACTGCGTTGTGCAACGAGCATAAGTCCATCTTCCAGACTGAATACCCCAGCTACACATGCAGCAACATATTCGCCTACACTGTGACCGATGACAGCATCTGGTACAATTCCCCAAGAACGCCACAATTCAGCAAGAGCATATTCTAGAGCAAACAGAGCTGGCTGGGTATAGGCAGTTTCATTTAACAGATTAGTTGTCTGTGTCTTACCGTACAGTATCTTAAGCAGTGACTGCTTTAAATAGGGCTTCAGGAGTCGATCGCATTGCTGCAATGTTTTCCTAAAAGTGGGTTGAGTTTCATAGAGCTTGCGTCCCATACCATGATACTGAGAGCCTTGCCCGGTGAAGAGAAACACTATCTTAGGGCGATTGATAAGCTCCACAGTTCCATTGATAACTCCAGATGCCTGTTTGCCAGTAGTAAAAGCAGTTAGTTGCTCAAACAACTGTGTAGTAGATTCAGCGACAATTGCCAAGCGGTGGTTAAAATGCGATCGCCCTACATTAGCAGTGAAACAAATGTCCGCCAGTGATGCCTCCGGATGAAACCTCGCGAAATCCATGTAACTCTGTGCCAATTCCTGTAGCGCGTTTTCACTTTTTGTAGAAAGTGTCAGCAGGTGCATTTCGCGTTCAAAATCGCTAGGGGAGTAAGTCACAGCAGGCGCTTCTTCAAGAATCACATGGCAATTGGTACCACCAAAGCCAAACGAGCTTACCCCTGCTAAACGTTTTTCTGTACCAGCAATCCAAGGTTGGCGTTTTGTTGGAATAGAGAACGGAGTTCCTTCAAAAGAAATATATGGATTCAGTTGCTGCAAGTGCAAGTGCGGTGCAATCTCTTTATGTTGTAGTGAAAGTACCGTCTTGATCAATCCAGCAATTCCCGCAGCAGCTTCTAAATGACCAATATTGGTTTTAACTGAACCAATATAACAAGGCTGCTCTAAAGAACGATCCTCCATTAGCACAGCTTTTAGAGCTCTAATCTCAACAGGATCTCCCAAAGGGGTACCAGTGCCGTGGGTTTCAACATAGCTAATCTGCGCTGGTGCCACTCCAGCACTTTTCAAGGCTTGACGGATTACTCTTTGTTGAGAAAGACCATTAGGAGCTGTAAGTCCATTGGTAAGACCATCTTGATTAACTGCTGAACCTTTGATAATTGCCAGAACATTGTCTTGATCTCTTTGAGCTTCCCAAAGACGTTTGAGGATAAGTACACCACAGCCTTCGCCTCTGACATAACCATCAGCATTAGCGTCAAAAGTTTTACAACGCCCATCTGCTGACATCATACCTGCCTGCGAGAAAACAATATGATTATTTGGAGATAAAATCAGGTTCACACCTCCAACCAAGCAAAGCTCAGACTCTCCAATCTGCAAACTCTGACAGGCGTAATGTAGTGAAACCAATGAAGAAGAGCAAGCAGTATCTATTGTCACACTTGGTCCATGCAGATTCAGGAAGTATGACAGACGATTGGCAGCAATACTAAAGGCGTTTCCCGTGCCAATATAGGCATCTATCTGGTCGATATTCTTGGTTTGCAAAACGCCATAGTCATGGCTACTGATGCCCATGAAAACCCCCGTCTGGCTCTGAGCTAGTTTGTCTGGTGCTAGTCCAGCATTTTCTAGAGCTTCCCAGGCTACCTCTAAAATTAGCCTTTGCTGGGGATCCATTCGCTCTGCCTCACGGGGGGAAATCCTAAAGAATTTAGGAGCGAACAGATCTACCTGCTCTAGGAAACTGCCAGAGCGGGTATTCATTTTTCCCGGTGTAGCTGGGTTTGGGTCGTATAAGGTATCAATATCCCATCGGTCTGATGGCACCTCAGTAATGGCGTCCACACCGTTTCTTAGTAGATGCCAGAAGGCTTCTGGGTGGTTAGCACCCGGAAAACGACAGCCAATGCCTATAATCGCTATAGCTTCCATTTCAGACCTACGATAATTTATGTACCGGCGTTGCTGATTCCAAATATGAATTTACTTCACGCAGAGGCGCAGAGTCGCAGAAAGCAAGAGTTGAGAAGAGTTGATTTTTGAATTTCATATTCAAATTCAGCAACGCCTATGTATCTGCAACTGCTTCAAGGGCTAAGTATATTTCTACGGACTGCAAAGATGCTATCCCACTGATTGGTGATTCTATCACTCAGCTGAAGCAACTAACTTAGAGAACTGTTTGAATGTCTTGATATTATCTCTAATAGCTCTGTCAACCGTTCCTCCTGAAGCCATGAGACGCATTTCGCGGTTAATTGGCCATAGATATTCGAGATTCTCACAAAGTTTACGTATATCTAAATGAAGACGCTGGTGGCATTTAACTGACTGATGAAAACCTTCGTGTTCTTGACAGAAACATTTCTCAACCCATTGAACGGCTTCTTCGTGAGACAGATTAAATAAAGTGCTCCTAAACACCTTATAAATATAGAACATTCCCGATACATCATCTCCAAAAAAGCGATTCTTGATTACTCCCGATATATGGGCAAGGTTAGTCTTTTGAATGACATAAACTGCCCAATTAATCAGTAATTTCTCGTGAGCAGTTGGCGCTGGGAAGCTCTTACGTAAATCTCGAGCTAGGAATAAAGATGTCGTTGTATGGAAAGATTCATCTAAAAAGTGGTAGTGGGAGATAGCAGTTGGTACTGGAACATACTCGCCTTGCTTCTGAAGTTTTTTGAAATACAAATGTATAGTATGTTCTTGATTCTTCAAAAGCATATTAGCAAGATAACGTAACGTATAGTATTGGCTAGCTAAGAAGGGTGAACTGCCCCAACTAGATGCAAAGAATCGGGTGAAAGAAGAAGGAAGCATTCCGTATCCATGGAAAAAACCATTGGTAGTCGTTACAGATAATTTATTTTTGGCTTCTAGTTTTTTCAAATGAGGAGAGACATAATGTTTTCTTTTATCGGACATTAGGGTCGATAAAAAGCGTAGACTATGATACTGAAAATTTGCAATTTGCAAATTTATTTGACTATTGTTGGCAGGCTTGTTTTCCAGCAAAATATTAGTAAAAGCTTGCTTGCCTAACAAATTTTTCAAAATTTGGAAATTAACTTTGAAGAAAGCATGAATATGAACACGTTCTTGAACCGCTTCATGCTCAAGCTGATCGGCAAGAATTTTATAATTACCGCCTAAAGCAGAGAAACAATCTGCTGTTATTAGGTTATAGTCAATTGTTTCCATTTCACTATAAGCGGTAAGGCTATAGTTTGACATCCAAAATTGATGATTAAGTGCTATTTTTTGAGATGGAGAAGCAACTTCATAAAAGGGTGTTCCGTAAAGAAGTGAAAGTTCAGGAGGATTCCAATAATCTTTACTGTTTTCTTCATATTTGAAATTGTGGTCTAGCTCCTTAATTTTCTCAGTGTAGTCAGAATTCAGGTTATTCTGGTAGTTATTTTCAACAATTTTAATACGTTTGATTTCCTTTTCTACAGGAAATTTGAGATTTAGCATACTTGTGTTTGGATCGCTGATGATATTTCGCATTGTTTTCACCTTATCAAGTACTTCATTTTTATTTCGGTTTTGATCTAACAACTTACTACTTAATAGATAAGCTGTTAGCTAAATACTTTGTTAAAGCTTCAATAGTTGGATAATCGTACAGCAAAGTTGGTTCAAATTCGCATTCAAGCCATTCCTCTATCTCTCCACTCAATCCAATGGCAGACGCAGAATCCATGTTGTAGCAGTCAAAGGGAAGTGTAACATCAATCTCATTTGGATTAATTTTTAATACATTTGTTAGGTAGGACACTAACCACGCTTGAATTTCTGCTGTAGTCTTAAGCTTTTCAGGTGAGGCTTCCACGTGATAGGCATTATTAGTCTCTAAATCAGAGTTACTCATTTGAATATTCAAAATTTTAACCATTTTTTCATCTCCGTTTATTTTACTAACAAGTATGTCCTTCGTTTTGACATTTTTTTAGAAATACTTAATTAGTTTAGCAATTGCTAAACTAATTAAGACTTACTTTTATCACTATTGACAGTTGATAATTGGTTCAAAGTTAATTCGATATCAGACTGCAAATTCATAAATTTGACTTGATGCCGAGGATTTTCACTCCATTCACTGACAACATCCAAATCTCCAACTAGAAATTTAGATCGACAGGCTTGACGTTGAATCTTACCACTAGAAGTTTTGGGGATACTTGCAGTCTTAATCAGTACGATGCTATAAATCTGTAGAGAATATTCTGCTGTTATCGCTTGGCGAATATTTCTCAGCACCTCACTGGTGTCTAGTTTTCGTAAGTAACTCCGTTCTAACTCTTGAACAACAACCAGCTGCTCAACTCCATTTACCTCAATCGTAAAAACAGATCCACAACTAGGTCGCAGTGCTGGATGACTCTTCTCTACTGTTAGTTCAATATCCTGAGGATAATAATTTCTTCCTCTGATAATTATAACATCTTTAAGTCGCCCTGTAATGAATAATTCACCATCGTGCAAAAATCCTAAATCTCCAGTGCGTAAAAATGGTTCAGATCCAGCATCAGTATCTTGTAGTTGCGCGTTAAAAGTTTGTTGGGTCAGATCAGGTCGATTCCAATAGCCACCAGCAACAGAAGAACCATAAACCCAAATTTCTCCTACTTGGTCAGCATGACACAAGGTTAAGGAATTGGGATCGACGATCGCAATTTTCTGCTCTAAACAAGTCTGACCACAGCCAATGATTTTCCGACGATCTGTATACTCATTACTAACTTCTACAACCCGATTTTGTTCAAGAGCTGTTCCATCAACACAGAGTACTGTTGGCAAAGCTGTTTTCAAACCCCCAGAAACAAATAAGGTTGTCTCAGCCATCCCATAACAAGGGTAAAACGCCTCGTTACGAAAACCACAAGATGCAAAAGTGGTTGTAAATTCTGCCAATGTCTCTGCACGGACAGGTTCTGCTCCATTAAAAGCCACTTCCCAGCTGCTCAAATCAAGACTAGAGCGTTGTTCGGAAGTAATCTTGCGAACGCATAGTTCATAAGCAAAATTGGGGCCACCGCTAGTCGTCGCTTTGTAGCGGGAAATTGTTTGCAGCCAGCGCACAGGCTTCTGTAGAAATGCTACTGGCGACATAAGGATGCATGATATGCCTAAATATAATGGTTGCAGTACATTCCCAATCAGTCCCATGTCGTGGAATAAGGGCAACCAACCGACAAAAATAGTTTCCTTTGTATGCCCAAAAGCCTTTTCAATCATTCGCTGATTATGCAATAGATTACCATGACTCACCATTACCCCTTTCGGTGTTCCAGTAGAACCTGAAGTGTATTGGAGAAAAGCCAGATCACTCTCGCACAAAGTCGGTTCTTGCCAATTTGAGGCCAAGTCGCTGTTGAGGCTATCGGTAGCTACCCATTGCACAGCACCCAATTCTGGATTTTCAGCCAACCGCTTCTCTACATTAGCTAAAAGAGATTGAGTGGTCAGCGCCACTGACGCTTGAGCATCTGACACAATCGCTTGCAGTCTAGATAGTGACTGATTCTGTCGGGGTGGATAAGCAGGAACAGCTACAACTCCAGCATATAAACACCCGAAGAACGCACAAATGAAATCCAACCCAGGCGGGTAAAGCAGCAAAGCCCGTTCACCAGGAGCTAAAAAGGATTGTAATTGGGCTGCGATCGCCTGCGCCTTTTTGTCTAACTGTTGATAAGTCAGACTGTCTGATTCTTTTTCTCCGTTTTCCAAAAACGTATAACCTCTAAAGTCTGGTTGGTGTAGTGCTCTATACCGCAGAATAGCTATTAAAGTAGCTACTTTAGGCAGAGTGTGCGGGGAATGATCTAGGTTGGTAATCATCAGGGTTCTATTACAAAAACTTCTTAAGTGCAAAAAACTTTTGGTATACTATGGCACAAGCAATATGATTTCTCTGGAGATGAGCTTTACGACATTGACAAGATTCAATGCCAGTTAATTGTTTGATTTCTCTAGTGAAACTCCTCAATTTTCCAACGGATTTTACACGCCTTTTGTGTAACTTTCGTAGAACTTTGACGTTCTTGTCGTATGAGGACGTAGAACTGACAATTATTTTTCTCCTTTAAATAATTGGGTCTTGTAGAAGAGCATATGAGTACAGTTAAAATTCAACAATGCCCTCCTATTTATTTAGTGGGTATTTCTATAAATTGTTTATGCAGTGATTGCTCAAAAAAATAAATAATTTTTCAGAAAAATTTCGTAACCGTTCAGGGGGTAGAAGTGCGATCACCTCAATCGGGGTAAAAGTAGCGAAGCTGTCACCAGCCGCCACGCGACGGCTGTAACCTTTACCCAGACTTGATTACATCAAAATTTTTTGACTTTTTACGCCACATCAAGTTATAACTGGAGTTTAGACTAAAGACAAGCGATCGGAAAATAAAACCAGTAGAATGACGAGTAAAAAAATGACATGATTGGGAAGGGAAAAAGTCCCTGAAAAGAAAAAGCGGTCAGCCATGTTGAACTGATCGCAAATTGGTCAATGCTGATAAAAAGAAAAAGTACCAGCTTGACCATGACATTAGATAAGCTTAAACAATTCCGTACATCGGCGTATACCATACTAGGTAATGCCAAAGATGCCTTGTTTGATTTGATGGATGCAGTGTTGGTGACACGCAGTGTTTACTCCTTTGCAGAGCTATCTTGTTCTCCAGTATTTCGACGCCAGTGGTCGAGTATTTATGTTCGCGTTCGCGCAGCGTGTCCCCTTGCGACTCAGCGTGTCCCCTTGGGACTCAGCTTTAGAGGATGGCAATCCACCGCGCGAAGAATTGATGGGCTTGTATACTAAAGAACTTCCTGAAGCGGAACAAATTGTGTTATGGACTTCCAAAAAATAAAACATCCCATTCAAGATAATGATAATCACTATTAGGGGGAGGAAGGGCAGCCGTCGGCTGCCCTTCCTCCCCCTTTTTGTAGTAAATTCAGTAATGAGAATTCAGTTTTTGGGTGCAGCAGGGGTGTCTATAGTATTAACCCAAGTTGCTAGTTATGTTGGAGTGCTATAAGGCTCTGGCTTGACGCTACGCGTAGCCTAAGGGGTTACTGAAGCCACCATAAAATCCCCTCCAGTCAGAAAATTTGAAGGGGTATATGTGTAATTGTATAGCAGTCGCCAACTCTATTAGGACATATAGCAAGGAACGCTTAACGCTTAACAGGCTTGAAAATCTTGTGATGTCCGTATTTTCTCATTAGTTCATATCCTAATCTACCTGGCAACGGCTATATAAATAGCATTATGATCTCAAAAGCTAAAAATTTTTGTCCTTTATAGTTCTCGATTCAGATGACCAAACTCATTGAATATGAACAAGCCAGTGACGAAGTGCGTGTCGTATATGACGACATCCGCGCCACTCGTAAGACTGATTACATTAACAATTTTTGGAAAGCGATCGCCAACCATCCCCCCACTCTACGCCGAACGTGGGAGACACTCAAAGAAGTGATGACTAGTCCCGGCGAACTCGATCCGTTGATGCGCGAACTAATTTATATTGCGGTGAGTGTGACAAATGGTTGTGAGTACTGCATCGCCTCGCACACAGCAGGGGCATATGCAAAAGGCATGAGCGATGTTATGTTTGCCGAACTTATGGGGATTATTGCTACAGCAAATACAACCAATCGCCTTGCCAATGGCTACCAAATTCCAGTGGATGAGCAATTCAAGACGTAGAGGCTTATCCTCACCAATTTGTCCCCTAAAAAATGGGCAGGCTTTGAAGCCCTTCGATTTATCGTGGGGTCAAGACGAGTACCCGTATTAAGCCTGCCCATTTTTTTCGTGTTAGACTCGGTCACAGCAATAATTCTTTCAATTGTTAGGAATTTTTATCTGAAATAACAACAGAATGATCCGCCTTTAGTAAAAGGGAAAAGGCTAAAAGTCAAAAGATTTATATTTCCTTTTTTCTTTTTCCTTTTCCTTGCTTTACACCTGATGCTTACTTAATATTAGCTCTAGCATCCCTGACTGCAGCAACAAAAAATAATCCTGTCAGTGGAATGCTTATTGCGAGGATAATTGCAGTTATCTCAGTACCCAAGTCTGGTTGTCCAGAACCGAGTTCAAACATTGAACCGACTGCGGCTATAGCGGTAATACAAGAACCAGCGAGAAATAAACCGCTTTTTGGAGTCATTATATTCACTAGCGAACCACCCTATCTATTGGTTTTACAGCCTGATGTGAAAACCCATGCTTAGATAGCTCTTGCGTCAAAGCTAAAGAGTTTTCTACACGATCTACAAATACCACGCCGTTGAGGTGATCCATCTCGTGCTGAATGCATCGTCCAAGTAAATCTCCAGCTTTTAATGTCCGGGGACGCCCGTGTTCATCTTTATAAGAAATTTCTACAACTTGCGGACGCTTTACATCCATGTAAACCCCTGGAATACTCAAACATCCTTCTTGCGCCATACAAATTTCACGGCTAACCTTTGTGATCGTGGGGTTGATTAATACCAGTGGTGGGTTAGCTGGGTTATCTGGTTCGCAGTCGATGACAATGAGTTGTTTGTTAACTCCCACTTGAGGCGCAGCCAAACCAATGCCATCCTTGCTGTACATAGTTTGTAGCATTTCGCGTACCACTTGACGAATTTCCTCATCAACTTTAGATACGCGCTTAGTTGCTTGACGTAGGACGCGATCGCCTAAGTAATGAAGTTCTAATGGCGGATTTTGTAACTTTTTCTTTTCAACAGCGATTTCTATAGGCATGGTCTTGTAACTCAGTTGTGCTGGCTGTTTTAATATATTGTGATTTCTCTAATCTTAACAATTCCAGTCCCCTTCCTGAATTGGGTAAAACCCACCATTAAGGGATGTAATGCCCATATCTGCTCTCAAGTTTCTTTTGGATAAGCTGGGCGATACCCATGCAGGCGTCTCTTGCTCCCTTGCTATCGCACGCTTGGGGTGTCTCCCACCGGTACAAAAACTATTTATTCGTATATAAAGACATGCATCAGGGTGTATGAGTCCAATCCATTTCAAGTAACAAATTATTTGTTACCTGACAGCGATATATTATATAAGATAAGTAAATCAGCAAAACTTAACAAAAGTGGAACGCCCAATCAAGAAATCTGAACGTCAGTCTTCTGAAGGCACTGACACCAAGTCAGAAAATTTGGATTCTATGCCAACTCCCCAACCCAGTCGCAAAAACTCAAAACGGAGTGATGAGCGCTCTGAGGGTAGGGGCAAAAAAGCATCCTTTGGGGATGAATCCAGGCAACCGGTTAATCCGGCTCTGGCGCGTGGTCCCAAACCCGTTAAGCCGAAAGCTAATATCAAAACTGAGCCAGAAACCGAATTAGAAACTATTTCTGATGAGTCTCAAGATGAAAAAGTAGAATGATTAGGATAGTTCAAATAATGGCAGTTGAATAGCTTGGGATGTTTGGACATTATCAAGATTTGATAGTGAAATGCCTAGTAGCCGAATAGTGCGATCGCTTAGTTAAATTGCTTCAAATAGTTCCTTTGCGACATAAGCGATAAGCCAGAGGCTTGACGCTAAGCGTATCGCACTCAATTCTCTAATAAGAAAATGTACTTTTTCTAAGGTATAATGTCTGATTCATAACTAAAAATTTATAATTATGCGATCGCAATGGGAATCTTTGCTGAAAAACCTCGGTGAATGGCAAGGTTCATTTACCCGTATCTCGCCTCAAGGTGAAATTCTAGAAGATACTCCCAGCGTAGTTTCCTTGGAAGGGTTAAACAACAATCAAACAATCCGCCAAACAATCCGCTTCGCTCAGGAAGATGAAAAAGCTTTTGAATACTCGTCCTTAGGACGTAGCGTACTGTTTTTTGAAAATGGGGCGTTTTCTCAAGGTTCAACACAGCTTGGTCCATTTTCCGAATTTGGGGCA
This sequence comes from Brasilonema sp. CT11, assembly GCF_017982655.1. Classification (GTDB taxonomy): domain Bacteria; phylum Cyanobacteriota; class Cyanobacteriia; order Cyanobacteriales; family Nostocaceae; genus Brasilonema. Next base: position 45,858 of record NZ_JABXYX010000022.1, on the reverse strand, counting down.
GAACTAGGTTTAATTTGGGAAAATCGTCGCTTACGTCTGGTTCAGTTATTTGACAAAAACCTCCAACTAGACAAACTCACCCTCATTCGAGAACATCTGGCTGGAACTCAACCAGTACAACGTCCACCTTTAAAAGTAGATGACCTTTTGGGAGAATGGCAGGGTGAAGCAGTGACAATATATCCAGATTGGCGTTCACCCCAAACTAACTCCACTAAAATGCAACTACAACTTGATGGTGGTGGGCGATTAACGCAAAGCTTAACTTTTGGCGAACGCACAATCACTTCAACAGCGACTGTTAAAGACTCTATCATCCACTTCAACCAAGATCCGCAAAAGCAGATACAAGTCCTACTTCTACCTGATGGTGCTTCTGCAACCTCTTTACTCAAGTTGCAATTACGTCAACCACTTTTTCTTGAAGTCGGTTGGCTGATCCAACCAGACTTACGTCAACGGATGATTCGCAGCTACGACGACAAAGGCGAATGGGTTACTCTGACTTTGGTAACAGAACATCGAGTCAAGTCTTTTGTCTAAATTGTTGAGAATTTCGATGATGTGCGAGTAAATTGAGTAAACTCTCCATCTTCAAAAGTTTCTTCCCAGTTGCTGGGTAAACGATGGGGGTTAGGATTATCTTTTGTGGGTACACACAGAAAAATATACTCACACTTTACCCCATCTAGCTTCGTTTCTGGTGTGATGCCCCAGTTCCCGATGTATGCACCTGTAAGAGTTGCACCTCTAAAATCAGTTCTATCTAATTGTGCTCTTGTCAGGTTGGCTCTAGAAAAATCAGCATCTTGTAAGTTAGACTCATTCAGCACAGTTGCAACTAAGCTAGCATCTGCAATATTTGCTCCTTGCAAATTGATACCTTGCAAATTGCAGCCATCAAAATTTTGGTTTTGTAACTGTTTTGTCACCAGTAATTGTCTGATCTTTTCATCCTTAAGATAAGTTGTCCTAATATCAGCCAGATTCAGCTTTTTCGCTTGAAACCAACAGGTACGTGCCAAAATAGATTTTTTAAAGGTAGTGTTTTTAAGTCTTGCCTGCGTAAAGTCCGCATCTGTCAAATCACTTTCTTGAAAATTTGTAGCGTGTCCTGTCACCAAACCAAGGGCAATATTGCTAATCCAGCTTTGCTTCTCATCTTGATATAAGCCACGGCTACTCACATCAGCAGACACAAATAAGGTTAATATTGCTACCACAGAAGCTGGAATTGCTGCGACGACACCAGCTATCTTTACAGCGGCTATAACTACTACTCCCGCTACAGCCCCTGCGACTGACACTGTCAGCGCGACTGCTAATAACCCAGCGATAAATCCTGCCACCACCGCCGCCCCGGATATGAGCACTAACCCTGTTGCAGACACTACAACTGCCACAGCCCCGGTGACGACTACCGATACCACAGCTGCCAATTCCATCACCCGTGTCTGAGTCCCTGTCCCAATCCATGCTACAGCCACTATCCCAGCCCATACGACTGCTGCAAGCCCACATCCTATAATAGCCGCTGCCAAAAACCCACAGCCTGCTGCGACTCCTCGGCGCATAGAGATGAGAAAAAAGATTAACAATATTATTGAACTGATGACAGTAACATAGACATTTTGACGGTTGCCATCCACTAGAATAAATCCTAGCAACGAACCACCAACAGCCGATAGCAATCCTGATACTGCCGATAGCAGTAACGCAAATATGACTAACGCAAATGCCCAACGGCGTTGTAGTCCTGCTTGCGCATGGCTGAAGTTTGCTCCTCTGAGTGTCGCACCTGTAAAGTCAGCACCTCGGATATCGCAATAGGAAAAATCTGCGCCTGTTAAGTCTTGCCCTTTAAAGGATTTGCCTCTTAGCTTAGCACTACGGTAGTTTTGAGCCACGTTTAATTACAATTAAATTGGGTACCTTTAACTACTAGTTGTAGGATATCAGTTTTTGGCAGATTTAGATAATAGATTGGCACTCACGAGGTTGCGGCCCGGAAAAATAAGTTAGCCTTCCCGGTTTAGGGCTAGCGCCCCAAACTGGGCTTGAGGCATTTTGTTCTTCTTAGTCTAAAGTACAGTTATGAATTAAGAAATATTTAGGAATCGCAGTATCTACCTTTGTAGATTCTGTTGATATCGCCAAATGCTTATTTATTCAGAACGGAAGTTTGAACAAAGGAGATAGTGCAGATGAACGATGAGCTAACCCCTCCAAACCCAGAACAGACGGATGCTTTATTATCTGACTTGCTACAAGAAGTTCAAAATGGGAGGGAACTCTCGCTGGTGGTACAAAACTAAGCATTGGGGCGGAAGCTGTTGACAGTCTGTTTAAAACAAAGGTCAGTTTTGGCAATCCTCAAGACAAGTTAATTCGCCTCACAGAGAAGACATTTAAAAATAGTGGCACCGATGCGCTTGCTTGGAGAAATGCTATTTAATACTTTATTTGACGATACGCTGCGTAAGGAATGAACAGTGTGGCTAACCATGATAATCTGAGTAACATTATTGAGCGTATCCTTAACGGAAGTCAGACTCAGCATGATATTGAACAACTGCGACGATCGCTAGCCACATTTAGCGATCGCCAAGTTGCATCGCAACTAGGTAAATATAACGTCAATATTAGCGAAGGGAAAGAAATACATATAGGCGATCGCATTTATCAACATTGGGATAAGGAAGCGATGGAAGCCTTAGTTAAAGCAATTCAAGAAACAAGCGGTATTAATCAAAATACTCAGGATGGGGATGTAGCTGCAAGAGATATTGATAAACGTAATGTTTACGAAAATTGTACATTTATTCAACTGCTGGCGAAAGATAGTAATTCTGGCAATATTTCTCAAGAATTCTTAAACAATTCAGATTTTTATAGTATTCCTCAAGAAAGTATTCAACAAGCCTATCAAGAAGCTTTACCTCCCGATGCTGGTGTGTGGGATTTACAGGGAAATAATATTGAAGAAATCCTCAAAGAAATTACATATTTGAGACGAATGTTACAGTTTTGTGAATTATTAAGTCAAGATGAAACGATTCCTTTCGCAATTCGTCAGAAACTAGAAAAAATTACTGAAAGTTTAGCCAAAAAAAAGCATCCAGAAGATTACAAAAATAAATTCTCAACAGATTTTGATTCTCTGAGCAAGTTTGAAAATTCCCTTAAGTCTGGTCAACTCTCTCCAGAAACCCAACCAGCTCCTTCTAGAGTCTTAACAGACTCCCAAAGACAACGTTTAAAACAGGAGCAAGATAGTCTTACAGAACAGTGGTATCTATTAACAGAAAAATTGAATAAGCTGGAGATAAGTTATATAATAGAGAGCGATTCAGCAGATAAATTCAAGTTAGAACAACTAATTAAATCTGAGAAAACTAAACTTTCACAGTTAGAGACAAAGTTAAACAAAATTGAGCAAAAATTAAGTTATAGTCGTGTACCCAGTCCTCCTATTAAAATACCCCCTGATAAAAAAGAACAACTTGAATCCTATTTAATCGCTACAATTGAACCTGATGAATATGACAATAAGCAGTTTTTACTAAATGCTTGGTTGATTATTGATGACTCAGTACCAGTAAACGACCTATCTAAATTTATCCCATTACTTGATAAAGATGAACTGCTACAAGGAAAATTATGTAAATATGATGACATACCAAAACAACTGAATGAATTTCTGAAGACAGGTCTCAGATATCTTAGAGGTAAACAATATCAGCTAATCATTGAGGTATTCTTACCAAGTGATTTGATTTGTACAGAAGTAGATCGTTGGAAAATTCCTGACCCAATCTTAGAGGAAATAACTTTGGGGATTAAGTATCCAATTCGACTGCGATCGCTAGAACGTTTGGATATTCGATATTTAGATTCTTATTTATCTGATTGGTATAAATATTGGAATAAGGTTAAAACTGTTTTACATAATGAACCGATTCAAGAACTATTTGAACATCTTAAAGAGATGGAAACTTTTAATTTGATGTTGCTAAGAAGTAGTTTAAAGGAAAAAATTGGACTTAAAGTAACCTGCGCTCTCCCTAAAGCAAAAAGCAAAGATTTATTTAAAGCTATATTAACGGCAACAACACCAATTGCTATTTGGATAAGATGTGATATTCCTAATCTCGATCAGGTAGCTGCAATAGATGAAATATTAACTTTGAGACCATTGTGTCATTTGTATGAATCAGTTAGACAGACTAGAGAAAAAGCTGACGCTCAAACGGAGGAACATGAACATATAGGTTTTCATTTAGCACTGCTTTGGGAAGATCCTTATCGTCTTACACCTAATGCCATGCGGCAATTAACAACACCAGGAGAATAAAAGGGAGTTTAAATCAATAAAATGACTGATTGGAAAATCTTTCAAGGTAATAGTGAACCACACGATAATATTAATCAACTTCCTCCACCCCCAAGCTGGCGTAAATTTAAAGATCCAGATGATGAAATAGTTCAACAAATTGAGCAACGCTGGCAAAGTTTCTGTAAGGGGTTAGAGCAGGATACAAGGAATGAGCAACGGGGTAAAAGTTTCCGTATCCACACCGATAAAAGTAATGACAGAAATACTGTTATTAATATGGTCAATGCAGCCTTGTATTTAAGACGACCTTTATTAGTAACAGGAAAACCGGGAACTGGTAAAACGTCTTTGGCTTATGCTGTGGCTTACGAACTAAAATTGGGGGAGGTGTTACCTTGGTATATTACTGCTCGTTCAACTTTACAGGAAGGATTATATCGTTATGATGCGATCGCCCGTCTGCAAGATGTACAGATGGGTGATAAAAGTAAAGATATTGGTCGCTACATTCAACTGGGGCCACTAGGTACAGCCCTTCTTCCTTCCCGTCGTCCTCGTGTGTTGCTGATTGATGAAATAGACAAAAGCGATATTAATTTACCCAATGATTTACTCAATTTGTTTGAGGAAGGAGAATTTGAAATTCCAGAATTAGCGCGAATTTCTAAAGAAGTCAATCAAGTAGAAGTTCGCACCTATGATGGGATAGATATTCCCATTAAAGCAGGTCAAGTCCGCTGTCAAAATTTCCCTTTTATTCTGTTAACCAACAACGGTGAGCGAGATTTCCCACCGGCTTTTTTGAGGCGTTGTTTAAGGTTAAATATGCCTTATGAACCTGATGCAACGGCTTTGAAGAACATTGTAAAGGCACATTTAGGCAGTGATGTGATAACGAAAGATAAGGTAAAAATAAATCAATTAATTGAAAAATTCAGAACATTGCGAGAAAGTGGAGATATAGCAACGGATCAACTACTGAATGCCATTTATATAGTCACTCGTGAATTTAAACCGGAAGCAGCAGAAGAAAAAGACCTGATTGAAGTATTGCTGAAATACTTAACCAGTGCGGAGGACAGATGATTGACCAGTTAATTACTGCATTGAGTAAAGAAGTAGAAATGTCCGCCGAAGAAATTGCTGATACGATTTGGCTGGCACTTCAAATGCAGGAATTTCAAGCTGAGTCAGTCTCCTCTGATTTTTCCATAGCAAAGGAAGACGAGAGAAGGATTAGTCAGTTAGAGTCAAAAGCCGAACCAAAAACTTCAGAGTTAAAAGAAACACCAAATCAGCCACCAGAGGAACAAAAAGCAGGCATTTATTCCCAAAATGAGCAACAGACCTCAAAATCTTTAGATTTATCCTTTAAAGTTCCTGATGCTCGTTCTTTGCGTGAGCCTTTAACTTTAGCACGAGCTTTAAAGCCCTTAATGCGCCGTATTCCCTCTGGGAGAGAGTTAGTTTTAGATGAAGCCGCCACCATCCAACGAATTGCAGATGAAGGTCTTTGGATACCTGTACTTAAACCCACGCTAGAACCTTGGTTAGATTTGGAATTAGTAGTTGATGAAGCAATTTCCATGCAAATTTGGAGACATACTATTAGGGAATTGAAACGACTGCTGAAAAACTATGGAATTTTCCGAGATGTGCGGGTCTGGGGACTAACTACGGATGAAAACGAACAAGTGCAGATTCGTCGGGGTATCGGTGCAACAGCTAAAAATCAATCTCCCCGTAGTCCCAAAGAATTAATTGACCCCAGTGGTCGGCGTTTGGTGTTGGTAGTGAGTGATTGTGTGTCATCTCTCTGGCGCACCGGAGAAGTTACACCTGTATTAGAAGTCTGGGCAAAACAAGGGTCAATGGCAATTGTCCAGATGCTTCCTAAGTGGCTGTGGAAAAGAACTGCTTTAGGTAGAGCCTCAGAAGTGCGATTGCGGGGATTGACTCCAGGGGTGTTTAACCAGAAATTAATCGCCAAGGAAGTGTCATTGTGGGATGAACTGGAGGAGGAAACGGGGGTTAAAGTCCCTGTATTTACCTTAGAACAAGATAAGGTCGTTACTTGGGCGCAAATGTTGTCGGGTAAGGGCAGTATTTGGACATCGGGATATGTGTTTAAGTTAGATGCAACTCTTAATAAGGAAAGTGGGTTATTTAATCTTACTCATAGTGATTTGAGTGCAGAACAGCGTGTACAGGCGTTTCGGGTAACGGCTTCACCTATGGCACGAAAATTGGCAGGATTATTAGCTTCTGCACCAGTGATTAGTCTGCCAATTGTGCGATTGATTCGGGAAACACTGTTAAAATATTCTCAACAAGTTAATGTGGCTGAGGTTTTTTTAGGGGGATTATTAAAGCCCTTATCTGATATTAATGCAGATACTAATCCTGATTATGTTCAGTACGATTTTATGGATGGGGTGCGGGATTTATTAGTTGATTCTGTTCCTTCAAATTATGTTTTGAATGTAGTAGATGAGGTATCGAAATATGTGGCGAGAAAAGTAGGGTTATCGCTGGAAGAGTTTACTGCTGTATTGAGGAATCCGCAAAAAGTTAAAGATAGTAAAAATACTAAAGAAATCAAATATTTTGCAACAGTTACGGCTCAGGTATTGAGGCGTTTGGGAGGAAAGTATACGCGGTTTGCTGAGGATTTAGAAAAATTATCTAAAAAATATTGGCTATTTCAGGGAAATCCTAAAAATTACAGAATGTTTGATGCTATTCAAGATTTAAAAGAAATGCCCTGGCCGTTAAATCGCTATACAGAAGATATTTCTGTAGGGGATGAGGTTATTATCTGGGTATCTGGAAAAGAATCTGGGATTTATGCGTTCGGAGAAATTATCGAGCCTGTCAAGATATTTGAGGAAGTTTCTGACGAAGATTACTGGATTAATCAAGATCTTATGAGCAATCTTCGTACACAGCCTGGACCTTGCATCCGCTTCACGACTAAACTCTTAGATCAACCACTACTACGAAAAGAATTAAAGCAAGATCCCATACTTAAGAATTTATCAGTAATCCGCATTAATCGTGGTTCTATTTTCAAGGTTACACCAGAAGAATGGAAGCGAATCCATGAATTTAGAAATTTAGGTATAAAGTCTCAGGTAATTTCAGAAAAAGCAATTGACTATACTCAACTAGCTAATTTACTAGCCGCAGGTAAATGGAAAGAAGCTGATGAAGAAACAGCTAATATCTTGTTGAAAATTACTAATAGAGTTGAAAAACAATCTTTAAGATTAGAGGATATTGAAAAATTACCATCTCCAATGCTTAATGAGATTAACCAACTATGGCTAGATTATAGTAATAATAAGTTTGGTTTTAGTGTTCAAAAGGAAATTTATACAAGTTTAGGAGGCAATGAAATATATAATGAAGAATTGTGGAAATCTTTTGGAAGAAACGTTGGATGGACAGATACAAAAGAAGATAAGTGGTTATACTACTCTAAACTTAATTTTGATCTTTTGTCCGCTAGAGGGCATCTTCCAGCACTTCCTATTTGGAGCAAATACAGGTTCCATCGTGGACCGAGAGGTGTTGCCTTTCTTTCACGTCAGTACTTACCAATCACACTACCTTCAAAATTACAAAAAGAAGAAGTTGAATTACTGCCAAAAAAAGAACCATATTTAGTCTCAAAAAATAATTATCAAGAAGAGAATTTAAGAAAGATTTTTGATGAAGTAATTCCACGAAATGTAGAAATATTTGAATCAGTAATTGAAAAAGATATTATTGATTTACTGGTTAATAAAACAGTAAATTATCCAGGAATTCCAGATGATAACAATGAAGCATCTATTACAAGTGTTGGACAACCTTATAATATTACTCTAGAACCTGAACGGACTGAAGATAATAAGAAGAATTTATTTGTGATCAAATTTACTTTGACAGTAGAATGTCAACTTTTATATTATATTTTTAAAGCTGACTATTATACTCTTGATGATAAAAAATCTGAACAAATTTCAATAGATGACTGGAATGATCATTATTTCAGTGCTGAAGAAACTTATCAACTTAATGTTGGAGGTACAATTTCGGTGAAGGGAGATTCTACACCATTAGAATTATCTCTTTTATCAGAAAATCAACTATTAGAATTTTTAGAAGAGACTGATATATCTATAGACTCAATCACTAGCATAGAAGTTGCTGCTTAAGTCATCGACTAAGCTACCTCATTACGCTCAATTACCAATTTTTATTATCATCTAGTCACACCAAGGTATTCAATGACACATTCCGAACGCCTCAAGCATATTCTGAATCGGGTTGAAAGCGGACAGCACACTGATGAAGATATAACATTTTTACGTCAGTTACTTCTGGCCGGCGATCGCCAATTATCTTCAATAGCCAATTTAATTTCATCAGGATGAGTGCTTGTTATTCAACTTTTTTCTGTTTAACATAATTACGGAAGTCATCTATTGTGACTTGATTGAGCCATTGATGACGTTCTTTGGTATAGTCACCATAACCCACTTCTAATTGCTGTAAAAATCTCAGCGTTCCTGCTACCCCTAAAGCATCAATAAGAGCTTTATATCCTTGTTGCCTAATTTCAGTCAGTTTCATCATTATCATCCTCTGTTTGCAAAACATTCATTAACCAAATCGTAGGGTTTTCGACTTCTATGTTCAAAATACTTTGAAATTTTTTTGCTTTCCGAAGCAGTCGATCATCTGTCGTCAAAAATACATCAGGATCTCCAGCTTCTGCAAAAGCCAAATGTAACGCATCGTGAAATTGAAAACTCAACTTCATGAATTCTTCTGCTCTCAAATCAATATTTTCAGTTGATTGAATATAAATCTTGGCTAAATTTAGTATCGATTTGACCTGTTGTTGTTTAAATGAGTCTGAATGTTGACTAACTTCAAATTCAATAATATCGCTATTCATCAATATCCACTTGCCATCTTCGCAATTTTGAATAATCTCCGTTACTGCTTCAGCCTCCATACGCATCCGAAATTGTTCTAAATTGTCTAGAGTTCGATTCAAACAACAAACATCGAGATAAATTTTGTAAATTTTACTCATGCTGTATTCTAAAGTAGAGAACAAGAACGATGCAAAGCTTTATCAAGTAACACCATGTACTCATCATCTTTCACCCCATAAGCACCAAACCTCTCCAAATGGGGATTCATCATCTGAGCATCAAACATCACAAATCGCCTTTTGCGCAACAGTTCCACCAACTTCACCATCGCCACCTTTGAACCTTCCGGGATGCGGTAAAACATCGACTCCCCAATGAAAGCACCCTTAATCACAATTCCTAAAATTCCCCCAGCCAGTTCATCCCCTTGCCAAGTTTCAAAACTGTACGCCCACCCCGTCTGGTAAAGTTCCCAATAAATCTGTTTTAACTCTGGTGAAATCCAAGTTGATTCTCGGTTAGCGCATCCAGCTACGACGGCTTTGAAATTGCGGTTAATCGCAATGCTAAAACGCTCTTGATTCAGAACACGCTGTAGGGACTTGGGATAGCGAAATCTTTGATCTAAAGGAATGAGAGTGCGATCGCGACTCCCATACCACCCCAAGACATCATTCTCATCAGCCATGAGAAAATAACCTTGAGCATAGCCTTGAATAATAGTGGCAACATCATATTTCATAGAAATAAGGAATATACATCGTTTGTAGTCAGCGCTTGTGCGACTACTACGAACATCTTTAATATAAAAACAAGAAAATGACACAACCCATTCCACCCATCACCCTACCACCACCTCAAGATCCGATGCTTGAGGGAAAATGGTTACAGCAACGCTTGCATCAGTGGCTGGATGAAGAATTTATCCCGGAAGCAATCAATCAGACGATCGCCCAAAGGGCTGCACAAATTTTTGTACGTCAACGTATGGAAGGAGAAAACGACTTGGGTTCTCTGGTTATTGCCATTGTTACAGAGATGCAGTCGTTTGATTTTTCCAAAAGTTTCTACGGAGAGTTTGCTATTGCTAACGCCGTTAGCGACTTACTCCTAGAAAGTTTGGGGATTGACAAGTGTTGTGGGCAATAATAGGCAATAAATAATTGATGTCTGTTGTCCTTCGTCATTAGTCCTTGGTTGTTTGTCTAAAGCTTATGACTAATGACTAATGACTAATGACTAATGACTAATGACTAAATAACTACCAACTAGATTTAACAACTCCAGGTAAAAGACCTTCGTGTGCCCATTCCCGCAGAACGTTGCGAGATAGCCCAAAGTCGCGGTAAACTCCTCTGGAACGACCCGTTAACCAGCAACGGTTACGGTGGCGGCTAGGAGCGCTATTGCGGGGTAGCTGTTGAATTTCACGGTGAATTTCTAGCTTATCAACAGGAGATTCTGTTTCTCTGAATTCTTCCAGCAGTGCTTGGCGTTTTTCAGCATATTTAGCCACCAATCTGGCGCGTTTTTTCTCGCGCTCAATCAAACTCTTTTTTGCCATAATGTTCAGTGATTCATTGAAAGACAGCATTTTCCATTCTATATAATCCCACGTCTAGTGACCAAAAATAATGGGATACAAGCCCCGCACTTCTAGGGCGCCTTTTGCGCTAAAATATACTCGGAATTGGCAATCCCCCTCTAGACTCAAGACGCGTTGAAACAGCTACGATGAGAGCAGGCGTAGAGAAAGACTGATGGGCAATGGTAGTAAACATAAATCCAACCCAAAGGAAAAAGACAAAATTCAATAGTTCAATTGTCGGTTAGTCGCGGAAGGGCATTCCGAGACTCAAAACGGATGTGGAGAGAGTGTAAGACCTGGTTCCAGGCTGTTCTCAATGAAGCGTCAACCCCATTCAGCGACCAGTTATCCTACCACGAGTAGGTTGCTGGCGTGGTGAGGAATCACCGCACTTCTAGGGCGGTGAGGATGTCAACAAAGTCTCTTTTAGACAGGGTATGTAGGAGTATTAGGAGGATAAGTTCCTAAAATTCCTTAATTTTTGCCTTGACAGTGACTTGTGGTACGTTAAAAGCAGAAGGACACAGTTCAGCTAATTCACAAGCATCACAAGCAGGCGATCGCGCTTTACAAATCGCACGACCATGATAAACCAGCCGAATAGACCAATTTTCCCAATCTGCTTGAGGCAATAAACTCATTAAATCTCGTTCAATCCGGATGGGGTCTGTGTGTTCAGTTAACCCCAAACGCTCACTCAGACGTTTGACATGAGTATCCACTGTCACCCCAGCATTAATTCCATAAGCATGAGCAAGCACAACATTTGCTGTCTTTCGCGCCACACCTGGAAGCCGCACCATCTGTTCCATCTGCTTGGGGACAGAACCGCCAAACTCATTGATAATCATCCGACAAGCAGCTTGAATATTCTTTGACTTATTGCGATAGAACCCAGTGGAACGTACGCTTGTTTCTAACTCTGTTAAATCAGCATTCGCCAAACTTGCTGCATCTGGAAATTTACTAAACAAAGCTGGTGTGACTAGATTCACTCGTTCATCGGTACACTGAGCCGAGAGAATCGTAGCCACCAGCAACTGTACTGGGGTTGAGTAGTTTAAAGAGCAAGTTGCATCTGGATAAAGACGCTTCAGGCGAACTAGGATTTCTAGCGCCCGTTGCTTCTGAGATGACTTTTTGCGGATACTCATTACTGGAACAATCTTTGCACCCACTCCAATTGGGTAGTTTCTTTAACGATGAGAAAAATTCCTAGTCCTAAAAGTATCACCAAACCAGTTTGCATGACACCTTCTTGAATACGATTCGGTAAGGGTTTACCGCGCAAACCTTCAATCAACAGAAAAGCGAGTTGTCCTCCATCTAAAGCTGGTAAGGGCAAAATGTTGATGAAAGCCAAGTTAATGCTGATAAGAGCACCAAAGAACAACAAATTACTGATATCATTCTGAGCCCAGCTTGCACCAATCTCGACAATTTTAACTGGACCGGCGACTTGGCTTGCTGTTTCGCTGAAGTTAGTAACTAATTGTCCAAAACCTTGAGATGTCTTGATGAGAATCTGCTGAAATTGTGTAGCGCCAATTTTTAATGCTTCCACGGGGTTTGTGGCGCGACGATGCACGATTTTCTGGTTAGGAGAAAGACGGACACCTATGCTACCTTCTCCGTTCGCATTAGCTTCAGGAGTCAGATTCACAGACAGTTTTTGATCGCCACGGGCGATTGTCAAATTAATTGGCTTACCCAAATGACTTTTGACGATTTCTGTGAAAGCTTTTAATTCTTGCTCAGAAGTCCCAAAAGTTTTGTTATCAGCAGCTAAAATGACATCTCCAGCCTGAAGACCTGCTTTTGCAGCAACAGAAACTGGTTGTGAAATTAATTCTGGGATGAGAATCCCGTTTTGAGCCGGTTGCGGTATGTTTACACCTACAACACCCACCTGTGTTACAAGCAGGAAGTAGGCAAATATTAAATTTGCTATCACTCCTGCACTAATCACAATCGCCCGATCTAAAACAGGGCGGTTACGTAAAAGATTTGGGTCATTGGGAGGAATATCACTATCTGGATCATCGTCAGGAAAACCGACAAACCCACCCAGAGGGAAAGCACGGACAGCGTATTCAGTTTGTACTCCTTGATACTTCCAAATCACCGGACCAAAGCCCAGAGAAAAGCGATTGACGTAAATCCCTTGGGACCTTGCTGCAACAAAATGTCCAAACTCATGCACCAGGATCAAAACAGCCAAGACTGCGATCGCTGCTAAACCCGCAAGAAATGACATAGATAAACAATGAATGAACTGATTGGGCGATACTTCTTTTCATTTTAAGGTGTGTCCAGAGGACACGACGCTGCAAAGGACGGAAAAACCGCCCATCAAATTGAGGGAAATCGCTATAACTTTTCCGAAAGCACAACTGACGCAGGTGTAGATTTAAATGGTACTATCTATGCCCAATAAAATCTCTTACTAATGATAGATGTTATTGTTTTAACTAAGTTTCTTTCTCCTTTCCTGCCTTACCTACTCAAACTAGGAGATAAAGCAGCAGAGGAAACAGCAAAAAAACTTGGTGCAGATACCTGGGAAAAAGCGAAAGCGATTTGGGTTAAACTTCATCCCAAAGTGGAAGCTAAACCATCAGCCCAAGAAGCTGTCGAGGATGTAGCCCAAGCGCCTGAGGATGAAGATGCTTTAGCCGCACTGCGTCTGCAGCTTAAGAAGTTATTCAAGGAAGATCCAACGTTAGAAAGCGAAGTCACTCAGCTTCTGGCAGAAGCCAAAGCACCCCAAAGTCGTGGAAACATCAACATTGGTGGAGATGTCAAAGGTGTTTCTGCATACGACATTTCCGGAGGAAGTATAACTCAAGGCGATATTAGTTAGAGATAAGGGAACAGGGAACAGGGAACAGGGAACAGGGGGATGGTTTACAACGCCCTTCGGGTTCGCCAGTCGCCTACGGAGGGAAACCCTCCTGCAGCGCTGGTCTCACCAGATACTAATCTTGCACTAGAATTCTCGTCCGCCAAGAAATAAATTTCTTGGCTCAAAGTTCAAGTCCGTTAAAACGGACTGGGTAAATCTTTCAGGAGGCACTGCGTTGGGCGGCTTTGCCGACTTGTAGCATGTGCCGTTCCGTTTTAACGGACTTTGGCTATGAGCCTGGGATTTAAATCCCAGGCGGACGAGAACGGAGTCAAATAATATGTTTAGACTACAAAAAGGTAGATGATGAACAATGATGCTGAAAACAACGTAAATATTGGGGGTGATGTTCAAGGCGTTTCTGCATACAGCATTAGCGGTGGAACTTTCACTCAATACTTCATATCTGATCGCGAGACTGAAGAAAGCATTCATCGTCGTCCACTCATTCAAGTCTCTCCTTACCTGGGACTCAGAAAATTTGAAACTGATGATAAAGATAAATTTTTTGGTCGAGAAGAGTGGATTACTAAACTCAGCGATCGCCTCTTAAAAAAAGATAATGTCCTCCTGCTTCTGGGAGCATCTGGAAGTGGCAAGTCATCACTGATTCGCGCCGGATTAATTCCTCATTTAAGAGACAATTGGGGAACTTTTCTTAATCTGACTTTTCGACCAGATAAAAATCCTTTTGAATCTTTCTATTATTGTCTTACCTCTCATCTTACACAATCACAAGCAGAAATTGCTCGAACCGTTGCCGAAAATACCTTAATTCAAGTTTCCCAATCCCTCAAACAGGACTCTCGCTGGCTTATCTTTGTTGACCAATTTGAAGAACTTTTTACAACCACTCCCAAATTAGAACGTGACAAATTTGTTGCTAGCCTTATTCAGCTGATCAATCAGCAAGATAGCTCTGTTAAAATTGTTTTCACAATGCGGGCTGATTTTTTAGATAAATTCAGTAGCTATTCTGAACTTGGACATATCCATGATCGCTATAGTTGCATACTCACCAACATGAGCGAGAAAGAACTCCAGTTAGCAATTGCTGAACCTGCGGCTAGGAATGGTGTGACTTTTGAAAAAGGGTTAGTTGAGCAAATAATCAAAGATTTTTACGAGCAAAGCGGTTCTTTACCACTCCTAGAATATACTCTAGATTTGCTGTGGTCAGAAGAAAAGAAAAAAGATAATCTGACAGAACGAGTCCTAAAGACGAAGACTTATGAACAATTGGGTGGAGTCAGCGGTGCGCTGAATCAACAAGCCAATAAAATATATAATCAAGAGCTAAATGAGCAAGAAAGAGAAGCCGCAAAAGAAATTTTTCTGGAATTAGTTGGGATTGTTGAAAAACAACCTGTCAGCAGAAGAACTGAGAAATCTCTGTTTTTAGAGAGTCGTGATAAAGAAAGCGTACTCAACAAACTCATACAAAACCGTCTGCTCGTCAGCAGAGGCGAAAAACAAATAGCAACAGTTGAAGTTGCTCACGAACAATTGCTGCGCTCTTGGCAAGTATTAAAAGATTTAATAAAAGACAAAGAAGATATCATTGTCTTTAGAAGTCGATTAACCACCGACGCCAACCAATGGAATGAAATCCGAAAACAAGATTCGCAAAAAGCCAATGATGAACTCTGGAGCGGGTCGAAGTTAGTGCAAGTCTTAGAATACAGAAAAGACCCAAAATTTAACCAATTTTTATTTGCCAAACCAGAGAGTTTAGAAAATCAATTCATTGAAGCCAGCATCGCACGGCGCGATTTCCTGCGTCAACAAGAAGACAAACGCAAGCAGCGCGAGTTGGAAACAGCACAAAAAGTCGCACAGGAAGCAGAAAAAAGAGGCGAAGCGGAAGCACAAGCACGTCAAGCAGCAGAACAACGCGCAGAGGAATCAGAAAAAAGACTCAAAGCAGAAGCAGAAGCACGCAAGCAATCTGAGCAAAGACGTAAACTACTTACTTACGGTTTGGTGCTGGTTTCAGCTCTAGTTGTAGCGGCTGGGTTCGGATTATGGCAAACGGAACAACAAAGAAAACAAGCGATCGATGCTCTTTTAACATCTTCCCAAGAACTCTTTGCTGAAGGTAAAGAAATTGATGCGCGAATAGTAGGGATAAATGCAGGAAAGCAAATCAAACAAGCAGCTTTTTGGATCAATCTTGATTCCCAGCGAACTAAGGCTATATCTACGTTGTTGCAACAGGCAGTTTACGGAGTCAGAGAGTATAATCGCTTAGAAAATCATACTGATAAAGTCCTTAGCGTGAGTTTCAGCCCAGATGGTAAGACCTTGGCTTCTGCGAGTGCTGACCATACCATAAAACTGTGGGATGTGGCTACAGGTAAACAAAAGACCACCCTTACTGGACATAGCGATGTGGTTTATAGCGTGAGTTTCAGCCTAGATGGCAAAACCTTGGGTTCTGCGAGTGCTGACCACACCATAAAACTGTGGGATGTGGCTACAGGTAAACAAAAGACCACCCTTAGTGGGCATAGCGGTGTGGTTTATAGCGTGAGTTTCAGCCCAGATGGCAAGACCTTAGCTTCTGCGAGTTGGGATAAGACCATAAAACTGTGGGATGTTGCTACAGGCGAAGAACAAACCACCCTCAAGGGGCATAGCGATGAGGTAGAGAGCGTGAGTTACAGCCCAGATGGCAAGACCTTAGCTTCTGCGAGTGCTGACCACACCATAAAACTGTGGGATGTGGCTACAGGTAAACAAAAGACCACCCTCTACGGGCATAGCAGTACGGTGTTTAGCGTGAGTTACAGCCTAGATGGCAAGACCTTAGCTTCTGCGAGTTGGGACAAGACCATAATACTGTGGGATGTGGCTACGGGCAAACAAAAGACCACCCTCTACGGGCATAGCTATTCAGTCAAGAGCGTAGCATTCAGCCCAGATGGCAAGACCTTAGTTTCTGCCAGTAGGGACAAGACCATAATACTGTGGGATGTGACTACAGGTAAACAAAAGACCACTCTTAAAGGGCATAGCAATTTCCTCAATAGCGTGAGTTACAGCCCAGATGGCAAAACCTTAGCTTCTGCGAGTAATGACAACACCATAAAACTGTGGCATGTGACTACAGATTCACAGACTACCCTCACTGGGCATAATAATGGAGTTACTAGCGTCAGTTACAGCCCAGATGGCAAAACCTTGGCTTCTACGAGTTCTGACAGCACCATAATACTGTGGGACGTAGCTACTGGTAAACAAAAGACCACCCTAAACGGGCATAGCGGTACAGTCTTTAGCGTGAGTTACAGCCCAGATGGCAAAACCTTAGCTTCTGCAAGTTTTGACAACACCATCAAACTGTGGGATGTGGCTACAGGTATAGAATTGACCACTCTCAACGGGCATAGCTATTCGGTCAATAGCGTCAGCTTTAGCCCAGATGGCAAGACCTTAGTTTCTGCGAGTAATGACAATACTATAAAACTGTGGGATGTGGCTACAGGTAAACAAAAGACCACGCTCAAGGGGCATAGCGATACGGTCAATAGCGTTAGTTTCAGCCCAGATGGCAAGACCTTAGCTTCTGCCAGTTGGGACAAGACCGTAAAACTATGGGATGTGGCTACAGGCGAAGAAAAGTTCACCCTCAACGGGTATAGCGATCCGGTCAAGAGTGTAGCATTCAGCCCAGATGGCAAAATCTTAGCTTCTGCCAGTCATGACAAGACTATAAAACTGTGGGATGTGACTACAGGTAAAGAAAAGACCACGCTCAAGGGGCATAGCGATCAGGTCTATAGCGTCAGCTTCAGCCCAGATGGCAAGACCTTAGCTTCTGCGAGTCATGACAAAACCATCAAACTGTGGGATGTGGCTACTGCTAAAGAAAAGACCACCCTCATGGGGCATAGCGATGAGGTTCTTAGCGTAGCATTCAGCCCAGATAGCAAAACCTTGGCTTCTGCGAGTTCTGACAACACAGTGATTTTGTGGGATTTAAATTCTATTTTATCTAATTTAGATTTTGATAATCTTATGAGACGCGATTGTGATATAATCCGGGGTTACTTGCGGACAAATTCCAAAATTAAGGATAGCGATCGCACTCTCTGCAACGGCATTGGCACTCAGAATTAGCAATCACAATTACAGGAGAAACGCCAAGAACAAGAAATGCGTTACTCGACACAAGAAACAACACCCAATAGGGTGCATCCCAGTTTTTATTTTTTAATCATAAAATAACTTGTCATTGCGAGGAGGGACGACGTAAGCGCAAAGCGCACGCTAAGAGCGAACGCGTAGCGTGTCCCCTTGGGACTCAGCAATCCCACAATCTCTCACTAAGCACCAGTTGATGGGATTGCCACGCTCCACTTCGTTCCACTCGCTGCGGACATATCGTAAGTAGTTAGGTGGACATTATATTATTTTTTAGCTGCTAACTGTTAAAACTAACTTAACTCAGAGTTAATCTCAAATTGTTTCTATTAGTTTTATACTGTGCAAGTGATAACACGTAATTGCGTTTACCAAAGCTTTACAGATGTTATTTGCTAGTCTTACTTACTTTTATATACAGTAAGATTTTAAACAATGTATTCTTTGTAGCTTACTGAAACATCAAATGAGTTGACACTAGAAAGTATTAGTGTAACCACAGGGAATCTATACCTCCAGAACCAGGCAAAGTTGCAACCTACCAGTTGACGGCTTCTACCAAAATTCCACTATTCTTCGATGATTGGCGATCGCCTTGTAGCAACATATCGTATTGCTGCTATCTGGGCGTCTGTTGTCGCTGTCTCTAGCAAATTCGTGATTGAAATCTCCTGATATGGGAGATTACAACTCCTGTTATTTGTGCGTTGGCGAAGCCCACCGAAGGTATCGCTTCCAATACGGTTCGATTAAAGAGCTTATCTCAAAGAAGATCCCCCCAACCCCCCTTAAAAAGGGGGGCTATCAACCCGTTTACCTATTTACCCCCTTTTTAAGGCTACGGTGTACACACAAGTTCTTGAATTACCCACTCATTCGCGCAAAACCTCACCCTGCCCTATCGGGCATCCCTCTCCTTACCAAGGAGAGGGAAAGATTTTAGCGCAGCTAAAAGCGAGGGTGAGGTTTTGAACGAGATGTGTATACACCGTAGCTTTTTAAGGCGATCGCCGCAGGCGTTCTGATCTTATCCGAACCGTCGGAGCGATCGCTCCTGCTTATACACACCAAACAAGGATCACTTATGGCGTCGAACCCAGGTTTATTAATTTCGGAAATATTTACTAACCCGTCTGGAAACGATTCACCTTTCGAGTATGTCGAGTTACTAGCAACTCAGACGATTGATTTTTCGGCAAATCCCTATAGCGTTGTTTTTACCGACAATGGCACTGCTACTTCCAGTGGCTGGATCGCAGGTGGTAGTATTACTTATGGCTTTGACATTACAAGCGGTGTTGTGAATGCGGGTGATGTTGTTTATGTTGGTGGTTCCTCACTTGCACCGACTGGCAGAAAACTACGTACGATCAATACGGCAACGACAAATGGCGATCGCTTTGGTAACGCCAACTCAGCAGGCGTACTGGGTAATGGCGGTGGCAGCGCTGATGCTGTTGGAGTGTTTAATGTCAATATCAACAATCTCACAAATTCTACTGTTCCTACCGACGCTATCTTTTTTGGTACTGCCGAAGGTAATGCAGTCGTCAGTGGCGGTACCGCAGGCTACCAGTTGCCTGTGAATGATCGCTATTCTGGTGGAAAGCTTCAATCTAACAGCTTCTTAGCACCCGATCCCGCTTCAGGAGATGTCATAGTCGCTAATGGTACATTTAATACGACGACAAATACCTTCACTACAGCACGTAGCTGGAACATCAGTCCGGCAACTAATAACTCCTCTGCCATTACCCTCACCAGTGGTGGTGGTAGTGGTGCAGCACCAACGATTCAGGAAGCAACTGCCTCACCTTTCGTGAATCTTCCGGCAACAAGTGCTGGGGCGGTAAGCGGTGTAATCGCAGATCCCACAGATCCAGCAAAAACGTTGGGACTTGATTTCACGATTGCAGACGCCGATACCCCACTCAATAACTTAACAGTCACAGCAGTTAGCAACAATCCAAACGTTGTCACCAATGCTAACCTGACTCTCAGTGGCACCGGTGCAAGTCGCAATCTCAAGATTAATCCGACTGGTGTAGGCTTTGCCGATGTTACAGTTACTGTCAGCGATGGCACTAACACCAATTCTTATTTAGTCAATTACGCAGCTTCGGCAGCATCGGTTACCCCTAACACCACCCACTTCCACACGGGAACGAGTGATGCATCCACAGCGATCGCCATTGATTCCAACTACATGCTGGTGGGCGATGATGAAAACCAAGTGCTTCGGCTTTACGATCGCAATCAATCTGGTTTAGCACTCAATGGCTTCGACTTCACGTCATCTCTGGGACTCACAGATACTAGCGGTAGCGGTGCAATCAGAGAAGTAGACATCGAAGCCGCAACCCGTCTGAATAACACGATCTACTGGACAGGTTCCAATAGTAACTCCTCCACAGGTGACAGTAGACCGAACCGCGATCGCCTATTTGCAACGCAGATATCTGGCACAGGTGCGAACACTACCCTCAGCTATCAAGGACGTTACGACTATCTAGAACAAGACGTGACGGCATGGGATAAGAACAACGGTCACGGTTTGGGTGCCAATTACCTGGGACTGACTGCCAGTGCTACACCTGGAGTTATACCTGAAAGTACGAACGGTTACAACATTGAAGGTTTGACAATCGCACCGAATAACACCACCGCTTACGTCGCTTTTCGTGCCCCCCTTGAACCTGCAAGTAACCGCAGCGACGCGCTGATTGTTCCAGTCACAAACTTTACATCCTTATTATCTTCCACTGGTGGCGGTACACAGGGATCTGCGACCTTTGGCGCTCCCATTCTACTTGACTTGGGTGGTCGCGGGATTCGCGAGATTCAACGCAATGCCAGTAACCAGTACGTTATTATTGCTGGTTCTACTGGTTCTAGCACAGGAACTGCTCCCAATGATTTCCGCCTGTTCACTTGGACAGGTAACCCAACAGATGCTCCCGAACTGCGTAGTGCAAATTTAACAGCACTAAATACTGGTGGTAGTTTTGAGTCTATTGTTGCAGTTCCCGATAATCTCACAAGCACCAGCCAACTACAGTTGTTGACAGATAACGGTGATACTGTTTTCTACAACAACGGAACAGCCGCTAAAGATTTAGCACAGAACAATTTCAAAAAGTTCCGCAGTGATACTGTTACCTTGGGCGACACCGTTGGTAAAGTCTTCAACGGCACCTCCGGTCGGGATAGTATCACTGGTACAGAAGGAAACGATACCATCATTGGTGGTGCAGGTGCAGATACACTCACTGGTGGCGATGGTTATGACCAATTTGTCTATACCAATATTCGCGATAGTGGCGATACAATTACTGACTTTAAAGTTGGTACAGATAAGATTGTTTTGACTCAACTGCTTGATAGCTTAGTTTCTGGAGGATACAACGGTACCAACGCCATAGCTGATAACTATGTCAAAGTTGTCCAAGGCAGTAGTGCCAACAACTTCAGTGTACAAATTGATGCAGATGGTCCTACAGGCGGAGATATTTTCCGACCTTTTATCACAGTTAATTTGACATCCACAAGTACGGGTACTTTGAACGATCCAAGAAACTTCGTTTTCTAACGACTGAAACTAATGTCGCAGTCCTAAATGATTCGTGAAATTCCCTCTTCTCTCTTTTCTTGGCGTCCTTGGCGTCTTGGCGGTTCGTTTAATAAAAATGAAAAAATAAACCGCATAGACGCGGAGCGGTGAGACAGCGCTGCAGGAGGGTTTCCCTCCGTAGGCGACTGCGTTAGCGCAGCGGAACCGGAGGTTCTCCCCGATAGCCGTAAGGCGTGGCGTTAGCCATAGAGCTTCCCGCAGGGTAGGACACAAAGAGCACAAAGGTAAGAGGGTTTAAAAGGGTTTTTGCGTAAGTCCCATGATTCACTCTTTCTACAGCAAATGAGGTTTTTTCATGCCGCCAATTAACTTGAGCAGTGTTTACTCTCAAAACTTTGATTCGTTAGCCAATTCAGGTAATAATACATGGACGAATGATTCCACTATTCCTGGCTGGTACTCTAACAGAACAGCTTACACAGCAGGCACTGGGTCAAGCAATACAGGATCACTTTATAGTTTTGGTAATGCTGGCAGCACAGAACGTGCTTTGGGATCGTTGGCGTCTGGCAGCACAGATACGATTTACTATGGAGTTCGCCTTGTCAATAACACCAGTAACACAATTAACGCACTCAACATCAACTACACGGGTGAGGAGTGGAGAAATGGCGGCAATACGACTCCACAAAAATTAGATTTTCAATATCAAATTGGCGCAACCAATATCACTTCCGGTAGCTGGACTGACTTTAATGCACTAGACTTTACCAGTCCAGTAGCCACAGCAACTGCGGGTGCATTAGATGGTAACGCAGCGGGCGATCGCACTGTTTTGTCTTCTACTTTAAGTGGTTTAACCCTTGCCCCCAATCAAGAAATCTGGGTACGGTGGGAAGATTTAAACGATACTGGAAATGACCACGGCTTAGGAATTGATGACTTCTCTGTCTCTGCAACCAATGCCCCTCCCCCTCCTCCACCCACATCTTCTACTCGCATCCATGACATTCAAGGTGCAGCACATATCTCACCTTTAAACGGTCAAACGGTCAGTAACGTTCCCGGTATCGTCACAACTGTACGTTCCAACGGCTTTTACTACCAAGACCCCAACCCAGATACAAATGATGCCACCTCAGAAGGGATCTTTGTCTTCACCAATTCTGCGCCAACAGTCGCTGTCGGAAACTCTGTGTTAGTTAGTGGTACAGTGAGCGAGTTTCGCCCTGGTGGTTCTGGTGGCGCAAACAACCTCACCACTACTGAGATTACCAACCCAACGATTACCACAGTTTCAACTGGTAATTCTTTGCCTAGTCCTATTGTTCTGGGCAATGGTGGACGGGCAATTCCAAACACGGTGATTGAAAATGATGCTACTGGCAATGTGGAAACGAGTGGGACTTTCGACCCTGCCCAAGATGGCATCGACTTTTATGAAAGCTTGGAAGGAATGCTAGTACAGATTAACAATCCTGTAGCAGTTAGCCCTACCAACAGTTTTGGGGAAATCTGGGTACTGGCAGATAACGGTGTGAATGCCACAGGACGGACGGTGCGTGGCGGTAGCATCATCAGTCAAAATGATTTTAATCCAGAACGGATTCAGATTGACGGCACCCTGGCTAAGCTGCCTACAGTTAACGTTGGTGCTCAACTGAGCACAATTACAGGTGTTGTAGACTACAGCTTCAACAACTTTGAGGTATTGCCAACTACTGCACCAACTGTCATTTCCAACAACCTCACAAAAGAAGTCACTAATTTAACTTCTACAGATCCCGACAAACTCACAGTTGCCACCTTCAACGTCGAAAACCTCGATCCTGGTGATGGTGCGGCTAAGTTCAACGGTCTGGCTAGTGCGATTGTCAATAACTTGAAGACTCCAGACATCATTAGTGTAGAAGAAATTCAGGACAACAACGGACCAACGAATGACAGTGTGGTAGATGCTAGCACAACCTACCAGACTTTAATCAATGCGATCGCAGCTGCTGGCGGTCCCACTTACCAATATCGCCAGATTAATCCAGTAGACGACACCAATGGCGGTGAACCTGGTGGTAATATCCGGGTGGGTTTCCTGTTCAATCCCAACCGCGTTTCTTTTATAGATCGTCCTGGTGGAACCTCCACCTCCAGCACTACAGTCAGCAACGTCAATGGTGTTCCCGTACTCTCGGATAGTCCTGGTCTCATTGACCCCACCAACTCCGCCTTCAACAGCAGTCGCAAGCCTTTAGTTGGGGAATTTGCCTTCAACGGTCAAAGTGTATATGTTATTGCTAACCACTTCAACTCTAAAGGCGGCGATCAACCCCTGTTTGGACCAAATCAACCCCCTACCCTCAGTAGCGAGACGCAGCGCAACCAGCAAGCGACAATAGTGAAAAACTTTGTCCAGAACATTCTGGCGGTTGATCCCAACACCAATGTGGTTGTAGCAGGTGACTTGAACGATTACCAGTTCTCCAACCCACTCAACATCCTAAAAAGCGCTGGACTCACAGATCTAGTTGAAAACTTGCCTGAAAACGAACGTTATACCTACAACTTTGAAGGCAACGCCCAAGTTTTGGATCACGTTCTGGCTAGTAGCAATTTGAACAATAACTCGGAGTTCGATGTTGTTCACATTAACTCAGAGTTTGCCGATCAGGTGAGTGACCATGACCCCAGTGTAGCTCGCTTTAATTTGCCAGCTATCAAGGATACATCAACAACAGGTCGTGGCACATTAACTGGCGGTCCGGGAAATGATGTCCTGATCGGTGGTCCGGGCGCAGACTCGCTCACTGGTGGTGCTGGCAATGACAAATTTGTATACATAAGTATACGCGACCAAGGTGACACTATTAATGATTTTGAGGTGGGCAAAGACAAGATTGTTCTCACCCAACTACTAAGTAGTTTGATACCTGGAGGTTACAGCGGTACCGATGCTATTGCCGATAACTATGTCAAAGTTGTTCAAGGCAGTAGTTCCAACAACTTCAGCGTACAAATTGATGCAGATGGTTCTACAGGCGCAGACATCTTCCGACCATTTATCACGGTTAATCTTCTGGGTACGGGTAACCTTAACAGTTCTAGTAACTTCGTGTTTTAAGAGCTTAAGGTTGCAATTACCATTTTTGTGCTGGCATCTACCAACAAAGTTCATCAACTAAATTAACGGAGTTTTCAATGTCAGCTAAAACTTTTTGGAAAACTGTAGCTTTGGGCTTATTCAGCTTAAGTAGTATCACGATTGCGAAACCCTCTTTTGCTGCCGGTATTGACCTTGGGAGTTTCAATAAAACGGGTGATGTTGGTAATGTAACTCCAACTCAAGCTACAATAACCAACGCCTACCCAGATGGCAGTGATGATGGCGGTACAAACTATAATGTCTCTGGCAATCAGCCTGTTGGTCCATTGCGACTTGAATCTTCTTTAGGTCTAAGTGCGGGAGCGCTTGGGCTTGATGTTGCTGAGGGATCTGCTATCAGCATCTTGAGAAACTTCCAAGCTGGAGATGTTTTTAGTTTTAACTCAAACTTCCAAACCTTTGATACTCCAGGTTTTGACCGTGCTTTTGTGTCGATTGTTAACTCAACAACCAATGCAGTCATCACCCCTCTAACGCTTGGTAACTCTACTTTCAACTATACCTTCTCAGCTACAGGCAATTACACCGTTGGCATTGGCGTTGTTGATGGACGTAATGATGTGACTGGCTCATCACGATTGACTGTCAGTAATGCAAACGTAGCACCAGTTCCCGAACCTCTCACAATCTTGGGTTCGCTGACAGCACTGGGATTGGGTGCGAATATGCGGCGAAGATTTGGCAAATTTAGGTAATTTTTGATACTCCTTGACGAAATGTGTTACACAAACGTAGGTAGTTATAAATCAGGCAGTACAGAGAGTGATTTGAGGATATGAAATTGTGGAGTGAAGCTAGTTTTAAATACCTACCCTTGAAAGGGGATGAACCGCTATACTCCATTTAGATGCAAAGCGGGAGCATCCCAATTTTGCAAGAAATACGTAGTGGGAGCAAGATGCTCCCTATTTTTTTTGCTTCAGCGGGCTGTCTGGCTCCGGAGTCCCTACAAGGGGCAAGTCTTGGCACTACAAAAGAAAAAATAAATTTATACATTTGGGATGCCCCCTGCAAAGCGCTGTATTTGTAAAACCGACATGATCCCAGCATTTTTAGGGAAAAAACCTCTAGACAGATAAATATTTTGTATGTCATTGTGTATTCAGAAACCATATTCAAACTTATTTTTGGCAATTGAAATAACTTTCAATTGATATAAATAATATTTATCAAAATCATAAAAAAATGAAATTTAAGATAAAGACAACTAGATGGCACCTAGTTATTTTGGTGTTTGTTGGTCTGTTTTTGGGGCTGCTTATTAGAAAAAGCGAGTTTTGGCAGGAGAAGACAACATCACATCCACAAAGCACTATTTCTAGTGACTATTCCAATTTTCAACCTCATGTTAAAGCACTAACAGCAAATCAAAACACAGATCTCTCTAGTAAAAACTCAAAATCACCCAGCCAAGTCAAAACCCCAGCCTTGATTCCGGAAACGACTTTGTCTGGTCAAAATTCAACATCTCAACCTCAACAAAAAATCAACCAAAACAGCCAACCCGCACCTCAAACAAAAACGCCAAGTCCAAAGACGGCTTTGTCTGCTAAAAATTCAACGTCTCAACCTCAACAGAAGAGCAACCAAAAAAGCCAATTGCAAAAGGCTCGTATTTCCACAGTCAAAACCACTGCAGCTTTTAGGGCTTACAAACCTAGATATGAGATTGCTTGGGCAAACCCAACAAACTATGGAGAGCGGTTTGCAACAGACGTTAATGGTCAACCTCTCAACAATCCACCAATCATAGTACTTCATGAAACCGCTGCACCTGCCTCCAGTGTAATTAATTTTTTTCAAACTCCTCACGATGATAGTAATATTCAAGCAAGCTACCACGCCATGATTAACCTAGATGGGACAGTTGTTTACATAGTCCCACCAGAAAAGCGAGCCTTTGGTGCGGCTCATTCGGTGTTTGATGGAACGCTTGGTGCAGAAACTGTTCAGACAAATTCTCATCTGTTTCCATCTGTGAATAATTTCGCTTATCACGTCAGTTTAGAAACACCACCATCTGGCGTCATGAACAACGAACCTACTCACACCGGCTATACAGAGGCTCAATACCAATCGCTGGCTTGGCTTCTTGCTCAAAGTAATGTTCCAGATGAGAGGATTACAACTCACCGAAATGTGGATCGTTCCGGTCAAAGAATTGACCCCAGAAGTTTTGATTTCAATAAGTTTTTTAATATACTTCATTCCTTCCGTGGGGTAGTTTCTGTTAATTGATAACCTATATCAATAATTTTGCCGACATAGAAACATAGTTGAGGTAGGGAACGCTTAACAGGCAACGCTTAACAGGGAACAGGCAACGCCTAGAGCGTCAGCGGCTCGACTGACTTGTACTGAGCTCACGCCGAAGTCTTCGCCGAACGTCCGAACGGGAACAGGAAACAGGGAATACCGAAGAAGGAATAAAGGTGTAGCGAGTTTTTTAAGCGCAGGTACTTTCACAAAAAGAAAATAGAAGTCCTATATTTAAAATACTTAATATACTGGAAAAGTGTATTTCAAGCAACATTTTACCCAGTATAAAGTCATAATTAATGACTCTGAATATAATTTTTCTAAATAATTATGATGTATGAGAGTTTAAGGCGCTGAATGTGCAATCAAAAATAAAATGGTCACGAGGGAACTAACCCCCTGACCATGTATCAACCAAGTTTTACAACACACAACCACACACAATTTAGTGGGGTCTTTTATTATGTTAAACAATCTTATGATTTTGGTCTAGATTTTTACTGGTGATATCTCCTATCTACAATTTTCTATGTTTAAAAATATTTTTATGAATAAGCGTAAAGTCTTAAATAAAGCATTATTATTAAGTGTAACCATCAGTGCCAATTCTTATACAACAGGTGTTCAGGGGAGAAAGATTCACCAGGAATACTAGTTTTGACACTGATATTTGCCCGGAGTTACCGAGATGAGTAGGTCAAGATTGAAAAACGCGCTCATAGAGTCTAGGATTTACGCACTTTACAAATCAACTATTGTGTGTTCAACGATTAGCGTGTCTAGTTTTGTGCAGTTTTACAATAGTCAGATGAGCACAAAAATTTGCCATTTCTATCTCAAAAGTGCATAAGTTGATTTTGCTTGCATTTAATTAAAGAAGAACGGAAAGCAAATCGTCTGATGCGTATAATCAGATTTTTGTAAAGTCTGCCGGGTGAGACTTCCTCCGGCGGAGCGCGTTTGCGCAGCGCCCCCTGCGGGGCTAGCGAGCCTTTGGCTGCGCAAACGCATGATAGCGGGGGTTTGCCCCATCGCTTTGTTTGACCCTCCGGTTTGGAATGATGACTCTACAGCTTGTTGTATAGAGTAAGAGACAGTGTTTGCTATTACTTATCTGAAAAAGGAGAATATCTTAAAGATGGCTCAAAAAAAGAAAAAATCTGTTGCGTCTCAATTAGAGCATCAACTATACACCAGATGCCCCATTTGTTGTATTATTCCACCTCATATGCTGGAACACGTTGCAGTCAATGGTAACGAAGAGCAGCGTAAGTGGGCATTTCGTACATTAAATGCTTCGGCACAATTTCGTGGACGACGCAACGTAGTAGGTGGTGTGAATTTTGGGGTTTCCCCAGGTCAGAAGCGTCGTACTATTTATGATGCTAAAAATGGTGAACAACTTCCTGGCGTACTCGTGCGTTCAGAAGGCGATCCTCCAAGCCAAGATACGGCGGTCAATGAAGCCTACGATGCCGCTGGTGCTACTTATGACTTGTTCAAAGAGATTTTTGGACGCGATTCTGTTGACGACAAAGGACTGCGTTTAGATTCTACCGTGCATTACAACGTTAAATATGACAACGCCTTTTGGAATGGCGACCAGATGGTTTATGGTGATGGTGACGGAGAAATGTTTCTATGCTTCACCAAATCTATAGATGTGATTGGGCATGAATTAACTCATGGAGTCACTCAGCATGAAGCTGGTCTGATCTATTTTGGAGAACCAGGCGCACTCAATGAGTCATTCTCTGATGTTTTCGGCTCTCTGGTCAAACAGCGAGTAAAAAATCAGACCGCAGATCAGGCAGACTGGATTATTGGGCAAGGTTTATTAACACCCAAGACAAAAGGCGTTGGCATTCGCTCAATGAAAGCGCCTGGAACAGCATATGATGATCCACTTCTGGGCAAAGACCCCCAACCAGCGCATGTAAAAAACAAATACACTGGTACGGATGATAACGGGGGCGTACATATCAACTCAAGTATTCCCAATCAAGCGTTTTATCTAGCTGCGGTAGAAATTGGCGGCTATGCTTGGGAAAAAGCTGGAAAAATCTGGTACATTACTTTACGCGATCGCCTCAAATCTAAAGCCAATTTTAAACAGGCTGCTAATACAACTGTCCAAGTTGCTGGAGAACTTTACGGTCAAGGAAGTAACGAACAAAAAGCAGTGAAGAATGGTTGGCAAAAGGTAGGAGTTCTCTAAAATAATGAATTATGAATCATGAAACTTTTTACGAGTTATCAAGCAACTGATACCAAATCGGCTTTTATAACCCCCTTTTAACCCAGGCGATTAGAAATCGCGGCTACACAAACAAAGTCCGCCTACGCGGACTAAATAATAAAGGGGGTATTAGATCCGGATTTGGTATGATAACTGTTGACCGTTCACTGTTTTCATGACTCATAACTCATCATTAACCAAGCCGCTTCGGGGCGGCTGGCTCATTTTCTGACATTTGCTGCTTTATTTACTCAACATCTCTAAAAGAACATCCGGGCTGTCCATTTTGTCCATCACTACTTCAATAAAAACAAGTTTGTCCCGATTTTGTTCGGCTTGTTGTAGTGCCGATTCTAACTCTGACTCGGTGCTTGCCTTAATACCCCAGCCATTGTTACCAAAAACTTCATGAAGCTTGTGATAATTCCACCGTTGGATGTCGTTGTATGGTTGAGTCGGACCGTGGATATCACGCTCTATCGTGTATCCATCATTGTTGAAAAGAATAATAATTGGCTTGAGGTCATAACGTAACATTGTTGACAGTTCTTGTGCCGTCATTTGGAACGAGCCGTCACCTACCAATAGGATAGATCGTCTTGAGGGAGCAGCAATAGTACAACCAAGCGAAGAACCGACTGAGTAGCCAATAGAACCCCAAAGTAATTGTCCCACGAAACTGGTTCCCTTTGGTAAAGGAATAACTGCGGCTCCAAACAAAGAAGTTCCAGTCTCGGTGACAAGAATATCATCTTCTTTGAGGAATTGAGCCAGTCTGTACCAAAAACGCTCCTGGGTAATCGCTGCTGTTGAGTTGGGTTGGAAACCAGTTGTAAAACCAGGATTTAAATTTTCCTTGCGAGGCTTTAAATCTAGCGTTTGCTGATCGCGGTGCTTCAAGCGTTTGCTTAAAGCAGTTAGAAAATCCTTCATTGCCACATTGTTGTACACGGTATTATTAATCTTGAGATGCTGCCCATGCACTTCAATGGTTCGACTTGGATCGAGTTTGGCAGAAAACTTTCCTGTGTTGAAATCACTCATCAAGACACCGATACTCAATACACAATCTGCTTGTTCAACACGTTTAAGCACATACTCTTCACTGATACCACCGTTATATATACCGATGAATTGGGGGTGCGTTTCTTCAAGCAGCCCCTTCCCCATAGTCATAGTGGCATAAGGGTATCCAGTGGCAAAAAGAAGCGATCGCAATTCCTCTTGCAAATGATGACGATCCACACCCACGTCAGCCAGAATGACTGGTTTTGACGCCTTCTCCAACAAACTTACACTTGCATCAACGACTTCAGCTAAGATCGCTTCATCGCTTTGGAAGACAGGGGGAGTAAATGGACTTGATGGTGCAGCCACTTCATGTGCAGCAACGTCCATCGGTAGGGAGATGTAAACAGGTAACTTTTTGAGAAGGCTTTCACCTAAAACTCTGTCGATTTCTGCTGTTGCATTCTCAAATGTCAAATATGCTTGCGCCGTCGTTACCTTCTCATACATTTGGGCAAACATGGAGAAATCGCCAGTGCCTAGCGTATGATGGACAAGTGCTCCCGATGATTGAATTTTGGTAGAAGGAGCTCCAGTAATTGCTACCACAGGAACGTGTTCAGCGCAAGCGCCAGCAACTCCATTAATAGCGCTGAGTTCACCAACACCAAACGTGGTAATCAGTGCTGCAATCCCATTGATTCGACCATACCCATCAGCAGCGTAGGCTGCGTTAAGTTCGTTACAAGTTGTAACCAACTCAATACCCTCTTGATTGACTATCAAGTCGAGAAATTCCATATTGTAGTCACCAGCGACACCAAAGATATGCTTGAGGCCAATTTCTTTGAGACGAAGCAGTAGATAGTCGCCAACAGTACAATTTGCCATTGTTTTGCCTCCGATAAATTTTAAGCGAATGGCGATGATAGCAACTCCCGAATCGCCAGAAGAATACCTAATTTTAATTACAGCGCATCCCAAGTCATTGAGATACAACGCTTTTGTCTAAAAGCTAGGCACAAAGTCATTTTTACTTCTGACTTCTAGCTTGAAAAAGGGGTGTAGGGGTGTAGAAGAAATACATTTTCATGTTTGGTAGTGAGATTTTCCCATGATTAACTGACTTGTGACTCTTCTGCTGACTCCTGACGCCTCTATTCTGCTGTATGGGGATTTTCCAGATGAACTGTTCCCTCTTAATGTTGTTTTTTCTTGATAAACTGGGAAATTATGTTATAACCCTCCCAGTTTTGATTAATTCTTGCAAAACATAGCAAGACGGAGAACAAGAAAATGCGGATATCATTTGAACGCACGGGTGGTTTTGCAGGGATAAGTACAAAAAAAACTGTAGACACGGCAAGTATTCCGGCAAATGAAGCTGATCAACTACCGTCACTACTAGAAGCCGCAGATTTCTTCAATCTACCCGAAAAGATCACAGCTTCAACAACACAACCTGACCGCTTTCAATACAAGTTAACGGTAGAAGACAAAGGAAAACAACACACAGTCACTGTGAGTGAAGCTGCGCTACCGGGAACCTTAAGACCTTTGATTGAATGGCTTCAAAAAAGATAGAGCGCAAAAAAAAGAGTCAAATTTCAGTAAACCTAAAAATCCGGAAAGTTATACGCAAAGCTTGTATCTTACTTTACTACTATTCAACTTAATAAGCAGCCTTATGACAGAACCTCTAACAGCAGCAGTAATTGTCTCTTTATTTTTCTCTGAGGCAATCAAAGAAGGTGGAAAAGCTTTAACTAAAGGCGCTACAGATACATTTGCTCATTTAGTAAACACCATTCGTGAAAAGTTTAAGGCAGAAGGAACAGAAGGGTTACTGAAACGAGCAGAAAGTGAACCCACGCAAAAGAATAAAGAAAAGGTACAAGATGAGCTGCAAGCTCAGATGGATGCAGATAAAGCATTTGCTCAGAAACTGAAAGAACTAGTCCAACTACTACAAGCACAAGATGAAAAAATACGTCAAGTAGTTTTGAGTGAAATTGAATTAACTGGTGACTTGAAAGCAAAAGACATCAGCCAGAAAGCCACGCGAGATGGTTCAGTTGAGCAGGAAATGGTTAAAGGGGTGAAAGCTACAAACATCGATTTAGGGAATTTAAATCAAGAAGCTTAATAGCGTTTGTAAAATATCAGTATTAAATACCTATCCGAAAGCTGTCATGCTGAATGGAGCGTAGACGCCGAAGGCGGCTTCCCGAAGGGTAGCGCAATGAAGCATCTGGTGATTATTGCCGTAGACTGAGATTCTAAGCGCCAAAGGCGCACGCTTCGCGAACGCTGCTGTTCCTTCGCTTCGCTCAGGACTGCGCTGCCCAGAGGGCACGCTGCGCTAACAGAATGACAAAGTAAGGTTTTCGGATAGCTTCTAAGGTTTATTTTCGCTATCTTGGGTTATCTGGTGCCGTAACACACCCTACAAAATTTAAGATTTACTGAATATTTATTTATACTTATTTTAAATTATGAATAATAAGGAATCTCTATCAGTTATACAAAAAATCCTTGAGAATGTTCAGGCTGGCGGGAATATAACAGTAGGAGACATTCAACAGATTTACCAAATTGTTATCAATTTGAGTGATATTCCTAAACCAACAGGTTTTCCCCAAAACATTCCCCCCAGTAACACAGATAAATTTATCGGACGATCGCGTGAATTAGAACGCCTGCAGCAACAGTTGCAACGCAATAATGAAGTCGTCATTGCTGCTGTTTCCGGTATGGGGGGAGTTGGTAAAACAGAATTAGCAATCCAATATTCACTGCTACATTTACACTTGGACGCTTACCCTGGCGGTATTTGCTGGCTACGCGCTAGAGAAGAAGATATTGGTTTGCAGATCATAGAATTTACTCGAACAAATTTGGGTTTACAGCCGCCAGAAGATTTGGAGTTACCAGAACGCGTACGCTGGTGTTGGCAACATTGGCAGCACAAGGGAAACACGCTTGTGGTTGTGGATGATGTTAAAGATTACAGTGACATAAAACCATTACTACCACCACAACCATCTCAGTTTAAAGTACTCATAACAACACGACTCAAGTTAGATTTAGCAGGTTCTCTGTTTTTGGAAGTTTTGCAAGAGGAGGATGCACTCTTATTATTGACTCAATTGGTTGGAGAAGAAAAAGTCACTCAAGAATCAATAAAAGCAAAAGAACTTGTTCAGCGTTTGGGCTACTTACCTCTGGCATTGCAATTAGTCGGGCGGTATGTGAAAAAGCGTAAGATATCTTTGACTGAAATGCTGCGACGCTTGGAGGAAAAAGGGCTAGGGCATCCTTCTTTAGAAGTAAAGGAAAATGATCCCACTTGGACTTCCGATATCAAACGTGGAGTTGCAGCTGCTTTTGAGTTGAGTTGGGAAGAATTAAGTGAGTCAGCCCAAGAGTTAGGCTGTTTACTAAGTTTATTTGCTTTAGCCCCGATTCCTTGGTTACTGGTGGAAAATGCTGTTGTTGAGGAATACCCAGAAGAACTGGAAGATGCAAGAGTCGAATTAGAAAACTTGCACTTGCTTACGGGCGAAGAGACTTATCTGTTACATCAGTTGATTCGAGAGTTTCTGAGAAACAAGCAAAAGAACTTAGCTTCAGGCGACGAGCATAAGTCTAGTTTTTGCCAAGTGATGGTAGAAGTGGCGAAACACATTCCTTATACACCTAATCAGAACCAAATCACTGCTTTAACTCCTGCTATTCCACATTTAGCAGAAGTGGCGCAAAATCTGACTGATGCAGTCAGTGATGAAAATTTAATTTGGGTTTTTACTGGTTTGGGTTGGTTTTATCAAGGACAGGGTTTGTATGCGCTGGCGAAACGCTGGTTAAAACAATGTGTATCAGTGGTAGAATCCCGTTTGGGAGATGAGCATCCCTCAGTCGCCACCAGTTACAACAACTTGGCTCTACTGTACTCTTCCCAAGGACGGTACACTGAAGCAGAACCACTCTACATCAATGCTTTGGAACTATACCGAAGCCTGCTAGCAGAGGAGCATCCTGATGTCGCCTTAAGTTACAACAACTTGGCATTCCTCTACAATTCCCAAGGACGGTACACTGAAGCAGAACCACTCCACATCAAAGCTTTGGAAATCAGCCGACGCCTGCTAGGAGATGAGCATCCCGATGTCGCCTTAAGTTTCAACAACTTGGCAGCACTCTACAATTCCCAAGGACGGTACACTGAAGCAGAACCTCTCTACATCAAAGCTTTGGAACTCAGCCGACGCCTGCTAGGAGATGAGCATCCCGATGTCGCCTTAAGTTTCAATAATTTGGCTGAACTCTACCGTTCCCAAGGACGGTACACTGAAGCGGAACCTCTCTACATCAAAGCTTTGGAACTCAGCCGACGCCTGCTAGGAGATGAGCATCCCTCTGTCGCCTTAAGTTTCAACAACTTGGCAGCACTCTACGATTCCCAAGGACGGTACACTGATGCTGAACCACTCCTTATCAAAGCTTTGGAACTCGGCCGACGCCTGCTGGGAGAAGAACATCCCTCTGTCGCCTTAAGTTTCAACAACTTGGCAGCACTCTACTCATCCCAAGGACGCTACACTCAAGCAGAACCACTCTACATCAAAGCTTTGGAACTCAGGCGACGCCTACTGGGAGAAGAACATCCCGATGTCGCCTTAAGTTTCAATAATTTGGCTGAACTCTACCGTTCCCAAGGACGGTACACTGAAGCGGAACCACTCCACATCAAAGCTTTGGAACTCAGCCGACGCCTGCTAGGAGATGAGCATCCCTCTGTCGCCTTAAGTTTCAACAACTTGGCAGCACTCTACTCATCCCAAGGACGCTACACTGAAGCGGAACCACTCTACATCAAAGCTTTGGAACTCAGGCGACGCCTGCTAGGAGTTGAGCATCCCTCTGTCGCCACTAGTTACAACAACTTGGCATTTCTCTACGATTCCCAAGGACGCTACACAGAAGCTGAACCACTCTACATCAAAGCATTGGAACTAAGGCAATGCCTGCATGGAGTTGAGCATCCCGATGTCGCCAGCAGTTACAACGATTTGGCAGGACTCTACTTATCCCAAGGACGCTACACAGAAGCTGAACCACTCTACATCAAAGCATTGGAACTAAGGCAACGCCTGCATGGAGTTGAGCATCCCGATGTCGCCACCAGTTACAATAACTTGGCAGGACTCTACTTATCCCAAGGACGCTACACTCAAGCTGAAGCACTCCTCATCAAAGCATTGGAACTAAACCAACGCCTGCATGGAGTTGAGCATCCCGATGTCGCCACCAGTTACAATAACTTGGCAGGATTCTACTATTCCCAAGGACGGTACATTGAAGCAGAACCACTCTACATCAAAGCTTTGGAACTAAGGCAACGCCTGCTAAAGAATCAAAATTTATAGTTTGATGTATTTTCTGATAGTCAAAGCGATACACATGCAGACGTCTGCCCTTTGGGCGATACGCCAAGGGCGTCTGCGCTCCGCGCCATCGCACTGAAGCACCCCTATTTGCTCATTCTTTTTTCAACGTTTAACTGGTGTTGTGTTGTAGTCAGGCACATCTGATGCTACCTTGTCGAACTCAATATAGAGGTGCTTGAGTCCCCGGATGAGTATGTTCGGCAAGTACTGGTAATCACCTTGTGCCAAGCGGATGTTCTTAAGCCTTAGCAGCAACCGCTCATAGGCGATCTGCATTTCCTTGCGAGCAAGCATAGCGCCCAAACAATAATGAATGCCATAACCAAAAGATAGGTGGTTGCTGGCATTATGGCGGCGCACGTCCAAACGCTCACCCTCTGGAAATTTTCTCGGATCGCGGTTAGCAGCATCGAAGCGGATCATCACCAAAGACCCAGCTTTTAGATCAACATCTCCTAGTTTTGTATCTTGCGTAACAACTCGCCACATCCCCGCAGTCGGACTTTCCATTCGTAGAACTTCTTCAACAAAGTTTTCTACCTGGGAAAGATCTGTTTGTAGCAACTTCATCTGCTGGGGATTGTTTGTCAGCAACAACATCCCACCCGCGATCGCACTGGTGAGAGTCTCATTGCCTGCCACTAGTATTTGCTGAATTATACTCAGCAGTTCAGCTGTGTCGAGCGATCGCTCTTGAGCCACCTTTGCCTGTACCAAGTCTGTGATCAAATCATCTTGAGGCTGTTTTCGGCGTGATTCTATGACATCATGAAAATAATGCTGGAAAGCAACCGCATCTTTAGCACACTCGATCTCCTGCTCTCTAGAAAGCATATGGCTTAGGCGCGCAATAAAAGAATCAGACCATTGTTTGAACTTCGGCAGATCTGCCTGCGGCACACCTAACTGCTGAGCAATAACTTTGAGCGGTAAGGGTACGGCAAACTCACTGACGAATTCACACTTACTCTTATTGATGAAACTGTCAATGAGTTCATCAACAGTCTGCTGAATCAAGTTATGCATTTTATTGACACGCGACGAAGTGAATGCCTTATTCACCAGTGATCGGAATCGCTCGTGTTCTGGCGGATCTGCCGTCAGCAGGGTGTTCATCTGAGGCCAGCCTTGAGCAAAAATTTTCTGCAACTCATCATCCTGTTCTTCTTTCCCAGCCAGTAAAGTAGAGAAATTGCTAGAAAATACTCTTGTATCCTTAAGAATTTCTATCACCAAGTCATAGCGTGTAACGAGGAAAAGCTTAGCGTCAGTTTTGGGACTAGGTAGCTCCATAATTGGTGCCTGCTCCTGTGCTAGCTTGTAGAATTCATAAGGGCACACAAGCAGTTCAGGGTCAAAGAAGTTGTAGTCCGACAGATGCTTCATACTTCTAATGGTGGTCAGTGATAGTTTGCTTTAAGTCACTGTGCAGTCAACATCATCTTAACAAGTTAGAGCAAACTGGTTCTTGTTTCAATGAACTACCCTTACACCCGCTAGTTTTTGTAATTCAAGCAAATCACAAGCGATGAATTCAATCTAATTATCCAAGAGCACTGCGCACTAAAATCACAGTGCAATGACTCTTACGAGAAATCGTCTCTGGTATATTTCCTTTCATTGCCTGTTGCAGAAGCTTTTCACGGCTAGCCCCTAGAACAATAACATCACTTTGGTCTTTTTCGGCACACTCAATAACAGCTTCACACACAGAATCGGCGCGAACTGGAGTTGCCATGACATGAGCACCGAGTTTACGCTTGAGAAAGCGGACAGATGTTTCTAATGGCTTTGTATCAGGAGTAGAGCCATTCGGCTGGAAGACTTGACAGACTTTAATTTCCGGCGTTGAACTTAAAGAAGCAAGCGCAGGTAAAAGTTGAAGGGCTTGACGGGAGTTAGGACCTCCTGCTACTGACAATAACCAACGGTTAAAAGCGATTGTGCCATTCAACTTCACTAAGACAAGATCACAAGTAGCCTGACGAATGACAGTATCTACCACTCGGCTAAAAACTCGTCCTGGTGTAGAAGTCTTGCCTTTCCAACCCATCAAAACTAAGTCAATGTGTCGTTCTCTGACAGTTTCTAAAATTGCCCTAGCGACATTATCAGCAACTCGTATCTGTGTATGAACGGGAATCTGCTTTTCTTGCCCAAGTTGCAGCGCTCTCTCCAAAAGGCGATGACTATCAGTCGTTTGCACTGGTGTTTGAGCCGGGTTGCAACCGCGCGGCACGAGAATCACCTGCAGGCATTCTAATTCATAATTACGCTCTTTAGCTATTGCCAGCGCCATCTCAAGCAGAGTTTGTGCGGTGTCCGGATGCGAAAGCGGTACTAATAATCGTCCTTTGCCTGTTGCTGGAGAACGGGTTTGGTAAACGACGTATGAAGGTTTTGCTTTCGATCGCACCTTAAAAGTCTTGCCATTCAATTGTTCTGCTTCTACACGAATGATATCGCTACGTGTAATAATTCCAACTAGCTTGCTGACTTCTGTTACTGGTAGACAGTTGAGGTTATGACGGTTGAGTAGATGTAGAACATAAGCCAGCGTATCTTGTGGACTCACTGTTACAGGTTCGGGTGTCATGACTTCGCTGATTGGTGTATTCCCACCTGATGGAAGTGAAGCAATATTTGCGACATCTTTCTGAGTTACCATACCAACAACTTTGCGACCATCAACAACAGGAAAGTTGCGATGCTGTGAATCAGAAAAAGCTTGCAGTGCTTCCTCAACGCTCATCTGGCTAGATAATGTTTCCACACGATTCTGCATCACATCTACTGCATTGAGCCGCGATAACAATCCCTCTTTTTTTGGCTCTAATTCTATGTGAATACCACTAAGCTCTAACAAATGATCGTAAAGCGAACCAGCCGCCACCTTTTCCGCCACTAAATAAGCAACAACCGCACCAATCATCAGCGGTAACACCAAATTAAAATCTGTCGTCATTTCAAAGACGATGATGATGCTGGTGATTGGGACTCTAGCTACAGCACTCAAAAACGTCCCCATCCCTGCTAAAGCATAGGTTGTGGGAGACGTTATACCCAACATACTATGTTCTGCTATTCCCACTAAATAACCAAGAGCAGCTCCCAAAAGCATTGGGGGAACCAACAACCCTCCCGGAGCTCCTGAACCGTATGCTATTAATACCAGGACAAACTGAGAAACGAAAGCAATAATAGTCACACCAGCGCTGAGATCACCCGCAGTCAAAGTTTCCCGTAATCCTGCTGTATCCCGAAAAGGCGCTGGCAAAAGGGCTACTACTATACCGCAAATTAACCCAGCTAACCCCACTCGCAGAGGTAATCCAAAGCGCAACCAACGGTTGTTAAATTTTATAGAAGCGATAATTCCTTTATTAAACAGTCCACCCAGCAACCCTGCTAATACTCCTAAAGCCAGGTAGAAAGGAATTTCTGGAACTGAAAAATTGGTTTGTAGTGCAGTTAACTCTAAGACTAAGCTATGTCCTCCCAGCCATCGGGAAATCACCGCACCAATGAAAGAAGCGAGTATTGCTGTACCTAGAGTAAAGCCAGAGACATCTTGAAGCAGTTCTTCGACAACAAACAGAAAACCGGAAATTGGGGCATCGAAAGCAGCAGCTAACCCAGCACCAGCACCCGCAGCAATAATTTGGCGACGGTAATCAGGGGAACTTGGAAATAAGCGATTGAGTTGATTGGCGATCGCAGCTCCCACCTGTAGCGTAGGACCTTCCCTACCTAAAGGCAAACCCGATGCTAATGCTATCATTGCGCTAAATAGCTTAATGATTGCTACTCGCAAATTCAGCGACACTGGCACCTTGGCAAGTACTGCCTTAACTTGTGAAATCCCACTACCAGAAGCCTCAGGAGCCATTCGTTCCACCAACCAACCAGACAGCAGTCCGCCGCCTAAGCCAATTGCTGGTAGTATTAACCAAGCTGGTAATACATGAGTCATATGGACTCGCCAGCCACCTAAATAACCCACGCCTTGCTTTAACAAAACTGCTGCTAACGCTGACACTAAACCAATCAGACAAGCTTGAAAAATAGCAAAGCGTTTAGGTTGCAAAAGTTGCCGATAAAGCCTGAGCCAAAGAATTTTTCCCCTGATTAGCATTTTGTTGAGAATTACTTCTGATATAAAGAAGTTTGAATTTGAAATTCACTGTTTGCTATCCTGAGCTTCCCACGAAAAAATGAAAACAAGATGAAAAATTTCTCTTTCAAAAGATAGATATTTATTTTAAAGCAAGGGTGTAAAGGTGTGGGAGTGTAGGGGTATAGGGGTGTAGGGGTGTGGGGGTGTAGGTGAGGATTGATCCTCCCTAGCCCTCCTTAAAAAGGAGGGAACTAAGCCCCCTTACCTCCTTACACCATTTCACAAAATCCCTGACACAAATGATTGGTTTCTAATTCTTTCCCCCTGCTCCCTGCCCCCTACCCCCTTACACCCCTGTTTGTTGCAAAGGGAGTCGCACGGCAAATGTAGTGCCTATTCCCAACTGACTTTGTACGGAAATACTACCTTTGTGCGCTTTTGCGATCGCACCAGCAATTGCCAATCCCAATCCAGAACCGCCAGAGGTACGAGAGCGATCTTTATTGACTCGGTAGAAGCGGTCAAAAATCCGACTTTGATGTTCTTTGGCAATACCTATTCCTGTGTCTTGCACTTGAATTAAAGCGTAGCGTTCGCTATATTCCAGAGAAACAGTGACGCTTCCATTCTTTGGCGTAGCTTGAATTGCATTCACAATTAAGTTAGAAATTAAGCGATAAAGCTGTTCTTCGTTTGCGAAAACGTAAAGTTTTTCTTGCGTCTGCACCGGCGTCAACTTCACTTGCGCCTCGACTGCTAGAAATGCTAGTTCCTCAACTAAGTCGCTGATTAAATCGTTGAGACAGCAAGATTGATATTCTCTTGTTTGTTGTTGCTGATCAAGTCTTGCCAACAGCAGCAAATCTCCCACTAATTGGGATAGCCTGGTGTTTTGCCGCTTGAGGACTTGTAGAATATCACCAGTTGCTTGTGGAGACATAGACTTAAAGTCCTGTTGTCCAGACAATCTAAAAGCAGCATCGATAGTTGAGCGCATAGCGGCTAAAGGTGTGCGAAACTCATGGGCTGCATCGGCGGTGAACTGTTCCATTTGGTGGTAAGAGCTATAAACAGGCTGCATTGCTAAACCTGCTAAGCACCAACTACAAATAGCAATTAAAATCATAGTAATGGGCCAGCCTAATAACAAAGTTAATCTCAAGGCTGCCAGATGCTGATCTAAGTCTTTGAGACTTCGCCCCACTTGCATGTATCCAGAAAGCTGGTTGTGAGTGTACAGTGCTAAAGTTATTTGACGATAATCAATGCCTGATTTGTTTTTTAGCGATCGCCAATGTTTTATTGGTGAAGTAACAGGTAATTCCTCAAGGCGCGTCCCTGCTAAGGCGATCGCTCTTCCTGCGCGATCCAACAAGCGCATATAGTAATGAACACTATCTGCTGCTTCTGAAATCTGGTTTTTCATGACGACTGTTTGAGTCAAGCAATCTGCCTGAGTCACACACAGTTCTAAAGAAAGTTGCTTAGCAAGTTGTTGTAAATGTTCGGGTTGCTGGGAAACAGGTTCAATACTTTTATGTAGTGTATTTGCTACCGACTCCAGCCCTTGGTCTATAGTTTCCCGGTAAGCATGCGCAACCACATGATAAACTCCCAAACCAGATACCCCCAAAATACACCCCATAACAAGCGCATACCAGGCAGCTAGTCGCAAGCGAGTCAGGCGAAACAGTTGATTGCGTTCCATTAAGCGTTCAGACGATAGCCCACACCATAGATTGTTTCAATCAAAGATTCGCTTTCTACTTCTCCAAGTTTACGTCTGAGTAAACGAATTTGTGCAGCTACCACATTGCTAACTGGTTCTACACCAATTTCCCAAAGCTGATTGATAATTTGGTCGCGGGTGACAATTTGGTTATGATGCTTGATCAGGTATTCCAGCAGTTGAAATTCTTTGAAGGTTAAGGAACTTATCTGCTTGTTGCCGTTAGGATATTCATGAGTCACCTCATGGGTGCTATAGTTCAAAGTCAGACAACCTACCTGGAAATGATCAGGTTGGATCACAGGCGATCGCCGCCGTAATGCTCGTAACCTTGCCAGCAGTTCTGCCATGTCAAAAGGCTTGATCAGATAATCATCCGCCCCTGCATCCAGTCCGATAATCTTTTCTTCGAGTCGGTCTTTTGCTGTCAACATCAATACAGGTAGAGAATTGTTTTGCTGACGTAGCTTTTTACACAAATCTAAACCTGACAATCCTGGCAGCATCCAATCAACAACCGCCAATGTGTACTCACTCCATTTGCTTTGCAGATATTCCCAAGCCTGAGAACCATCAACAAACCAGTCTACTACATACGCTTCATGATTCAGGACTTGTTTAATTGCGGAGCCTAAATCTGGTTCATCTTCAACTAATAGCAATCTCATATATAGGAATATCGTCTCCACGCGGCGGTGCCACCTATCAAATTAATGTCTGGTCTTACTTCATCAAACAAATCTTTGGGTTCATATCTTTCTCTTAGCAGGAAGCGGTTGACACTGTCATGGGACAAACCTTCAAATAACTCTGCGCGCGCGACAGCAACCCCCATACTTGGGTTCAGCGATCCACAAACCAGGTGTAGGTGTTTAGGTCACATTCAGCAGCAGAGGGCTTGGTGGTCGAACTGAAGCGTTCGATACCTGCGTACAGAGGACAAGAGACATGGGGCACAGAAATTTGTGCTTTTGTCAATGCGTAAATCCTATTCCTGTTGCGTTGGTCGGATCAAAATTTCATTCACGTTGACGTGAGGCGGTTGGGTAACGGCATAGGCGATCGCCCGTGCAATATCTTCCGGTTGCAGTGGAGTGACGGCTTTGAACCTGGCTTCGAGCGCCTGTTTCGCAGCGGGATCGCTGATGTTGTCAACAAATTCAGTGGCAACCAGACCGGGTTCAATAATGGTGACGCGAATATTGTGTTTGTGAACTTCCAGCCGCAGAGCTTCTGAAATCGCATTTACGCCCCATTTGGTGGCGCTGTACACACCCATGCCCGCCCGTGTAATCCGTCCGGCAACGGATGAAAGATTGACCACATGCCCAACGCCCTGTGCTTTGAAGATAGGCACAACAGCATGAGTCGCATACAACAATCCCAAAACGTTCAAGTCGAACTGTCGCCGCCACTCTGCTGGATTGCCATCCTCAATCGTTCCCAATGCTCCCATGCCCGCATTATTCACAAGAATATCGATTCGTCCCAAAGTTGTGTTGACATGACGCACCAGCTCGTTCACTTGGGTTTCATCGCTGATATCCGTGACAATTGGTAAAGCCTTCCCGCCAACCGCTTCAATTTTTTGTGCAACTTCGTTCAATCGCTCGATTCGACGAGCCGTGATCGCCACCTGTGCGCCTTCTTCTGCAAGAGCGATCGCCGTCGCCGCCCCAATTCCCGAAGATGCACCTGTA
The DNA here is from genome assembly GCF_017982655.1 of Brasilonema sp. CT11. Lineage (GTDB taxonomy): Bacteria > Cyanobacteriota > Cyanobacteriia > Cyanobacteriales > Nostocaceae > Brasilonema. The sequence continues at coordinate 2,722 of NZ_JABXYX010000022.1, read as the reverse complement.
ATAATTGCCACCTTTGCGTCTAATTTGCCTGCCATCATTTCCTCCTGATAATTTTCTGATGCTTGATGATTGAACTCACTCTCTAGTAACTGTAGCCCATCACTACCAGCTTCAGCCGAGCACCACTGACCGCGCTTTCTTTCAGTGGCTGAAGGGTTTTAATGCTCGCTTTTACCATCTAGAACATCCGTCGCCTATCTTTGCGTGAAATATAAAGAAATGTCAACAAAACTCTGTAACAATGGAAATCAGTTGTAAAGCCGCTATTGTCGAATTTAAAAATACTAGAATTGGAGTTTATGGGTAGGCAACGAGTTCTTTCCGGAGTTCAACCAACTGGCAATTTACATTTAGGCAACTACTTGGGTGCAATTCGCAATTGGGTAGAAATCCAAAGCCAGTATGACAATTTTCTCTTCATAGCTGATTTACACGCGATTACTGTGCCCCACGAACCAGCAACGCTGGCAGCTAATACCTATACTCTAGCTACTTTATATCTGGCTTGCGGACTTGATCTCAACCACTCTACTATCTTTGTGCAATCTCATGTTTCTGCCCACAGTGAACTGACTTGGTTGTTTAACTGCATCACGCCCCTCAATTGGCTGCAAGACATGATCCAGTTCAAGGAAAAAGCAGTCAAACAAGGAGAAAATGTGAATGTTGGCTTGTTGGACTACCCAGTGCTGATGGCATCTGATATTTTGCTTTATAAACCAGATAAAGTGCCCGTCGGTGAAGATCAAAAGCAACATTTGGAACTGACGCGGGATATCGTCAACAGGTTTAATCACTTCTTTGCCAAACCAAATCAGCCAGTACTGAAGTTACCAGAACCTTTGATTCGTAAAGAAGGTGCAAGGGTGATGAGTTTAACGGATGGTACTAAGAAAATGTCGAAGTCCGATCCGTCTGAGTTGAGTCGGATCAACTTGCTAGATTCACCTGATGAGATTACAAAAAAGATTAAGCGCTGTAAAACTGATCCGGTACGCGGTTTGGAGTTTGACAACCCAGAACGTCCTGAAAGTAACAATTTGTTAACTCTGTATATGCTGCTTTCTGGAAAAACCAAGGAAGAGGTAGCGGCTGAGTGTCAGGATATGGGCTGGGGGCAATTTAAACCTTTGTTAACGGATACGACGATTGAAGCCCTCAAACCCATCCAAGAAAAATATCAGGCGGTGATGAACGACAAAGGTTATCTGGAGTCTGTGTTGCGGGATGGAAAGCAAAAAGCAGAGGCGATCGCCAACCAAACTCTCAATGAAGTTAAAGCTGCGATGGGTTACTCTATACCCCAATAAGGTTTTCTCATTAGGTTGTCTTGTGTTATAGCTGTACCTAAAGACAGAAATGGTCGTTTTTTATGCTGGATACGATAACTCCAACAGCTTTAACTTCTTTTCGTACAGCTGCGAAAACAGGTAAATTCCTGATTACCGCTGAGGTAACACCACCGAAAGGCGGTAATCCAGAACACATGATACAAATGGCGGCGACTCTTAAGGGGAGGGTTCATGCCGTCAATATTACTGATGGTAGCCGCGCAGTATTACGGATGTGTTCACTAGTGGCATCGGCAATTTTGTTACAAAATGGCGTTGAGCCGATTTGTCAGATTGCTTGTCGCGATCGCAACCGTATTGGCATACAAGCCGACCTCATGGGCGCTCATGCTCTGGGTATTTATAACATCCTAGCTTTGACTGGCGATCCTGTGAAAGCAGGCGACCATCCCGACGCTAAAGGCGTGTTCGACTTGGAAGGAGTGCGGTTACTGCAACTGATTCACAAACTCAATCAAGGCATTGACTGCAACGAAAAACCTCTGACTGATGGTGCGCTGGATTTATTTCCTGGTGCAGCAGTCGATCCGCAATGTGCAAGTTGGTCTGGTTTACAAAGTCGGTTTGAGCGCAAATTAGCGGCGGGTGCGCAGTTTTTTCAAAGTCAATTGATTACAGACTTTGAACGGCTAGAAAAGTTTATGGACAAAATAGCTGCAGGCTGTGATAAACCAATTTTGGCAGGAATTTTTCTGTTGAAATCAGCGAAAAATGCTCAGTTTATCAATCGGTGTGTACCAGGTGTGAATATTCCTGATCATATTATTGATAGGTTAGCGCAAGCAAAAGACCCGCTTGAGGAAGGGATGAAAATTGCTGCTGAACAAGTCCAAATCGCACGTCAATTGTGTCAAGGTGTCCACATGATGGCGGTGAAGCGGGAAGATTTGATTGTGCCAATTTTGGATATGGCGGGTGTTGGAGTAGTGAACAAATGATACTCTAAGCCGGAGTAGACGCTTTGTAGAGACGCGAGATTTCGCGTCTCTACAACTTGGGGAGATAATACGAGCAAAATACATTCTTGACATCACCTTCCAGGTTCCTCGTTTCCATGCGATCCATAGGAATGCTTCAAAGCAAGGAAGTTCCGTCTCCCAATGATTATATTGAGGCTCTGCCTCAAGTTATGCATTCCCTGCCTCCAGCCAAGGAACGAGGAAAAAAATGTAAACTAAGTTTTTATAAATAGCAAAAAAATGCTTCCTATAGCTGTTGCCACAAAGGTTAGGACACTGCATCTTTAAGGACGGACTCGATCGCTTGCCGTAGACAAGCAAAGCTAGATAAGCATTTGCGAATCCGACTTTTGAGCCAAGCCCAACACTTCTCAATTCGATTCAAGTCTGGAGAATAAGGTGGTAAATACA
>NZ_JABXYX010000166.1 GCF_017982655.1 Brasilonema sp. CT11 | reverse complement strand
GTGCACGACCTCATCCTCGCCTTTTACAAGTTGGGCAAGCCGATTGGCGCAGAATGCTACGGAGTGACTTGTCTTGCTTTTGCTCGCGACCTTGCAGACCGCAAGAGCATTATCTGGGGTAAGCACGTCACAGGTCATTGCAAGGAATATGATTATAAAGATGGAACCGGATTTGTCGGATCTGACATTAATATGGGTCCACCTCCCTATCCCTTGGAGTATATCCTGCGTGATGCAACAGGCCCAGATGGGGGATACCATGGCAATTTTGGTAGAGAAATCTCCGTAATTGTTGACTATCCGTTTGTCACGGGTCGGTCTACCGCAGACTCTTATACAACTGGTCAAAAGTTAGTGGAAGTGTTGGAAAAAGGACTTAAGCGGTACGGGTGGTAAACCTGACCAAATTGACCATTGGCGAAAGTCACAAAAATTATGAACGCCAATGCAATTAGAACTTAACGAATCGAACTTTGACACAAATTTGTAAGTGCCGTAAGAAAACGGATTAAGCTCAAGGAAGCGGAAGTTATGGCTAATAGAAATGGCCGCTTTGCAATTATCGAACAACTTCTCGCAGATGGTATACGCTATATGTTTGGTAACCCTGGCACAGTAGAGCAGGGGTTCCTAGATGCGTTGAAGGACTACTATCCAGAATTTCAATATATCTTCGCACTGCAAGAAACAATAGCGGTGGGTGCAGCCGATGGCTATGCCCGCGCAACCAAGAAGCCCACCATCGTACAACTACACAGCGGAGTTGGTTTGGGGAACGGCATTGGGATGATTTACCAAGCTATGCGGGGTCATGCGCCTTTGGTTGTGCTTGTTGGCGAGGCTGGTATCCAATACGATGGTATGGACGCCCAAATGGCTGCCGACCTTGTGAGTATAGCAAAGCCAGTCACCAAATGGGCAACCCGAGTCGTCCATCCTTCTTCTTTGTTGCGCGTACTGCGTCGAGCCATCAAGATAGCTGCCACGCCGCCGATGGGACCGGTGTTTGTTAGTTTGCCGATGGATATCCTCGATGCTCTTAACGACGAGGAGGTCGTTCCGACTTCTTTTGTGGTGACACAGGTTGCCCCTGAACCCGACCAACTTGCAAAGGCAGCAACTTTGTTAGCAGCTGCTCAGCAACCGCTGATTATTATGGGCGATGGTGTGGCTTTCTCCGATGCACAGGCTGAATTGACCCGTGTGGCTGAACTCATAGGTTCACAGGTCTGGGGAGCAGACTCATCTGAACCGAATATGAGCGCAACTCATCCTCTCTTCGGAGGGCTGCTGGGTCACATGTTTGGGGAGCAAAGCCGTCGCATCACGACGCAGGCAGACGTGGTTTTAATTACTGGAACCTACCTTTTACCCGAGGTATTCCCTGCCCTGTCGGGCATTTTTGCCCCGGAAGCGAAAGTGATTCACATAGACCTAAATACCTATGAAATCGCGAAGAACTTTCCAGTCGATATCGCACTGCTCGGGGATCCGAAAACCACACTTGCCAAGCTAAGCGACGCACTCGAAGCAACCATAACGCCTGAACAGAAGAAAGTCGCTTCTCAAAGGGCTGCCCTGATAGCTGAGGGCAAGAAACGGGAATTGGCTGCTCAACATGAGGCTGACAAAGCGGTTCGTGACTCAGTTCCTCTGCATATGACTCGTTTTGCAGAAGAACTAGCTGCTTATCTGCCACCTGATGCAATCATTTTTGATGAAGCTATTACCAATTCTCCTGAACTATGTCGCTATATACCACCAACTACGTTGGGACAGTATTTCCAGACGCGAGGTGGTTCCTTAGGTGTTGGCATTCCCGGCGCAATTGGTATTAAACTGGCCAATCCAGACAAAACCGTGGTCGGGTTCACGGGAGATGGTGGCAGTATGTACACCATCCAGGCGCTCTGGACTGCTGCACACCACAATATCGATGCCAAATTCGTCATCTGCAATAATCATAGCTATCAAATACTCAAGCTTAACATTTTGCAGTATTGGCGTGAGCAGCAGATACCGGAACACGCCTTTCCATCTTCTTTCAACATATGTGATCCAGACATTAATTTCACTGAGTTAGCAGGAGCTTTAGGAGTTCAGGCTATTCGGGTAGAGAAGCCAGACCAAATTGGTTCAGCAATCCAAAAAGCATTGGCTCACGATGGTCCTTTCTTGATTGATTTGGTGATTACAAACGAAATTCAAGGTCACAAGATTGGCGTTAAGTGTGGTCAGTAATTAACAAAAAGATTCACTAATTAAAAGAGAGAAAAACGATGACAGTAACTAATTTAAAGTCTCTGACTGAGAGTGAAGTACAGCAACTAGCAAAAGACTGGTATTTGAAACTAGACGTTCACGCTCCGCTTGAGGATTATGTTCCCTTCCTTGCTGAAGAAGGTTTAGAAATGCGCTTTCCGGAGGTTACGGTACGTGGTTTTGATGGATTCAAAGGTTGGTACGAGCGCGTTATCGGTATTTTCTTTGATGAAGTGCATACCTTAAAGCAAGTTAAAGTTACGCCTTCCGGAGATAAGGTAGATGTTAAGGTAGTCGTCAAATGGGAAGCTAGCGTGTGGAAGGCACCAGCAGCCAAAAGTGAACGGATTATTTCAGATGCTTATCAAACTTGGATAGTTAAGCGATCGCCCAACACAGGAAAGCCAGTGATTGAGACATACATAGTTGATTCACTTGATTATTATGAAGGATCGGCTCAGCTTTAAAATTGCAGACATCTCATAGGAAAAGAAGTTTTGGCGCGCACATGACCACTGCAAACAGATACAAACAATTAAGCAAAAGTGGTCTGTGCATTTCTAAACTTTGCTCACTTAGTAAGACCTTAGTTACGACAAATATTCAACTTTCTTCTCAAAGGAGATATAAAAGTGACAACTTCAACAGCCTCACCAGGACGCCTATTTTTTGACAAACATATAGAGACAATTTCTGCTGGAAAAATCGATGAAATGGTAGACAGAGATTATGCAGAAGATGCTGTATTAATAACCTTTTTCAATGGCTTTGCCGATACACCACCACCTATCACAATCGAAGGTCGTGAAAATATTAAAAAATTCTTTCACGACTACCTTAAAACAATTGATTTTATTGATATTAAGTCTCTCGATTTTACTGAAGCTGAAGATGCTATTTTTTTCCAAGCAAAATTCAACTGCAAGCTTGGTCAAGTATCAGTTGGGGATGCTTGGACTATGCGTGATGGTCAAATCGCTTATCACTTTGGTTTTTGGAATTAGTAGAATGACACTCATTGATAGCGAGTGGGCACTAAGCACGTAAACGCACTTCATATCAGCATTCTTTGAGTGCCACGATATCAGCTTGCCCAAAGCTAGATAGCGCTAACTAAAAACAAGCTATCTTTACCATCCTGTACTCGCTCACTACAACTTCCTTCTGTCTTAAAACCATCCATAAAGGATTACTATGAGTACACCCATAGAACAACTGCTTGTATCTCCAATGAGCAAGCTCTATAAAGAGCATATTGGTTTCATCAAAGCGAAGAATGTCGAAGGTCTCCTCAATCAGTATGCCGAAGATCTCCTGCTTATTAGTACTCTCACTGAAGATCGTAAGCCGCTTTATATACGTGGACGACAAGCGCTCAAAGAGTTCTTTGAAAGCCGTATCTTCAGTTTAGAAGATATTGAAACCACCCTTAACCAGTGGGCTGAAACCGACAACACACTCATGATGGTGGAGGAAATCAAAACCACAAGCAAAACCGGTGAAGTTGGCAATGTCGAATTCTACGATAACTGGTTTTTGCAAAATGGAAAAATCTCCATCCACTTTGCTGGCGTGGTTCGGTATCCAGATGGAACTTATGCAAATGCAGGGGCGGTAAAAGCAGAAGTTCCTACATCCCCAATGGGCAAGCTTTATAAAGAGCATATCGGCTTTATCAAAGCGAAGAATCTTGACGGTCTCCTCAACCAGTATGCTGAAGATGTCCTGCTCATTAGTACTCTAACCGAAAATCGCAAGCCACTTTATATACGTGGACGACAAGCGCTCAAAGAGTTCTTTGAAAGTCGTATCTTCAGTCTAGAAGATTTTGAGGTCAAGCTTGATCAATGGGCTGAAACTGAAAACACGCTCATGATGGTAGAAAGTCTCAAAACCAGAACCGTTAATGGTGATGTTGGTGAAGTCAGTTTCTACGATAACTGGGTGCTGCGCGATGGAAAAATCGCCGTTCACTTCGCTGGTGTTGTTCAATATCCTGATGGATCGTATGCATAACTAAGTTCACTGATTTTGTGACAGGAAGGAGCGAAGTAATGGGGTTGCTAAAAGTTTCTCAGATGGCAATGAGTTGCAAAGATCCGATTGCAACTGAAAAGTTCTACACGAAATATTTCGGCTTTAAGCGATCGCGAGTTGCACCAATGGGCAATAATGAGCAGATTGTCTTTATTAAGTTAGGGGATATGTACCTTGAACTCTTCCAAGCGAAGGGAGAAACTCCTGTCCCTCCAATTGATAAAGATGGACCAACTTATCCAGCTTGGCGGCATTTTGGTTTCCAAGTCGATGATGTTGATGCTAAACTAGCCGAGATGGGCAAAGATGCAAAAATTACCCTAGGTCCACTCAATTTTGATACCTTTATTCCAGGGTGGCGCACAGTTTGGGTATCCGATCCAGATGGCAATATCGTTGAGATAAGCCAGGGATATGTGGATCAGGATAATCCACCACCAATGCTTGCAGATTGAGGGTAGTTTCAACTTAACTATAAAAAAGCCTGATTATTGAGAATAATGTCAAGTTTTTTGATATTATTAACGAAATAATCGGCTTTTCAAGTAACTAATCTCACCTGATTTTTTCCAAAAAAACAGAAATCAAGACTTTTTAGATTAGGTGAAAAAGCAGTGGTGGTAGTTGAATTTGTCAGACTTGTTTGTGACAAAAGTATGCCAAATACTGCCATTGTGTGTAACCTCGAAAGTTTTCTTGACAAGAGTTTCTTTTGACACTACAATTATCCGGTGATCAGAAAAAGACTTATGAATACTTTCACAAGTTGGAAAAGCTTGAACTGGTCTGAATATGGTGCAGAGCTGCTCGGAACGACTTTTAATATCCTGGTTGGATTCAGTATAATCACCTTCAATTTTGGTAAGGGCTTGCCCATTGAGCATCTCATACCTGCAGCGAGTCCTCGCTTATTAATTAATGGTCTCATATTTGCAGGAAGTGGTGCACTTTTTACCATTTCACCTTTGGGAAAACTAAGCGGTGCTCACCTTAACCCTTGTGTGTCGCTGGCATTCTGGTTAGAAGGGAAGATGCATAAACATGACCTACTTGGATATATTGTTGGTCAATTCCTAGGTGCAATTCTTGGCACATCTCTGGCATTATTTTTATGGAGAAATTACTTTGTTAGTGTCAATTATTGCATGACCTCGCTAGGGGTAGGTTACCCACTGTGGTATGTATTTCTGGCTGAAGTTTTCATGACATTTGTGTTAGTGCTATCCATCTTTATCTTCTTAAGTCATCGTCACTTAATGCGCTGGACACCTGTAATGGTGTGGCTTTTAGTGGCAACTATGGTCTGGTTGGGAGCACCCATTTCTGGTACTAGTCTGAATACAGCACGGAGCGTTGGACCTGCTTTTGTGGCATGGTCTTGGCAAGACCAGTGGCTCTATTTTATTGCACCACCACTAGGAGCATTGCTTGCTGTAAAAGTTTTTCGACTTGTAGCTATGGGGGAACGCGAAGTTTTAACAGGCAAGCTTTTTCATGTTCCTAATTACCGTTGTATTTTCAAAAACGTTAAAGTGCCACATCTTAGGAAGCAAAAGTAGATTTAACCCTTATAAGCAATAAGCGGTGCAAGCAAGACTTCAGCGACCAAAAATGTAGTTTATGACCCTTAAAGTTTATCCTAACAAAGCTGTTGATAAGCACGAGTTTAAACTCAAAAATATAGCAACATTAGTAACTTAGTAGCACAAGATTCCTCAACCTCAAAGTCATTCTAAAGCCCCAAAAAAAAATCACATATAAAAGGAGAAAGTCAATGAAGAAACTCGAAGGTAAAGTAGCATTAGTAACCGGGAGCAGTGGCGGAATTGGTCAAGCTATTGCCGTACGTCTCGCCTCTGAAGGTGCAAGTGTTGTGATCGACTATCGCTCTCATCCTGAAGGGGCGCAAGAAACCTTGTCCAAAGTCGAAGCCGCTGGAAGCAAAGGTTTGACTGTTAAAGCCGACTTGAGCGTAATCAACGACATCCGCCAGCTTGTAGCCCAAGGCATTGAACACTTTGGTAAACTAGACATTCTGGTGAACAACGCTGGCATCGATGGTAAGAATGCTGATTTTTGGAATATCACCGAAGCTGACTATGATGCAGTGATTGATCTCAACCTCAAAGGTACATTTTTCGCCACTCAAACGGTGGTTCAGCACTTAATCGAAACCAAGCGGACTGGTAAAATCATCAATATTAGCTCTACCCATGAGGAAATGGCGTTTCCCCACTTTACTTCCTACTGTGCCAGCAAGGGTGGTGTGAAGATGATGATGCGCAACCTAGCAGTAGAGCTTGGTCCGTTGGGGATCACAATCAACAACGTGGCTCCAGGAGCAATTGAGACACCAATCAATACTAAGTTATTAAATGACCCCGAAAAGTTGGGAGGGCTATTGAAAAATATTCCTTTGGGTCGCTTAGGTAAGCCGGAGGATATCGCACCTATGGTTGCCTTCTTAGCCTCATCGGATGCTGATTATATCACAGGCGCAACCTTGTACGTAGATGGAGGGCTGAGCCGGAACTATCACGAGCAGTAGTAGGCAGAACGCGATGCTCCCCTTGGGAGCCGCGCAAGGCGCGATCGCTTTACCGTTCCTTGAGTCCTTGTCATCTAAAGGTGAAAACGTACTGTCCCCATGAGCATTAACTTTGGACGCGAAATTTGTGGCGTTCTCGATTTGGCCGAAGCGCGGGAATGGCTGGTTACTAATGGTATCGGCGGTTACGCCTCCGGCACAGTGACCGGTATGCTTCAACGCCGCTATCACGGATTACTTGTAGCAGCGTTGAAGCCGCCACTCATGAGAACACTGCTACTAGCCAAATTAGATGAAACTGTCGTGTATGGCGGACGCGATTATCCCCTTGGAACCAACAGTTGGGCTGATGGAACGGTTAATCCGGATGGCTATCGGCACATCGAACACTTTGGGTTAGAAGGAACAATACCGGTGTGGCGATTCGCCTGTGCGGATGCCTTATTGGAAAAACGTGTGTGGATGCAACCTGGTAGCAACACTACCTATGTTCAATACTACCTGCATCGTGCCACCCAGCCGGTAGGACTAAAGCTCAAAGCACTAGTTAACTATCGTGACTATCACAGCAGCACCCATGCATTGGGCTGGCAGATGAGCATTGATTCTATTGAACGTGGAGTTCGTGTGACTGCTTTTAGTGAAGCTGTGCCGCTGTATCTATTAACTGATCGCGGTAACGCCTCTGCCACACAGGAGTGGTACTATGGATTTGACTTAGCTGTGGAACGGTATCGTGGACTCGACGATCATGAGGATCACCTGCACGCAGCCACCTTTGAGGCTACCCTTCAACCTGGCGAATCACTCACCTTTGTCGCCAGCACCGAGATGTATCCACAGTTGAATGGCACAGCAGCACTAGAATTACGTCGCTCTTACGAACAAAAGTTGCTCTCGGACCAGAAAGCCAAAGCAACTCCAGACTGGATACATCAGCTAGTTCTGGCTGCGGACCAGTTTATCGTTAGTCGGCAAGTGTCTGATGAACCCGATGGTAAAACAATCATTGCTGGCTACCATTGGTTTGGTGACTGGGGTCGCGATACAATGATTAGTCTGCCAGGTCTGACAATCTGTGCTGGTCGTCCACAGGTGGCACGCCCTATTCTGCGTACCTTTGCCCGCTACGTCAACCAAGGTATGTTGCCTAACCGCTTTCCAGATGCGGGTGAGGCACCAGAATATAATACAGTGGATGCGACTTTATGGTACTTTGAAGCAATTCGCGCTTATTATGCGGCAACTGGAGATGAACAGTTGCTGAACGAACTGTTTCCCGTGCTGGCAGATATAGTAGACTGGCACTGTAAAGGAACCCGCTACAACATTCACCTAGACAAGAGCGATGGTCTACTTTATGCAGGCGAGGCTGGCGTGCAACTCACGTGGATGGACTCCAAAATTGGCGATTGGGTGGTTACGCCACGCACTGGTAAACCCATAGAAGTAAACGCTCTGTGGTATAATGCTTTGCAAACTATGGCAACATTTGCCCAAAAGCTGGGTAAGCCACACCAAGAATACGAGCAAATGCAAAAGCATACAGCTACAGGGTTTCAGCGCTTCTGGAACGATACAGTCGGTTACTGCTACGACGTTCTAGACGGACCTGAGGGACACGACTCCTCGCTGCGACCAAACCAGATATTTGCTGTGTCGCTACCGGAAAGCCCCCTTACCCCACCTCAGCAGCGGGGTGTGGTAGAGTTCTGCGCGCGATCGCTCCTCACCTCCCACGGTTTACGCAGTCTCGACCCTAACCATCCGCAGTATCATGGTCACTACGGTGGAGATCCACGTCAACGAGACAGTGTTTATCACCAGGGAACAGTTTGGGGCTGGCTAATTGGTCCGTTCGTCTTAGCCCACCTGCGTGTTTTCAATAATCCAGCACAAGCTCGTAGTTTACTCGAACCAATGGCTCATCATCTGTTTGCCCACGGCGTCGGCAGTCTAAGTGAGATTTTTGATGGCGATGAGCCACTGACACCACGGGGATGTATTGCTCAAGCTTGGACAGTGGCGGAAGTACTTCGCGCCTGGATGGCAACAGAACTTGCCATAGAGGATTCAGATCGCTTCATTAATAACTCTCAATAACTCTTTTAACACCCAAAATCCAAAATCCAAAATCGCTATGACTCAAGAAGAAGCAAGATTGGCAGCAGATCGTGAGCGCACAGCTTACTGGAAACGGTGGGGTCCCTACCTCAGCGAACGGCAATGGGGAACGGTGCGGGAAGATTATAGTCCTAATGGTACCGCCTGGGATTTTTTCCCTCACGATCATGCGCGTTCCCGCGCCTACCGCTGGGGAGAAGATGGGATTGCTGGAATTTCAGATAATCATCAGCGACTGTGTTTTGCTCTTGCTCTTTGGAATGGTGAAGATGCGATTCTCAAAGAGAGAATGTTTGGTCTGACTGGGAATCAGGGTAATCACGGGGAAGATGTCAAAGAATACTACTTCTATTTAGACAACACCCCCAGCCACTCCTACATGAAATGTCTTTACAAATATCCTCAAGCTGCCTTTCCATACAACGATCTCATAGAAGAAAATCAACGCAGGGGTCGCTTGGGTTTAGAGTATGAATTAATTGACACGGGTATATTTGCTGAAGATCGCTACTTTGATGTCTTCGTTGAGTACGCTAAAGCTTCACCTGAAGACATTTTGATTCAGATCAGTGCAACCAACCGAGGACCGGAAGCGAAAACACTGCATCTGCTGCCAACACTTTGGTTTCGTAATACTTGGTCTTGGGATTCTAGTCAAGACAAGCCGTGGCTGAAAATTAGCCAATCTAACTCTAACTTTAGCGCGATCGAAGCTTATGACCCTTCTTTAAAAAGCCGATGGCTCTACTGCAATGGAGTACATGAACTACTATTTACGGAAAATGAAACTAATAATGAAAGATTGTTTGGGGTAGGCAATGCTTCGGCATACGTCAAAGATGGAATTGACAATTATGTCGTAAATGGGCAAAAAGCCGCTGTTAATCCAAATCGAATTGGTACTAAAGTCTCAGCGCATTACGAATTAGAAATCGGTGCAGGCGAAACCAAGGTATTACGGCTGCGGTTAAGTGATTTGCAAAATTTAACTGAACCATTTGGGAGTGAGTTTGACACAGTTTGCCAGCAGCGCCAGCGCGAGGCAGATGAGTTTTATCAGCGAATTTGTCCGTTTGCGCGATCGCAAGATGAACGTAATGTGCAGCGCCAAGCATTTGCAGGCATGTTGTGGAGTAAACAATATTACTTATATGTCATTTATGAATGGCTAAAAGGCGATCCTGCCAGTCCACAGCCACCAACATCACGTCTTCTTGGCAGAAACCACGAATGGATTCATTTATATAGCGATGACGTGCTTTCCATGCCCGACAAATGGGAATACCCCTGGTTTGCAGCTTGGGACTTAGCTTTTCATGTTATTCCACTTTCTATGATTGACCCGGACTTTGCCAAGCTGCAACTAAGCCGTTTGACACGGGAGTGGTATATGCATCCGAATGGTCAACTACCAGCGTATGAATGGGCTTTTGGCGATGTTAATCCGCCCGTGCATGCTTGGGCTGCATGGCAAGTTTATCAGATAGAGCAGAAAATCTATGGTCATGGAGATAAAAAATTTCTGGAACGGGTTTTCCAGAAATTACTGCTAAACTTTACTTGGTGGGTTAACCGCAAGGACTTTGAAGGCAAGAATATCTTTCAGGGCGGCTTTCTCGGTATGGACAACATAGGTGTCTTTGACCGTAGCGCTCAACTGCCAACTGGTGGATATTTGCAACAAGCAGATGGCACAAGTTGGATGGCGATGTATTGTCTGGATATGCTAACAATTGCTCTGGAATTAGCAAAAGACAATCCGACTTATGAAGATATTGCTAGCAAATTTTTTGAGCATTTCCTATATATTGCTGATGCCATGAACGGCCTTGGTGCTGGTGAAATAGCACTGTGGGATGAAGAAGATGGCTTTTACTACGATGCCCTGCATTTACCAAATGGTGATCAATCGCCAATGAAAGTGCGATCGCTCGTAGGACTGATACCATTGTGTGCAGTTAGCATCTTAGAACCAGAAATTTTAGAACGCTTCCCAGGCTTTAGACAGCGGACGGAATGGTTTATTGAGAATCGTCCTGATCTGACAAAAAATATCGCCTGCATGCACAAAGAAGGTGTTGGTGAACGCCGACTGCTAGCGATCACTTATCCAGATAAACTCCGTCGCATCCTGCAAAAGATGTTAGATGCAACAGAGTTTTTCGGATCTTATGGTATTCGTTCTGTTTCTAAAGTTCATGGAGATCATCCCTACATCTTGACAGTGGATGGACAGCAGTATCGGGTAGATTACGAACCTGGCGAGTCCAGCACGGGGATGTTTGGCGGTAATTCCAACTGGCGCGGACCAGTTTGGTTTCCGATCAATTATCTACTGCTGGAATCGTTGCAAAAGTTCGATCACTACTTCGGCGACGATTTCAAAATTGAGTGTCCTACTGGTTCTGGGCAAATGATGACACTCAAGGAAGTCGCAAATGAATTAGCTCAAAGGATGATACAAATTTTTGTTACAGATGCTTCTAATCGGCGACCTTTTAATGGTGGAACGGAAAAATTCCAAACTGACCCGAATTGGCGCGACCTGATTCTGTTTAACGAATACTTTCATGGAGATAACGGCGCTGGTATCGGTGCTAGTCATCAAACTGGTTGGACGGGTTTAATTGCCAAATTAATCCAGCAGTGTGGAGAAACAGTGAACAGTGAACAGGGAACAGGGAACAGGGAACAGTAAAGGAGTCAGCAGTCAGAAGTCAGAAGTCAGAAGTCGCAATTGTTTATTTCTTCCTTCTGAATCAAGAATTGCAGAATTGCTGAATTCTTCTTCAAACTGATAACTGATAACTGATAACTGATAAACCTTTTTCCTAACGACTGACTGTGCGGCACATATTGCTAATTTCAGCATCAGCATCATTGGGCTTAGTTTTGAAATACTCACCCATGAACACGCACCCTTCCCTAAGTAAATTATCATAATCCAATCTCCACAGTCTCACCGTCTTGTCAAAACTTGCCGTTGCCAGGATTTTGCCATCCGGGCTGAAGC
>NZ_JABXYX010000165.1 GCF_017982655.1 Brasilonema sp. CT11 | reverse complement strand
TGCTTGGTTTGGCTGATGGTGCGTCCTGCGATCTTCTTGGCTATTGGAAAGCGCGTGCTTTGAGTTCCGATATCTTGAGTTCTACCCGTTTCATGTTCCTCACCTCCTGGATTGCTTTGCTATACGTCACTCTATACAAAACGATAGATAAGCGTCAGTTTTTTTATAGATATCTGATATACATTTTGCTATACGTGTGTAGCGGTAATATTTTTATATATTTTTTGCTATACGAGTGCTAGAGTCAAAATCTAGTATAGATAGATAGCAATGAGCAGTAGATGCTTGGTTTTGCTGATGGTGCGTCCTGCGATCTTCTTGGCTATTGGAAGGCGCGTGCTTGGAGTTCCGACATCTTGAGTTCTACCCATTTCATGTTCCTCACCTCCTGGATTGCTTTGCTATACGTTATTCTATACAAAACGATAGATGAGCGTCAGTTTTTTTATAGCTGATATACACTTTGCTATACGTGTGTAGCGGTGATATTCTTATATACGCTCCGCTATACACGTGCTAGAATTAAAATCTAGTATAGATAGGTGTATAGAAATGAGCAGTAAGCTTGCTACTTTC
Organism: Brasilonema sp. CT11; assembly: GCF_017982655.1. GTDB lineage: Bacteria > Cyanobacteriota > Cyanobacteriia > Cyanobacteriales > Nostocaceae > Brasilonema. The sequence goes on along the minus strand of NZ_JABXYX010000165.1, from coordinate 11,413 downwards.
CGGATTGAGGATCAAGAGTGGAAAGACTTCCAAGCCAAAGCAGATGAGCAGGGGATAAGTGCGTCAGCTCTGTTGGTGGCATTTGTAAAATGGATAAACTCTGGTAATACTCTGCCAAAGTCTTCAGCCGAGCTAGTACCAGATATAGATTTACGTATAGAAGAGCGAATTTTGCACTTCATAAGTGAAGCTTTGCCAGAGGTTCTAGCACCACTTCAAGCCCAATTGGATGAACTGCGGGGAAAGTTGGTAGCCTAGGAGATCCACCTGACGGGCCCCAAGAGAATGATTCATTGTTAACAAAGCGCCAAAGCTTGTTCGCAGAGCGCGATCGCATTCTCGCCACTTTAAAAACCAAGTATAAAGTCGGCTCTCAATCCACAAAGCTTGTGTCGGCAAAGGAAGCAATGGATCTGTTGATCCAAACTCTGGAAGAAAAAAGTATCATGTGATATCAAAACCCCAGGACATCATTTAGACCGAGTGGGGTTTTTTTAGGCGATAGCTCAAAGGGCTGACGCAGAGCGTATCGCAATGTCATCTTGATATCAGCCGATAAGATTAAGAGGTATTTATGACTCAAGGAAAACTAGAAGTCGTTGTCAAAATTAATGAACTTCCACAAGCCAAGACTGTAGAGAACGGGTGGCAGCAATTTGAGATTGACTGTGATGGACGTATCATCACTATTACCGTCAAGCCCAAGGTGTGGAAAAAGTTAACCGACGCCCAAGCCAACTATCCTCAATGGGTAGCCAGCATCACTGGCAAGATTGGCGAGACAACTGAGAACGGGTTTGTTCTGCTAGAACCCAATATTCAAACTTTTGAGAAGAAACCTAAAGCTGAGGCGGCTACAGTTTGATTGCAGCCGCCTCAACATCTAAGATTTATGAAACCTGGAAATTTATCACCAGGTTCCATAATAAAGGAACAATACACCTGATACTTATTTATGGTAAACACTCCTCCCACTAATGGCGACAATTCACCCGAATCGGGTGAACCATTAAAAAAACCTGTTAAGCGGACGAAGAAATCCGCACAGTTACTCGAAATCAAATCCAAGAAACCTGATGACGATGCTTCGCCAGCTATACCTGTTACACAATTAACAGAGCCATCACCACCAGAAGCAACCCCAGAAAAACCACCAGAAGTTTTAGCACAAGTAAATACGAAAGAAGCCCCACCAGAAGCAAACACCCCAGAGACAGCATCAAAAGAAACGGTTAAAGAAGAGAAAAAGCAGGAAATAGAAATTCCTCCTGGAACCATCTTCCAAGCTGTTGGTGTTATTCGCGGCAATGTGACCTTTACTACTGAAGACGAAAAAACAATAGCCACTATCACTATTGGTACAAAGGAATACCCACTCTTCTACGCACCCAAGAAGCAACGTGCATATGATGCACTAAAAAAAGAAATAGAAGCGACAGGCGATCGCACTCAACGAGTAGTCGTTTACCCACGATTTACTCACTTCCCCGGAAGAGATCAACAACCTAATGTTGGTTTTCAACTCGTTGGTTTTGACAAAGGACGCCAGTCCGGCGAAGACGTAGCATCAAAAGAACTTCAAGACCTGGAGTTCAAACTTTGTGGCTTGTGGCAGTTCATTCCCGTTTGCCGAACTCCGTGCATTTCAATTTTCCGAAATTTTACCAAAGAACGGCTTGAACACGTCAAGCAGTCAGAACCAGCGAAAAAAGTGAAATTCATGAAAGCATCTCACCTGCCACTGTTTTGGAGGGATGCACCAGTTCCACCGTTCCGGTTTAACCCCAAAGCAACAAAAGAAGAACAGGGCAAGCCAGTCTTTGTCCAAATTAAAGCAAGGTTTCAGCCATCGCGCAATGCATTTGAATTCGATTCACTACTAGGAGTGCCATTGGAGAAACCACCCAAATTCCTGAAAGTGAGCAAGGACGATAAAGCAACAGCAATGGCAGAGAAGAAAGCAGCGGATATTGCTGCTGGTAGAACTAGCAGACCGCCACAAGGTAAACCACCGTTTAAGCCCAAAGGTGACTTCAAGCCAAGGGCAAGTTCCGCACCTTTGGATATGCCGAAACCAAAGCCAAAGCCAAAGCAGTAGTTACTTAATGACATTACTTTCCGTATTCCGAATGTGCGCTCTCGAAAGTAGTGTCATTAAACTGATTGTGGAAAAACCGGACAGCAAACAGTACTTTTCCACAGACTTCTGTGCGATGGCAACCCGCAAAAAAGCCTACACAGGAAATATTTCCGAAATCTGCGTCAGCCTATTGCCTATTCCAGTGCATTTATACAGCGATACGCACAAGCTAAAGCGTTCGACTGAGCGCTCACGCCGAAGTCCTCCGGCTTATCGCTCAGCTATCAGGCTAAAAATTCAAGGTTGAATCAATTCGTGCAACCATAAAAATAACCCGTGTAGGCGAGCGCACTCAATACCCACTAGAAAAAGCACAAGCGAGCACACTCAATACCCACTAGAAAAAGCACACCGGAATTCCGGTTTACTGAGTTTCAAGCTTTCAACCCAACACCTTATGGCATAATTACCGCGTCTCTCGCTTGAAAGACGCGATATTTTTCACTAGGTCATGTCATTAATTTTGGTATCTGTGCCAGTGCTTCCTTTCGTAAGCGTAGATTTCTGCAAGTTCATCCCTCTTGTTCCGTGCTATGAGATTTTCTCCAGGTGCGATCGCTGTTTGCAGTTTAATAAATGCTGTTTGCAGTTCACTTATTTGTTGCTGTTGGTCTAGTATTTGCTGTTGCAGTGATTGCATTTGCTGGGAAGTTTGACCAAAACACGTCTCTAATGTCCAGTGCTGAAACCAAGTCTCAACAGCATAACCAAATTCTGAAGACAGCCATATGCCAAATCTGATGGAAAGCTTTGGATGTACAAATGTCCCCTGCAATTCTGGGGTGCCACCTTGAAAAACTTGTACTAACTCCGTTACCGGAATTCCGGTAACGGCTGAAAGATGCTCAATATCTTCTTGAGTAGACTTGGTTGCAAGCCAATGATTAACATCTCTACGCTTACCTGTGGATTCATGATACTGCTTAGCAAGCTTAGTAATGTTCACATATCCATCGACTCTACGCTGAAAAAGGTCACGCAAGCAAATAATATCGTTTGACTCGTTAGGTGATATCATGTCTGATGTGTTCATAAGTTAAAAGTTGAGATGAACAAAGTATCTTAAGATGCGGGGCGCTACCTGTCCGTAGCGCTTTCAAAATAATACCATTAACCCTGGTTTATAGAGTAGAAAACACTATCACCAAACCTAAGCGCCTGACTGCTCCCCCTTGCTTGTCAGGCTTATTTATTGTTACTTAGCACACCTGATTAACTGCAGTATTCTCTGCGGAATGCGATCGCTTTCAACCATATTTTTCTCCCCAATCCCACTAGAAATTAAAGAACGCACAGCATTAAGAAATGAGTAAGGTATTGAGATTGAACGCTTTTTATAACCATTGTTTGGGTCATGCCAACAGTAAGCCCAACGCCAGTGACTATCTATATCTGGGTTACGTTCACCTATTACTTTGGGGTAACTCTTAATGGTTCCATCTTTTAAACGCTTGTTCTGAATATAGGGGTACAAACAACCGCGTTGACCGTTAGACGGTTCTGAGCGATTCAAAGAGCAAGACTCTGTTAATTCCAATTTCTGCAATGCGTGGGTCGAGGCAATTTCCAAGCGCTTGTCTTCTTTGTCTAATTCCTGGTATTCTTGTAGGAACTCCCAAGCCTGCAAGTTGTTTTCTGGGTTGCTCCAATTGATTGGAATTGCAAATTCTTGCTCTAAGTACGTTGGATCTATCACCTCTTGGCTGGTTAGCCATTTCTGCTGTCTCAAAAACTGTTCTAACTTGTTCAATCCAGGCGGGCGGCTGTTGATAGAACTTAATGCTGTTGGCGACGGCAACCAGTAAGACTCGTTCTCTTTTAAATGCACAGGGAAAACTTCCGCTTCCAACCTGTATTGCTTGCAAGTTGTACCCGATTTTATCAAGTGCCCATCCGATAAACTCTGTGTAATACACGTTTGTTGATTGCTTATATCTGCAAGTAAGCAGTCCTGGGACGTTTTCCATGAGAAAATAATCAGGTTGAATTCTTCTGATAAACTCAAGGATTGATGGGATACAATCTCGCTCGTCTTCTGAACCGAGACGTTTTCCTCTAAGGCTGAATGGTTGACAGGGAGGTGAGGCGGTAACGAGCAATGGTTCGTTTCGCTGACAGAAGTCTGTCCGGTCAAGCTCCTCCAAAATTGCTGACGTCTTTTTAACGTCTCCGAGATTTCTGGCAGTGGGGAATCGCTTGGAAAGGATTCCAAGACAGAATTCGTCGATTTCTCCGTATCCAATGAGGTTTGTGCCAAGTCTTGAGCCTGCGAGGGGGAATCCTGCACCAATTCCACTGCATAAGTCGATTTGATTGAGCGTGTAACCTCTACCGACTGCAATTCTACTTGCGATCGCTCCCATGACTGCCATGCCTCCTCATATTCTTCTATAGATTGGTAGTCGTCTGGTTCTGGTGGTTCGCTTTCTAGTGGGAAGATTGTTAATTGGTCGCCGTCGCTAGCGAATGAAATCGGCTCAAAGTCCTTTGGGTTCCATCTGTCACTGTTTGATAAAGTGCTAGAATTGCCCTGGCTAACGCTTACAGTTTTGGATGATAATTTTTTAGTAGTAAATGGTGCTGTTGGGTCTTGCTGAGACTCAACGCTTTTTTTTGAGTCGCTGCCCGCGCCGGCGGAATAATTGCCAAAACCAGATATCTCGTTAGAACTCATAATTCCTCCCATCCTTTGCTTATTGCTGCTTCCAAAGCTCGATAAATGTCTTTCACGTCTTTTGCATCACGCGCCCACGCTATGAAGGCGCGTAGCGCGTTCTCTACTTTGTCTTTGTTCAAAGTTCCAGATTTTTGAATAATTCTTTCCATCCTGGGATTTAACTGGCTGATTTCGTTTTGGATGGTGAAAACGTAGACCCCGTAAAGAGAAAGTTTCTTGCTGTATTTTTCAAAAATTTCTAGGACACTACCTTCTTGATTGCGATCGCTTCTAGTCACTGGCTTGGGCGTAGAAGAAATTTTCGAGCTGCGATCGCTTTTAGTCACTGGCTTGGGCGTAGAAGAAATTTTCGAGCTGCGATCGCTGTTTGTAGTGTTTTTAATGTCTTTATTAGTCTTAAGAGTATGAGGAAAATCAGAACCTTTACCCTGACTGCTTTCTGGGCTTCGTTTTGTGCGTGGGCGCTCATCGATGTGCGTGGGCGCACAACTTTGTGCGTGGGCGCACATCTGTGTGCGTGGGCGCACATCTGTGTGCGTGGGCGCACAACTTTCTTTTTCTTCTTCTTGCTCGTTTATGCTTTCATTTTCAACCTTAGTTGATTCACTTTTGTAATCTGACAATAAAGTGAGACGATTTGGCTTGACAGATAACCCAACTTTTGCTTTAGTTATCTCTAAATCAATCAAATTCTTTTGGCTAAGCGATTCTAAAACTCTTGAGACGGTTGTCCTGTGCATTCGTAACTGTTTACCTAACTCACTACAATCAATCTCAAGGTCGCGGTCACCGAATGGATTAAGGGTACGAATCCAGAAAAATACACCTAGTTCAGTTCGCGTAAGTTGGTTGTAAGTTTCTACCCAGTCCTCATTGGTTAGCCGGAGGTGTAAAGTAGACAGTTTGACAATTTGCTTTTCGCTGGTCATGACTAACCCTCCTCACCAGTAGCTGAAACGTCGAAGCTGTCGCAAGCGGTTTTTATTCTGGTAAGCTTGGTCAACTCTTCCTTAGTTCCAAAAACATGAATACGTTTCTTGTGAGTTGGAAAGATAGCCCCGTACGCTTGTACTTCTGTTAGTGCTGTTTTCCAGTCATCAATCGGCTTAATCTCAATAATTTCTGTAGGCGTCAACAGGTCAACACAGCCAAAAGCTGTTCTAACTTCAATTTGTCCCCCAAGTCTTGCAAGCATTCTGTTTCTAATGGACTGCTCTACACTGGAATAGCTAGTAATGTCTAAATTTCTTACAAGCGACTCAGGTAAAATATTTAACTTTTGCAATCGGTTAATAGCTCTGTAAAATGTTGTCTTGCCTACGCCAATGTCTTTCATTAATTTTCTGGCTGTAGGTCTTTGTTTTAAGAAATCAGAGCATTTCAGTGATAGAAACAGTTTCATCTCGGAGACGGTCAGACTTGTCTTGAGAACTTTTTCTATCTCATCTAAGGTAATTAGTAAGTTTTTATCCTTGTTTTGTGCTACTGAGTTGATTTGATATTGACCAGAGTTTTCAGTCATAGAACCCCAATAAAAAGTAAGTGTGCTTTAATTTCGTGGTCGTTGCTGTTGATTTACCAAGAAGGTACATGGCATAATGGAGAAGAAAAACTTGATAAATACTGTCTAATCTCCGCCCGCAAAGAGGGGACACAAAAAGGAAAACAAGGTTTTAAAGTATTGAAAAGTCTCAATAAAAAGTAGCAATAACATACTGTTGGCTTGGCTGACAGTATTTTTTTGTCTTGATAGATATTCATTGCTTGGTTAGGGTACGTTGTAGAATGGAGTAGAAATAAAGAACTCTGCTACTAAAAACCTCTTTGGTGCTTTTAGGGCTTGTGCTCCAGAACACAGAACCGAGGCGGTAGTTAAGTTTTTGTTTTAAAAAAGTGTTATTTTTCGGGCTAAGTGCCCACGCTCTTGTCTATTTAAGATGGACAAGAGTTGTCTTTTATGTGACATTACCTACATTTTGATTGAAAATCAGATTTCAGGTCAAGTTTCTTTAAGGTTTTTTGCTCCTTCTTTGGTACGAAATATCTTTATTTTCGGTTCTTAGCGTGTCAAAAACCATGCTTTATGATGCTTATATGAGGGTTCACGTTGGTAACTCAATGGTAAGGATTTGATAACCCAATAGTAAAATTTAGTAAAAAATAAAGAGCTAAACAGAAACATTTAGTTACCAACACGTAGAGGTAAAACATCTATCCTGAGACATAAACACATTGGAGTGTGATGGAATGGCGCTGCCTAGCCCTTGCCCGCAGAGTGCCACGCGCCACTTTGTTGATTTGTCCCGCTCCGAAAAACCTATGCAGTTCTAGGCAAGCCTAGGTAAATCTGTACAAAGTCGGAGCGTGCAGACTAAGCGAAAGCTACGATTTTTGAGTCATGACACCTTCAAGTGAACGCCAGCTTGTTGCACTGTCGGAAGTAGTTAAGCAATCGGTAAACAGGTTTATAGCCGTAGTGCTACTTTCTCAAAAAGCTCTTAAATCATTGTCGAGGCAAACTTTACTTAGTAATAAGGATGACAGAATATGTCAAATTACGTTTTTCTCATTGACCAAAACAACACACCTCTCAATCCAGTACATCCAAGTCATGCACGGAAATTACTAGATTCTGGCAAAGCTGCTGTTTTTCGTAGATATCCGTTTACTTTAATTTTGAAACGAGTGATAGAGAATCCTAACGTATATCCACTAACGCTCAAAATTGACCCTGGTTCCAAGTTTACTGGTATAGCTCTAGTAACTAACCAAGGTAATGTGATATGGGCAATGGAGTTGCAGCACCGTGGTCAGATGATAAAAGACGCGCTAGAGCATCGTTTAGCAGTGCGTAGAGGACGCCGAAACCGAAACACTCGTTATCGTCAAGCGCGGTTTGTTAATCGCAAACGTCCAGATGGTTGGTTAGCTCCATCATTGCGACACCGCGTCCTCACAACTGAGACTTGGGTAAAGCGACTTCAAAAGTTTGCGCCAATTGGTTCAATTGCTCAGGAGTTAGTGAAGTTCGATACGCAAGCAATCCAAAATCCTGAAATTACCGGGACAGAATACCAGCGTGGGACGTTGCATGGTTATGAGTGCCGGGAATATTTATTGGAGAAATGGAACCGCCAGTGTGCTTATTGCGGTGTTAAGCATGTTCCTTTAGAAATTGAACACATTCAACCAAAATCCAAAGGTGGATCTGACCGAATATCTAATCTTTGCTTAGCCTGCCACAAGTGCAATCAAAAGAAAGGGAACAACGCAGTCAAAGAGTTTCTAAAAGGTAAACCTGATGTGCTGAATCGTGTTTTGAGGCAAGCCAAAGCACTACTGAAAGATGCAGCATCAGTTAACTCTACTAGATGGGCACTTTTCAACATTTTGAAGTCTTTTGGTTTACCAGTCAGTACAGGAACCGGAGGTCAAACCAAGTTCAATAGAATTCGATTTGAGCTTCCTAAAGCTCATTGGATTGATGCTGCTTGTGTTGGAGTAGTCGAAACTATCAAGCTTGTCGCAACTAAAATATTCAAGGTGAAAGCAACAGGTTTCGGTGGTAGGCAACGTTGCCAAACAGACAAGTTTGGTTATCCACAAAAACATCGTCCATTACGCCCAATACATGGTTTTTGTACTGGTGACATTGTTCGTGCTGATGTCCCAAAAGGTAAATATGCTGGGACTTTCACAGCGCGAGTTTGCCCAATGTCTCACGGCTACGGTGAGTTTGTTATTGACAAAAAACGGAGGTCAATCAAATTGGAGTACTTAACACCTGTTCACAGGAAAGATGGTTACGACTATGCCTAAATCTACGCAAACGCTCAGGAATGCCTAGATATGCCGAGAAATCAACTTACAGCTTCTAACCCGTCACGTTGGCGGGTAGCGCGGGCACTCCGCGCCCGCGCCATCCCAACACACCCACTAGAAAAGCGCTAAGTCGTTGTCATTGACCTGACTTGTTGTTACTGTTTGGCTGATTGAAAGCGATCGCTCACGTTCCATCATCAACACAGCCTCATGTCTAGCAGTCAGAGCAGCGCGGTATTCGGTGTAGTTGGTGACACCCAGATATTTGAACACTGCAAAGATGTGTTTGTCTGGCATAAAACCAGTAGTGACAGGATGCTCAAACAAGATTTTATTTGCAATTGGGTCTTGCTCAAAAGCTTTTTTCAATCCGCTGAATGCATGACAGGTGCATGTAATCTCACAGCAACACAACCGCAGTTCATACACTTCACCAGTGTTACCCATCACCACAAACTCATCCCAACTGCTTGAGGCTTGCAGTTTATAAGGATCGCTTTTTTGCCAAGCACGCTCAATGAGTGTGTTTACAAAGTCTTTTTTACTCACAAAGCGGCTAAGAGGGCGAACTTTAACAGGCTCACCCTTTTTGATCAATGTCATTCGAGGGACTTTGAGGTAAACAAAATTCTGATGAACATCAATAACGATGTGCTCACAAGATAACTTAATATCTTCCTCGCTCCATCCCCACTTCTTCAGCAAGTGGCGGCAAGCCTCAACAGAGTAAATATGCTGTAGTGCATAACCCTTGTCAGCGTCTGCTAACAGGTAATTATGAAATGTAGAGTAAGCGTGATTAGAGCGCGTATGCGCTTTTGCGGTTGTCATTTGAGTTATCCTGTAAGTGTTTAATAGTTGTAAAGCGAAGGGGAGAATCTCCCCTTGGAAGGCGAATTTAGTTACTGAGCAGCGCTCAAGCGATTCTTTCTATTGGCGTAGATTTCCAAATCGCTTGGCTTCATCAGAATTAGAGCGCCTTTTTTCGTATGGCAAACGAGGCGAACTTTATCACCCTTGTCTGTTTTCTCAATGCAAGCACCCTTAATAGTGATGAAATCACTGATAGCGTCAAGAAAAATGACTGCTTCAGGTAGCTGATTTATCTTGCTTTTTGTTCTTTCCTCTCGGTTTTCCATGAGTCACCTTTTTGACTACTCCTTTATTATAGCGTGTAAAACACGCTATAATAAAACTTTTTTGTGTGTTAACATGCTAATTAAGGACTTTTAAAGGAAATGATAGAAGATGGCTAGACCTGGAGGAAACCCAGACTTTGGAACTAAGTATAAATTTACCAACGGTGATAAACCTATTAAAACTAAAGTCTTAGGTATTCGTATGACGCCTGAAGAACTTAAACAAATCAAAGATTTTTTTGGCTCAGACTATAGTCAAAAATGTAGGGATATCTTGCTGCAAACAAGCATGAACCAAACAACCATCAAATAAGAACAGTAGATATTGTGATAAGGCAGAGGGCGAACTTCCCCCGCTGCTTTTTTATTGACTAAAACAACGAAAGCTGCACCACAGGGGAGGAAGCAACCAAAGAACCAGCAGCCAAGCCAGAAGAAAACCAACCAGGACAACCAGCAACAGGAGAGATGGACCAGCCAACAGGCAAGGACAACTCGCCCAGATAAACCAAACAAGGAACACCTAAGCCAACAGCCAGCGCAAGACTTGCCCAAGTGCCACTGCCAGAACCATAAAAGCACCGACTAGACCGGGACGAAGGAATTAGCGACGGCGGACAAGCACTAGAAGGAAAACAAACCCACAAGCCAGCGTCATCTGCCACTGACTTAACACAAGCAATAGACCTAGCTGCAAAATCTGACCTGTGATGACCAGCAACAGAAAAAACTTGAGCACGAGGGAAGCGATAAGCGGAGCTTACTGCCAAAGGCAGATCGCGAAAGAACAAATCAACACCATTTGCACAGCCAACACGAACCGAGCACCCACTAGAAACAGAGGACGCAGCTGAAGACATGGCATCAAGCGACCAATCAGGAGCACGACGCGCACCTGAAAAACCAACAACTGAAAACTGAGAAAAAATTTGTTTTAACATAAAAACATTGAAACTATTTTATCCTATTATAGCGCGTTAACGCTAATTAAAACTAAATATGCAGTTTATTGCAACCATGAAAAACCCGCACATAGCGGATAGCAATTAAGCAACAGCCAGCGCGGTGACCAACTTCTTTTTTTCTAGTGGGATTGTGTTACGGGCGCGGGCGCGGCGCTGCCGCGCTCCGGTTAACGCGACTAGGACTAATAACCGAAGTGGCGCGAGCGAGCGACGCGGGCAAGGGCTTGGCAGCGCCCGGACACAAGCCCGAACGAGTAACCATGAATAACTTCAGCGTGACCAGGACGAAAGAATGTGAATAACTTCAGGAACTAACGAAACACGATATTGTTTTACTTGCATAAAATACTAATGGAAGACTTTATAACGAAATATAACAATACTATCTTCCGCAACTTCGTATAATTATTCATTTAAGGGAAAACTATAGATGTTTGTTTTCTCGGTGAGTCATATTTCACCAAATGAAGAATTATATGGTTTCCCCCAACCCAAAGCAGAACTACTTTACAACACAGGTAAAAACGCTATATGTCAGCCCTAACGGCAACGGGAATGCCTGTACAAGCAAAGCACCCTGCTCCCTGACAAGCGTGCAGCAGTCTCTGCGTTCCGTCAATACCTCGATGAAAAACGATATAACCGTTATTCTGAAAAATGGCACCTATTA
>NZ_JABXYX010000354.1 GCF_017982655.1 Brasilonema sp. CT11 | reverse complement strand
ATTTTTGATTTGGTCATTTTTTGACGATTTCAGCCGACCCTTAAATCCTGAAACGACCAAACTACGTTAAATACCTGAGAATTTTCTCAACTATTTTCGAGATTCCAAAAAACCTACCCTTGAAAGACCCCTAGCCCCCACTCCCTTTGTTCCATTCGCCCCTAACTCACTTCTATGCAAGAGCGTAAACCTCGTCAAATTTCTCGTGAATTGGCTCTTTTAAGCCTCAGCCAACTGCCAATCAACCCAAAGAAATTAGAAAAGATACCACCAGAACAACTGGTACCAAAGTTAGTGCTAGCAGCAGTACGTACGCTGCGATCCGAAGTCCAAGATACTCTAGACAATGCTGCAGGCGAACTGCAACGCAGTAATGATCGGCTTCTAAGTAGCCAAACACGCGCCAGTGACCTAAATACTGCTAGAACAATGCTCAAAGAAGCGGTTGTGTACACACAAACAGCCATCAACAAGTTAGCTGCGACTATCGAATTTCCTGAACTCATTCAACTGGCTAATCAAGATAAAGAAGTCCGCGAGTACGCTAAAGAGATTATTATTGCTGTCAGTGAAAACCGAAACACCATAGACGAGGAAATTTCCACTGCTTTAGTAGATTGGCAAGTAACTCGCCTTGCTCACATTGACCGAGATATACTCCGAATCGCCGTAGCAGAAATGAAGTATCTTCAAGTTCCCGACAGTATCGCAATTAACGAAGCTGTAGAGCTTACTAAACGATACAGTGAAGAAGAGAGTCATCGATTTATTAATGGTGTTCTGCGCCGAGTTACTGAGCAAAAAAAGGTACCAACGAGCCCGTAGCCAAAAGCTTTATCGTTAAGAAGAACACAGAACACAGAATATCTTCACAAATAAATAGAGTATTGCGGCGATCGGCGCGTGGCACTTTGAGGATTTGGCAAGGAAAGAATTCTTTTTTTCTCGATGAAGAAATACATTCGGCTTTATCGCATTGGGTCAAAAAATTAGCCCGCCTTATAAAACTCCTGTTATACTGACCAATCCATGAAAGTTTTTTCTTCACCAGTTCTGACAACTGTGTTCTGTTAGCGCAGCGAGGCGCAGCGAGGCGCAGCCCGTTTTTTTTTGGTAATGTAGTCATGTCGAACATGACTACATCCTTCCTAAAGAATCCTGTTGTTATGAGAAGCGGAAGTGTCAAAATTTAGATAAAAACTTATAGTTTCATAACACGTTATCTGCAATGGTCTTCAATTGGTTCCGCCGTCAACATAATGAGCCTTCTGGTACTCCCTCCCAACAGAAACAGGAAGAAACTCCTGCTGCAAAACAACCTCAACCCCAACCAACCGAAACCTCAACAACAGAAACTGCACCCGAAGTAGCCACGGATCTGCTGGCTTACGCGAAAGCAGCCTACAAGAATATTCAGCAAAGGCAACAAACCGAACCAGCAGAAACTCCCGCAACTGAGGTCACAGCCGAAGCACCACCAGAAAAACCTGAAGTAGAACCAGCACACACAGAAACGCCACAACCACCAGAAGAAGCTGATCTGACTGCGCCTGAAACCACTGCCGAACAACCAGAAGGTACAGAGGAACTCAGCACAGCGCCAGCAGTAGCAGCAATTGCCGAAGAAAAAGATGCTGAAAGTGCGACAACAGAAAGTGTCATCGAAGCAGAACCCACCGAACCACTGACAACAGACAGTGTCATCGCAGCAGAACCCACTGACCCACCAACAAGACAAGAAGTCACTCAGACAACAGCACCAACAACTTTATCATTTTTAGAAAGGGCAGCGGCCGAACGACAAGCAAAGCAGGAAAGATT
>NZ_JABXYX010000164.1 GCF_017982655.1 Brasilonema sp. CT11 | reverse complement strand
AGAGTTGCGTAAAGCAGGTTATTCGATAGAAGACACAGCTTCAGCGCTAAAACTCAAAATGCACCAAGCAATGGGTGAATGGACTAAAGTTTACCTGTTAGCCCAAGCTTTGAGGAGTCAAGACTGAGGTCATCCTGAAAAGGAAATTGGTAATTGCTCAGTGATTTTAAATTTATAGTCTAGTAGGTTTTAGCTGCTGAACTATAAACTCACAATTACCTGTTTCCAATTCCTAAACAATCTTCTGATTATTTGTCATTATTTAATTTTTATTTATATAAATAAAATATTTGCTTACCAAATGATAAGAATATTAACATAATAGTGGTGAATATTTCAATAGTAAGTATAAAGTAGCAATATTTAGCATTTATTGCTACTTTGTATCCCCTGGAATATTCTCTAAATCCTTTGGTGATCTCCTGTGTGTTCTACGGAAGTTCAGGTCAACCAAGTCTATTGACTTCTCTATGTATCATTGATACTTTCATTATTACGAAAAATGGTATAGTCTATATCAGGTAAGTTGATATGGAAAACGGCAACGAAGTAAAACTCAGCATTGGAGAAGCGACTGAGGAATTGACGTTAAAGTCAAAATCCTAAGATAATGAGCTAATCCAAAAAAGATGAAATAAAACCTTCCGAACTCAGTTACGAATGTTAGAAAAAAATAGACAATAGCAACATGGTGGTTTATTTCATCAATTTCAGGTCGTTCATCTACTGAAGCGATAAAGTATAAAAAAGTCTCAAGTGCTGAGGCAACAGTGGTAAGCAAATTTTTTGACTTACGACTATTGACTATTGACCATTAACTCTTAACTATTAACTAATAGTTAATAACTCAGAATTCTTACTCATAAACAAAGATGACTGAAGCAACTGCACCTCGCACTAACATTTATACCAAGGAAACTGCACCAGCAATTTACTATCAGGTGGGAATGCCCAAACCAGAAACGCACTTATTTGAAGTGAGTTTGCGTCTGGTAGACTACTCGTTGCCGACTTTAGATTTGAAATTGCCAGTGTGGACTCCTGGATCTTACTTAGTCCGGGAATATGCCAAGCACTTACAAGATTTTGCTGCTTTTGCTAATGACAAGCCTTTGTCCTGGCACAAGATTAGTAAAAATCACTGGCAGGTGGTAACAAGTGATGTATCAGAAATTGTTATACATTACCGTATATTTGCAAATGAGCTATCAGTGCGAACAAATCACTTGGACTCTAGCCATGGCTATTTCAATGGTGCAGCACTGTTTTTTAGAATACTGGCTTGGGAAGGACAACCAATACAAGTCACTGTTTTACCCCCACACAGAGAGTGGCGAGTCACTACAGCATTACCATCAGTTCCACACAAGACAAACACTTTTTGTGCTTCAGATTTTGACACCCTTGTAGATAGTCCTTTTGAAATTGGTGTCCATCAGTTACATCACTTTGAGGTATTGGGAAAATCCCATGAACTGGCAATTTGGGGGAAAGGCAATTTCCAATTGGAGCAGATGATTACTGATATTGAGAAAATTATTGAAGTAGAAGCACGGATGTTTGGTGGGTTACCATATCAGCGATATGTGTTTCTGCTGCATTTATTTGCTCAAGCTTATGGTGGTTTGGAGCATAAAAACTCCTGCACACTCATTTATCAGCGCTTAGGTTTCCGCGATCGCGACAAATACGAACGCTTCTTGCAATTAGTCGCACACGAGTTCTTTCACTTGTGGAATGTCAAGCGCATTCGCCCAAAAGCACTAGAAGTCTTTGATTACGACCAAGAAAACTATACACCGTCACTGTGGTTTTGTGAAGGAACAACAAGTTACTACGATTTGCTCATTCCCTTACGCGCAGGAATTTATGATGCAAAGTCATTCTTGAATAATTTGAGTAAGGAAATTGCTCGGCATGAAACAACTCCAGGACGCAAGGTACAATCTCTTGCAGAATCGAGTTTTGATGCATGGATTAAACTTTATCGTCCGGATGCCAATAGCAGTAATAGTCAAATTTCCTACTATTTAAAAGGGGAAATGGTGTCGTTATTGCTAGATTTGCTGATTCGTTCACGATCTAGAAATCAGCGATCGCTAGATGATGTCATGGTGAAAATGTGGCATCAATTTGGCACAGATGAAATTGGTTATACTCCAGAACAATTGCAGTCAGTTATTGAGTTCATTGCTGGCATAAATTTGACTGATTTCTTCAACTCCTACATTGATAAGACTGAAGATTTGCCTTTCAACGAATACCTGGAACCATTTGGCTTGCAACTGGTGGAGGAAAAGGGCGAAGAACCTTATCTAGGAGTTAAAGTTAATAGTGACAATGGACGGGAACTGATTAAGTTTGTTGACGCAGGTTCACCCGCACAATTTGCAGGAATTGATCCGGGAGATGAGTTGCTGGCTATTGATGGCTTGCGTATCACAGCCAATGGGTTAGGCGATCGCCTGAAAGATTACCAACCAATGGATATCATTCAAGTCACTATTTTCCATCAAGATGAACTCCGTACCTTACCTGTCACCTTGGCGTATCCTCGCATTAGTAGGTATCAGATAAAATCAGTAAAAAATCCTTCTACGATACAGAAAGAAAACTTTGCTGGATGGTTAGGTGCGTCTTTGACGACTCTTTATTAACAATTCGTCATTGATAATTCGTAACTCGTAATTAGTCAATTAATTACGAATTACGAACTGAATTCAATGTATATAATATTGAGGCAAAGAAGATCCTTAATTTAGAGAGAGAGAAAGATGGAAAACTATGTATGTTCTGTCTGCAATTACGTATATGATCCAGAAAAAGGCGATCCAGATGGTGGTATAGAACCGGGGACAGCGTTTGAAGACATACCAGATGACTGGGTATGTCCTGTGTGTGGAGCAGGAAAAGATTCTTTTGCTCCAAAATAATAAGCAATTATTCACTGCAGTGATACTGCAATAGCCTTTCTAAATGCTCAACCGTGGAAAATGGATCGTAGAAGTGGTGCAGTAACCGCTTCCATTCATCATAATTTAGGTGACTTACGAAACCCGGTTTCTCAGAAACCGGGTTTGTTTAAGCTTGCACACCATTAATACCAACCACATTCTGACGTAGTATATGGCTTATATTCGTTAGGAACGACTTGTTTTTGACCAGCAAATTTCTTTCCATAATAACCGTCATCAAAACCACGACTAAATTCCCCACCAGCAGTACGCGGCTTATAGTTGTTTCCTCTTGTTGCACTCTGTTTTCCTTGACGGTAGCCATCAGCATAAGCTTGAGGATGATACGCAGGATCTTCGTCAACAAGCCACTGAGTGGCAGGATAGCAAGAATTTATTGGACGTCCAAAATACGGATAGTATCCATATGGGCGAAAGTGATAGTAACCGCGAGAGTGAGCTTGAACTGCTTGATTGTTAAGTAAAAATCCAGCAGTAGTGGCTAAAACGACTAGACTAGCCGTAATAATTTTTTTCATAGTTTTCGTCTCAAATGTTAATTAAGTATTTATATCTTTAAGATATCGCTCCAAATCTTTAGGCAACATCACCTGATAGTATGAGCAAACCGTCTATTGATAAAGAGCTTTTCATCTGACAACTGCTACCATAAACATTTGATTTGACGTGTCAACATGTTGACAATAGTTATAAACATGTTCAGTACAATGTAAAAGATGAAAGTTTAATTTTTATCTATTATTATTTGGAAAAGAGTAAAGTGAGTTCAAAATATTTCAAAAACTATAAAAATCCGCTTTGATTTTATGAAATTTCTTGCGTAACGAGCGAACAGGGAACGTTTAACAGGGAAAAAGGCTCTTTAAGATGTACCTAGCTTCGCAAAAATCAAATAGTAGTCCTATATTGAAATTTAAGTGTCGGAAATAAATAACAGTTAATGAGTGCGAAGCAAGCAGACAGTACTCTCTAAAATACAGGAGTTAAGATTGTGAGTAATTTGGGCAAAAAAAGATTAGAAGCTGTTTTAGCAGTTGCAACCTACGCTGTTGGTAGTGGTTGTGCTACCGCTGCACCAACTCCTGGCGTAGAGCTTCCTAAGCAGCTTATACTAACTGCTTCTGACATTGTAATGTACACCCGTGTCTGGAAAATCTATTTTGAGGAGGATTTATCCAGTCAGGGACTGTTAGAAATGTTAGTAGAGTTGGGTTTAGTTACAGTAGCAGCAACAGGAACAGCTTATATTGTTGGCAAAGCAAGTAGCGCAATACTAAAGGAAATTACCAGTTGGACTAGACCACTTGCATGGGGTGTTTTGGCAGCAATATCAGGTTCTATAACTGGTTTATTTGGAGCTGCATGGGCATCATATTGTGACCATATTTACTCACAAAGAGAGTCTCAAACAGCTTGACTCAACGTATATGACTTGGCTAAGTTTATATGCACCAGAAGTCAGAAGTCAAAACAGAGATCCAAGTACCAACAGAGGTTTGTATTTGCACCTGCTATTACATTGGTGGTTTAATAGCACTTACTCTAAGTGTAAAAAATTTTTTATGATTAACCGCCGTAACTTTCTTTTAAATTTAGCTGCTACCCCTTCAGTATTTGCCTTTCCCTTTCAGTTGGCAAAAGCAGCAAGTAAACCACTATTGAAACCCAAGCGTTTGCAGCCAGGATCTATTGTAGGTATTATCGCTCCTGCGAGTGCGGTGTTTGTCCGTGAAGAACTTAATATTGTTATAGATGCAGTCAAGGGATTGGGACTTGTTCCACGACTAGCACCCCATGTACTTGAACGATATGGTTATTTAGCAGGTAAAGATAAAGACCGTGCTGCTGATATTAATCAGTTTTTTGGTGATTCGTCTATCGCCGCCATTTTACCAGTTCGCGGTGGATGGGGATGTAGCCGGATGCTACCTTATCTTGATTACCAGCGCATTCGCAAAAATCCCAAGATTATAGTTGGTTTTAGTGACATCACAGCTTTAATTCTCGGATTAAATGCTCAAACAAACTTGGTAACATTTCACGGTCCCAATGGATTAACCTCTTGGAAAAAGACTCAAACAGATTATTTTCGCCGCGTTTTATTTAGCGGTGAAGCTGTGACTTTTCAAAATCAAAAAGATGCTGAGGATTCTGATCGTCTCATGCAGGTGAAGTACCGCAAACAAACCATTACTTCTGGTAAAGCAAAAGGTCGGTTGATTGGCGGGAATCTTTCAGTTTTATCAGCTATTGTAGGTTCTCCTTATTTACCCGATTTGAGCGGTGCAATTCTATTTTTGGAAGATACTCACGAAAATATTTACCGCATTGACCGCATGATAACTCACTTAAAGATAGCAGGTTTATTTAACAAACTTGCAGGTTTTGTTTTTGGGCAATGTTCTGATTGTTTGCCGGATGCTGACTATGGTTCTCTCACTCTAGAAGATGTCCTGTCGGATCACATTCAACCACTGCGCATTCCTGCTTGGTCTGGTGCGATGATTGGACATGGTGTTGAAAAGATGTTGACATTACCTATTGGTTTAGAGGTAGAAATCGATGCTGACGCTGGGACGATTCGGATGTTAGAACCTGCGGTGGAATGATCAGCCTGTCCATTCACATTATTCGGAATGGTTCTGATTTTTGAGTGAAATGAATTGGCAGAATACTTTCCACATTCTCAGGAGGATTTGGAACAATGTAGTGGGTAATGACCGTACCACCGTTAGATTGGTTATTACCAGCTTCAATACCAGCTTCAACTGCTCTTTCTACCTCAGCTGTGTGTCCCCGAACAGCAACTAACATGCGAGCGCTTTCCGCTAGCCCATAATAAACAATGGTAACTGCAGCAGCTTTTACCATTGCGTCCGCGGCTGCTAGAACAGCCGGAAAACCCTGAGTTTCAATGACTCCAACCGCCATTGGCATGGCTTAACACCCCTTAATGAAGGATTGGTAATCACAATTGTACAGGGAATAGGGAACAGGGAATAGGATTTCTTGCGCTAGTGAAAGGCTCACAATTGGGAATTTAGAAGTTTCACCCCAACTTCAAATTCTCTTGACCTCGGAAACCTTAAGAAAATCTTAAATTTTGTTGGTCTTTATATATTCATCATTCTGTCGATAGATAAATTGATTCGATCTCATACAAAATAATAAGAAAACTCAGTAATTTTAATAAAAACTTATGATTTGTTAAGCAACAATAAGTAAAGTCACGATTCCCAACGTAAGCGAGAATATTTTAGATTAGAGTCTAAGCGTATGGATACTCCACAGTTGTTAGATGGATTGCGGGTGCTGGCGGTAGATGATGATACCGATAATCTTGATTTGATTAAGGTTATTTTTGAAGAGTACAACGTTCAAGTGACTGCGGTGACATCAGCAGGGGAAGCCCTTGAAGCAATTACGCAGTTAAAGCCAAATATTCTGATTAGCGATGTTGCCATGCCTGATGAGGATGGCTATTCACTGATTCAAAAAGTTAGAAACCTTGCTGTCGCAGTTAGCCAGATTCCTGCGATCGCTTTAACAGCACACGCCTCTGAAGAAGCAGGCGCTCTTGCTCTCAATGCAGGATTTTCTATAAGATTAGTTAAACCATTTGACCCTGACGATTTAATTACAGTGGTTTCTAAGCTTGTTTTAATTGCTCAATACGATATTTGTCCTGTCTGCAGCAATAAACAACTATCCTTTATCGAGTGGGAATCACTCAACAAAATTAGGTTTCATTGTCGTAGTTGTAAATGGAATGAGAGTTACGGGTTAGACAAAGCGAAAGTTGCTGGATTTATAAATCGATACCACTTTAAAAATAAAATGGATGGTTTAAACAAGCCTATTTTAGGGGATCCACTCAAAAACGATGCCTAGGCGAGTCTCTTTATTTTGTTTACTATTTTGCTGTTTGATATCTGTTGATATACGGATACTTGAGGTAAGAGCATAACCGACTGATATTGTTGTTAAACCAACTTCTTCTCCAGTACCCAAACCAACCCAACTTTGGGTTAAAGAAATATCTCCTGCACCAGTGCGAGACAACACCAGCAATAGTTTCGCACCAAGATTCACTCCATCTGTGGAGTAGCTGTCAATTTCCAGATGGCGATAGCCTACCACAGGTGTAATATTGATGTAGCTACCCAAAGGACGCAGATAATAATGCAAATCTGCACCATAAACCTGGCGTTGACCATTGAACACCGCTTCATACTCACCACTGACTGTTAGACTAGTACGACCAATAAACACGTCCTCCACACCAATATTCACCCCAAATGCTTTCTCAGAAGAAAAGTAAGAAGACCCCACTCGTATCTTGGTAGAAAAACTAGGGTCATTCTTGATATCTTCCAACACGTTAGGTACTTGACGCCGCCAACGTTGCAAAACTGGACTATTTTTAATAATTTCTGGACTTATATCTAAATCCTTGGCATTTTTTGAAGGTGTATCAGACAAAACAGGAGCAGTCATCACAAACAAATTCACACCCACTCCAAAGCATAAAGCTGATAACAGCCTTCTCATTGTTTTGCGCCTCTGTAATTCATAAAAAAAAGTGGCTCTGTATAATACAGAACCACTTAAGTTTTAGCAAAAGCTTACAACTTAGTGAACAGTTGCTTGGATTTTAGTAGCGTCAATTGGTTTAAGAAAGTACAACCGCGAAATCTGCCAAGCGTTGGAGATGTAATAGGGTAGCTTTTGGAAGAATTGCAGGAATTTGGGAGTCTTTGAGGTAGCGATCGCCGTTAACTTCTCGTTATTCTTCACACAAACTTCTAAGCGCTGATAAAACTCAGGATGCTCAACATCCAGTATGACTGGGAACACTCTTCCTGCACTTTCATTGGTCTTTTCAATCACGTAGATGTCATATTCTCGTGCATCTAAACCAATTGATGCATAGAAGTCTTTGCGCTGGACGTCGTTAAGGTACATCGTCGCAAACACCGACAGCAGGAAGAACCGAGTCCACAACCGCGCCTTCCAATCATTTAACATTTGCGGCTGGGATCTCATGATCGCATCAAAGAAATCCCCGTGGCGGTTTTCATCCTGACACCAGTTCTCAAACCAGCGGAAAATCGGATAAACCCGGTCTTCTGGATGTGCTTCTAAGTGGCGATAAATTGTGATGTACCGCCAATAACCAATTTTTTCCGAGAGATAAGTAGCGTAGAAGATGAATTTTGGCTTAAAGAACGTGTAATTACGGCTTTTGGTCAAAAACCCTAAATCCAGCGCCAGATTGAAGTCCGACAGCGCTTTGTTCAAGAAACCAGCATGACGCGCTTCATCCCGAGACATGAGGTTGAAACATTCCGCCAAAACAGGACTCTTGTCCTTTAAGCGACGACCGAGTTCTTTGTACAGCAAGAAGCCAGAAAACTCTGCCGTACAGGAACGCTCTAGAAATTCGACGAACAATCGGCGAGTTTCCCCGTCAATATGATCCCAGGATTGTTCAAACTCGGCATCCCGAACAAAGTGATGACGGTTGTAGTCACAACGAAACTCTTCCAGAATGGCTTTCAACTCATCTTCGTTTGGTGAGATGTCCATTTTTGCCATCTCATCAAAGTCGGTCGTGTAGAATCGGGGTGTCAGTAGGGTTTCTTTGGCTGGGATTTTAATCCCGGACCGCATTTCTTCAAAGCCTGGTTTTTTGAGGGAATCTACCATGTCTTGATTGCCACGAGTGTCTTATTATCTTGAGTGCCTGCAAAAGTCAACAGTAATACTTTTACCCTTACGGGAAAGCCCGAGCCGGCACAAGGGAAGCTTTCCCTTTATGCTGCCTCACCGCCTGTAGGACTGGACTCACAAGGCACAGTATAACGACAGTATTTTATTCGTTTAGTTAAGTGTACCAAGGTGTAGGGCGACAACAGACACTTCATACGTTAAGAGTTGCAACAACACTTCAATTTTTTGGGAAATCCTTAATTGAGGATGTGTAGCTTGTAATAGAAACTCATGCGAACTCAAATCATCCAGTGGAATCAATCCAGTGGGTGAAGTAAGGTACGCAGAAACCAGTCATATTGTAAATATATGGGAGCGTTGTTTTTTATGTGCTAAATATTACCTTGAAGATCAGTAAATATTTAGTTTAGTTATTTTAAGAATGATATTAAGTTCGTTTGATTACTTACAACAAAAAGACCTCACCCCCCCGCCCCTCTCCTTAATAAGGAGAGGGGTGCCCGGAGGGCGGGGTGAGGTTCTTCTTTTTTGTGCTCATCCGAGCATGATATGAGAACTATCCAATCGCGCTCGTTGCTTGTAACGCGCTTGCTTTGCTCAGTTGTGGTGATATGAAAACTCAAACAACTCTGGCAGCCCATCCTGATATGAAAAAAATAAAGTAGGAAAATTGTAATTAGGGAACAAGAGTAAATTAGAGGGGATAGAAACAAGATGAAAGCAGAAAACAATAATAATAGTAAAGATACTCAAGAACGTCTTCTTGTCTCCTACATCTTGAGTGCAGGCTGGTTTGTTGGCTTAGGCGGACTGCACCGTTTATACAACGGCAAGATCGGGACGGGTATATTGTGGCTGTTAACTGGTGGAGTGCTTGGTATCGGGCAGTTTGTAGACTTGTTCATTATCCCAAATATGGTAGATGAACAGGAAATGAGACTCAGAGCAAAAGCAGGTTTATCACCATTGGGTGTTCCTTTGAATCAGCCAGCTGTTGCTACTCAAGTTTACCGCTCTCCTCAGGAAAAACTAACGATGGAATTACTAAGAGCTGCAGAAAAAAGAGGTGGACAACTCACCGTTACTCAAGCAGTTATGGAAACGGGTGCTACTTTTGCCGAGGTGGAAGTTGTTTTCAGAGAAATGTTGAAATCAGGTTATGTAAAAATAGACAACGACCCCAATACTGGAGCCGTTACCTACCATTTCGACGAACTAAATTAATTTCTCCCCAGCCACTTTTGACCGTTCAGGCGCTGCATGAGTCCATAAACTAGTAAGTCAAGAGTGACTTTGCGTTCATCAATTAAGAATGACTCAAGAGTACTGGGCTTTTTACCTTCATTGCAGGAAAAAGCCTTTTTCCCTTGAATATCTTCTTGTGTAAAATACAGGTTAAATTGACGTAAACCGTCCTGCCAACTGCCGATTATTTGCCAGCATTCCTCAGACTTGTCAAAACCAACGATAGAAATTTTTTGCTTGGCAAAATTCAGCGCTAAATCTTGCACTCCTTCTTTGGCGATCGCCTTTTGCACAGCTGGTAAGTAATCTTGCTGGATAAACTCTGCAAATGGCTTATCCTCAACAGCCGGTGCTTTCTCTTTTTTTGCCTTGGCGGCTGGCTTTTCTCCGGCTTCACCTTTTGCAGCTGGTTTATCTCCTGCTTCTTTAGCTGGTTTGTCTCCTGCTTTTTTAGCTGGCTTGTCTCCTGCTTCAGTTTCTTTAGCTGGTTTATCTCCGGCTTCTTTAGCTGGTTTGTCTCCGGCTTCGGCTGCTTCGGCTGGTTTATCTCCAGGTTCTTTAGCTGATTTGTCTTTGGCTTGAGCTGCTTCGGCTGGTTTATCTCCGGCTTCGGCTGCTTCGGCTGGTTTATCTCCGGCTTTGGCTTTAGCTGGTGGCTTATCTTCTGCTTCGGCTTTAGCTGGTTCTGCTGGCTTTTCGCCTTTGGGTGCAGCAGTCGTTGTTTTTCCTGCATTGGGATTCGCTTCTGAGTTCGCCGATGCAGGTTCAGGCGTATTTGCAGAAGGAATATCTGTCGCTTCGGGTGAGTCTGTACTGGGAGCGTGTTCTTCAGCGACACTGGGGGCCTGCTTATCTACAGTGCTGGGAGCAACTTCCCCAGCTTCGTTGTGATTTGTTTCTTCTGCCATTGCTCAGCTCTTCCTTTGTCTTGCTATTAGAACTCACAAGCGTGGTTAAGTCACTTTCATTTTGACACAGCCACGCCTCCCAATAGCGATGGCATTTTCTGGTAACCAAAGTCATGCTCCTACAGAGTCACAAATCAATTCAAATTCAAAAAATTTTTTGAATTTTGAATTTTGAATTTTGAATTGTATTAGCCTCCAGCCACTGCTGGGACAATGCTTACTTCATCACCATCATTCAATGGTGTATCTTTTCCTTCCAAAAACCGAATATCTTCACTATTGACGTACAGATTCAAAAACCGCCGTGGTTGTCCAGCTTCATCGCATAAGCGCGACTTGATACCAGGACAGTTTTCTTCTAAAGAGTCAAACAGTTGTGCGATCGTGTCACCTTTACATTCTAAGGTGGCTTGGTTATTGGTGAATTTTTGCAGAGCAGTAGGAACTAAAACTTTTACAGTCATAAATTCGGAGAGTCGTGAGTTAAGAGTTGTCATTTGTGATCAGTTTAGAACTTTGAACAAATGACTCATAATTTAATGATTAAACCAAAACTTGCTGCCATTCTAGGCGATCCAGTGTCTGGGAACGTTCTAGCGCTCGTTCAAAGCTATCAAGTTTTGCCTCGATTGTCAGAGGTTCGCCAATGTAACCTTGTACCGCTTCTTGGGTTTTCAAGCCGTTTCCGGTAATATATACCACGGTGGTTTCATCTGGGTTAATCTTACCAGCTTCTGCCAACTTTTTCAGCACAGCAACAGTTGTTCCACCAGCGGTTTCTGTAAAGATACCTTCTGTTTCTGCCAAGAGCTTCATGCCTTCGATAATTTCGGTATCCGTGACTGATTCTATATGACCACCAGTTTTCTTGGCTAGTTCTACAGCGTAGACACCATCTGCTGGGTTACCAATTGCAAGAGACTTAGCAATGGTATTGGGTTTGACTGGCTTGATAAAGTCGCGTTCTTCCTTATAAGCTTGGGCGATCGGTGAACACCCTTGTGCTTGTGCGCCGCTAAACCTGACATGCTTTCCTTCCACCAAACCAACTTCAACAAATTCTTGGAAGCCTTTGTAGATTTTCGTGTATAAAGAACCAGATGCTAAAGGTGCGACAATGTGGTCAGGTAGCTCCCAGCCAAGTTGTTCTGCTACTTCAAAGCCCAGCGTCTTTGAACCTTCGGAGTAGTAGGGACGCAAGTTTATATTGACAAAACCCCAACCATGTGTATTAGCGACTTCAGAACAGAGGCGGTTGACTTGGTCGGTATTTCCCCTAACAGACCTCAGAGGTGGGTCTTAGATCAGGGGACCTAAAATATTTTTAACTTCTAAAAAAGCAGGAATTAACCCAC
>NZ_JABXYX010000353.1 GCF_017982655.1 Brasilonema sp. CT11 | reverse complement strand
TCTGGCAACAACTACTGCACTGAGAGTTGCTGCGGTTCTGTTGGTTACGTCGCCACTAAGGGTTGGGACGCCGTCTCTGGTCTCGGTACTCCCGTCTTCCCCAAGATGCAAAACTACTTGAAGAACAACGTCCTCAACAAATAAGCGAGCCAAGTTCTGAGCTTGAAAATCAGCTCTTTTTTTGATTAAATAAAAGAACTGGTACTTATTTTAATATTGGTTATTCTATATTACTTCCTTTATTTGGATATTATTACTCAGTTTGAAGTAATCTTGCTTCACTGAAAAGTTCATTTTTTCAGATCGCGACAAGCGGTGAACACAATATCGAGACTTTAGGTCCTATTTGCAAATATTTAATTAAACATGCATCGAGCACCACCAAAGCAAAGCTCTGACTCTTTCTGGCTCACGCAGGCCAAGTTCGAGAATATCAAAACGATGGATCCCATAACCGCTGAGCTGGATGTGATCATTATTGGTACGATAATTCAAAATTAATATTATTTTATTTAAATTCAATACTATGACTCGTATACCGATTAGAATTGGCTCGGACAAGAAAAAAAAAGACTTTCGAAATCCACGTTGCACATTCTAACTCATTGTCGTTACTTAGGCGGTGGTATTTCTGGAGCCAGCACAGCGTATTTTTTGAAGAAATATGGAGTACCTAATGTTTTATTGCTTGAGAGTCGCGGGATCGCTTCTGGTAGGTTCGATCGCAATTTAAAATTTCTTATGTAAATTCCAATTAAATTTATTTCATTGATGGCTATACTAGGCACGATTAAGAACTTATCGAACGATGTACCCGAATATTTGTTAATTGTGATCCATTATTCTTTTAGTCAAGAAAGACATTACATTTACCGTAATCGTTATTCACTGAGAAATTAAGCCTCCTTATTAAACCTACTACTCGATATACATTATGTGTACGATATTACGATCATTCGACAACCCTT
This sequence comes from Brasilonema sp. CT11, assembly GCF_017982655.1. Classification (GTDB taxonomy): domain Bacteria; phylum Cyanobacteriota; class Cyanobacteriia; order Cyanobacteriales; family Nostocaceae; genus Brasilonema. The sequence continues at coordinate 859 of NZ_JABXYX010000353.1, read as the reverse complement.
ATTAATGTTTCATGAACAGGCGCCACGGGACGTAACGGAGGTCACTTGTGGTCCAAGGCCCCCACTCTCGATCGTATTAAACAATTTGGCGTCGAGCAAGTCAAAAAGATGATTGACTTTGAGACCGATACTGTAGAACTCGTCGTAGACTTTATTACTTCAAACAATGTACCCTGCGATTTTAGGAGATGCGGATCCGTCAGTTTGACTTCGAGAGACGAAGAAGCATTAGAAATGAAGCATACTCTTCAATTATTAAAGCAGTTGCCTGGATTCAAAGACTTGCCTGTCGAGTACTTGGATGCAGAGCAGATTCAGCGCTTTACTCACGGCTCTACTGCGTACAAAGGCGGTATTTTATCTAAAAACGCTGGTCAACTATGGCCCGCTAAACTTATATTCTTCGTCGTTCAAAAGGCGATTGATCTCGGTTTACATCTGTGGACTCAAACCACTGTCACTCAAGTACGCAAAGAAAAGAATTCTTATATTGTCAGCGCCACTAGAGACGGCAAGAAAGTACAGTTCAGAGCCAAGTCAGTCGTATACGCCACCAATGGATATTCGGACGGTAGGTCGATGACACGTGTACAAGTACAGCTGCTAACACCATTGACAGGTCTGCTACCTCAATTAAAAGATATCATCGTGCCTGTACGTGGCCAAGCTATTGTAACCTCGCCTATCAAGCCAATCATCCCGCACAACTTGTCGATGAATGATGGCTACGAGTATATGATTCACAGAGGTATGAAATTTATTTACGAGATCGATGAGATTAATCTGTTTGCATAGAGGACGGTAGAATAGTGCTTGGAGGAATGCGATGGAAGTCTAAGAGCGACATGGAGCGTAACAT
>NZ_JABXYX010000163.1 GCF_017982655.1 Brasilonema sp. CT11 | reverse complement strand
TTCAAAAACCGCCTGCCCAGTTTGATTGACATTTTGAAGAAGAATTTCAAGATGCCGCCGCATATTATTTTCAATATATGTACTAGCGACTTCCGCACATAGTTTGGACAAAACCCATGAATAAGGATTCTGTCCATGAAGGACGACATTACTGATAGCGGTAAGTTTATCAAGTGCTTTACGAATACGAGATTCATTGCCCCAGCGCATTACGGCACATAAGAGTCCTAAAGCACTGATCGTTTCTGTGACAATGATTTTCTCTGTTATATGATCGCTGCTGAAATTGTTTAATTGCTGGGTGTCTTGTGTTGTTGCCAGTGTTTGCGACCAATACTCGCTTAAATGCTGCAAAAGCCCAACAAAATCGGCTTTAAGAAAACAAATAAGGATTCTGGACTCGTTCTCCTGGTCAGTTTCGCCTCTTAACAGTCCTGACGCTCTTGCTGGATAACCAGCCAGTTGATAACAAGCGGCGGCGAGCAAACGGGTTGATATTTGTTCGCTGTTTTGATTTGTAATAGGAAGCCACTCTAAAATTTCTCCGGCACGACGCACGGTTAATTGCCACTGGGCGTTCTCAGTTTGTCTCTGAACTGATGCAGATTCCAGAAGCCGTATAACATCATCAAGACGGCTATCAGCTTCATTTTGGCTCCAACTCATTAAACCTGGCTGGTTCTCTCGAAGTCTTGTGTGATGGCTGTACAGTTTGGCAAAGGCAGGGGGAAGCCCACTACCAGCCAGCGACTGAACTAATTCTGACACCAAAGCAATGGTTTCTGCACTAGGTTGTGTCATATTATCTTTAGATTACCAGCAAACAGCTTTAAAATGTAAAGCTTTTTTTACGCAAGATTTGCTACTTTAAGCTTTATCTTAAACTTAATTTTTCCCTCTGATTGATCTGATTTAACGATACCAGATCCCAGGAAGGCATTTCTTATATCTGCTTTTCTGCGCTGCACCTCTCTAAACTGAGAAATTGAACAAACACCAACTACTGCTGTGCGCCCATCAAAGGCTAACAAGCGGCATTGATCTAAGTTCAACGATTGTTTATTATTGGAACTCCAAAGTATGACTTTTTCCCAAAGAGTAGACAGATCCTCTACAGTAAGGTTGCAGGAAATAAGCTGAGTAATTGCTTGGTAGGCTTCCTCAATCAAACCATCCACATCGTGTAAATGAATTTCTACAGCCTCCAAGCGGCGTCCAACTGTATAATTTACATGAGGTTTGTCTGTAGGAATTATTACAGTAGTTGACTTAACAGGAGGCAGACCGCAGATATAATTAATTAGGTCGCAACGCTCATGGGTTGTAGTTTTTTCAAACCATAGATTAATTATAGCTTGCCTCCAACTTTTTACTTCTGGGTTGGTAGCAGCATAATCCTTAAGCATTTCAGCCAACTGAAAACAATCAACGGGACTAGGTTTCGTGTCATTAGCCTTTACGTGTGCTTCAGCAATGAGATCTTGATCGTGTTCTGCTGAACATTTCGCTTCACAAAATAAAATGTGGGTAATTTTTCCCTGTTTGTTACGTTGAAAGGCCAACATATCGTCGCCGAACCTACCAATAATAGTAGGTGGGGAACCACCTTCCTGCCGCATTTTCTCCAGCGCATGATAGGCTGATTGGTGAAAGCGAAAAGGAAATGCGGGAATGTACCACTCTTCATCGAGCGGATTGAAATTTTCTACAATGACCGCTGCCATTATCTCTCCAAAGTAGCCTTTTAAGGTTGTGAGTTCTAGATACCGGGGAAAATCATCAATGATTGAGGTATCTATGCCTGGTGTCGCTTCTTCTTCAAGCGGATCTAACGAATAAGGAATGTCGAGCGCATTGCGAAATCGTTGCCGTGCATCCTCATGGGCATTGTGTACCAAAATCTGAAGCTCCTTGAGGAGGGCAGTACGAAAATCTAAATCTTCTTCCAAACGGCGGTGATAATATTTACTGTTAGCAGATTTCGTAACTGTATTTTTGAGCCAATTTGCTAGGGTAGGCAGATAAGTTAATTTTTGGACTTTGGTCATAAAACAAGCATAAGAGACGAGCCAAAAAGAAAAAACGGGCAGACTGGGAAAGGTATCACACCGACATTAGGTAAATAATACCCAGACTAAGTAGGCCGATTGATTCTCATTGCATCAGCAATATCTCGTATTAGGATAACTGATGTTTTAAAATTTTTGAGATTTTTTCTCTACAATTATTGAGAGCAAGATTTAAAAAGGTGTTCAGCTTCTTAGGAATTAGTATTTCAACTATAAAGGATTGTGTAATTTAAAGTTTTTTATAAAAAAGTTATATCGTTCTTGTCAGAGGTTAACGAGTAAAAGATGTTTAAAAGTCTGCCACTAAATTTAATTTAGTCTATTAATAAAGAATTAATTACCAACTTTTGACCCATTGTTGGTAAGAGTAAAGCATATTCTCTATGCTAGGCTGATCAATCATTTTTATTAAGTCAGTTACTCAGCTTCTAACCATCCTTTTATTGTTTCAGCAGGAATGCTAAATAATGGATGATTAAATATAGCTTTTAACGCTTCTAATCCGCCTGCTTTAAAGGCAGCTTGCAATCTAGCTTTTAGTGTTGGATTACATTTAATTTCTTGATGAAGAGCTTCTGTAATTGCTTCATTTGTTGTTTCGTTAGCTTGAGATAATTGATAGATAAGCTGTTGAATTTCTGCTGCTGCTTGGGCAAGATTTTGCTTTTGTTCGCTTGTGTAGTTTGTGATATTGCCACCGATTTGATGAGCATTAACTATCTCAGCATTAACTAAACCACCAGCAAATTGTGGATTTTGGAAATTAAAATTAGATTCTCTTTTAGAGCCTTTTGGCATGGTATCTCCTTGATTATTATAGGTTTGTGCAAAAAATTTAGGGCTTTGTAGCGTTGTGTTTACCATAATTTCTAAGCTAGAAATTCTACTATCTTTTTCTGCTAATAATGCCTTAACTTCCTGTTGTGCTAAAGCTTTTAAATTGTTATAAATTGAAAAATACTCTGCACTTAGCTCTGATTTATCAGCCATAGGTGCTGTTTTAGCCCGGAGTAAAAATTTATCTTCATCCTTAACTTCCATACCAACAATTCGCAGTTCTGCTTCTGGGTGGTTCTCCGCTAGTTGCTTAAAAGAAATTGCTATAGCACGAGGGTCAACACCTTGGTTGTGGTATAGGTCGAGGGTATCGACTATTGGTTTGATAAAATCTCCAAATTCCCCATCTGCAAAGACCTCCTCTCGACTATCTGGTTTACGCCAAGGGTCTGGGTTCTCTATGGTGGGGAGTCGCATATATACATACTCGCACCTCACACCATCAAATTTGGTGTCCCTGGTAATACCCCAATCTTCAATAAAGGCTCCAGTGAGAGTAGCACCAGTAAAGTCAGTTCCGTCCACTTGGGTCTGTTTTAACTTTGCCCTTGATAAATCGGCATTTTGTAAATTAGCTTCGCTTAAATCAGCACCAATAAAGCTAGCATCTACAAGATATGCTCCTTGAAAATTGACACCTCGCAAATCTTGACGGTCAAAATTTTTGTCTTTCCCTTGACCTCTAGTTAGTACTTTTATTAATTCTGCTTGCTGTAAATAAGTTAAACCAGGGCGAACGCGATGTAGTTTCTTTGTTTTATTAAAACAGGTACGAGTCAATTTAGCGTTTCTAAAGTCCGTACTTTTGAGGTTAGCTTCTGTAAAATTAGCATCAGTTAAATCAGCACCACGAAAGTTGGTTCCACCTATAGCAACAATGGCAATTGTAATCTTCCGAACTAAGGCATACTTATCGTCACCAGCTAAAGCCCTCCAAGCTATGTAAGCACTAGTAATGATGACGATAACAGCAATAACTCCTGCAATAACTCCTGCTCCTGCTACGGTTTGGGCAACTGCGCCTGCAACTACTCCAGCAAAAGTTCCTGCAAGCGTTCCAGCTATAGCAACTGCAACTACTCCAGCAAAAGTTCCTGCAAGCGTTCCAGCTATAGCAACTGCAACTGCCCCAGCAAAAGTTCCTACAAGCGTTCCAGCTATAACTCCTGCTACGGTAGGTGCTACATTAAAAGCTCCAGTCACGGCTAAAGCAAAAGTTCCAGCGATAGCAAAGACACTAGCTACACCTAAAAACCCTAAACCTGTTTCTATACCTTGAAGAATTGTAAATAAGAAAAATCCTATGAGTATAAGCAAAACTACTCGACTAGCGACCGTACTTTCTAAGCTATAGGTAGCAAACATAAGCGATAACAAGTAGCCACTAAGTGCCGAACAGAACCCTGATAGTGCTGATAACAAAAATGAAGCTATCAGCAAAGCTGACATCGAAAGTATCTCCAATCCTGCTTTGGCTTTCTTAAATATGACTCCTCGCAGCTTGGCTTCCTCAAAATGTGCTCCTCGGATATCAGCTTCGCTAAAGTCTGATCCTGAAATATCTTGACCTTTAAAAGACTGACCTCGAAGATTTTCACCCCGAAAATCTCTAATCCCATTTCGATATAGCCTCAAAACTTGATTTGCTTTCATAGCGATTTGTCAGAAGTACAACAGGGCAAAAGTGGTTGCTCAGCAAAATCTGAAAGACCAATGTCTTTCAACAAGCTCGTCCAGTCCTTCCTACTTTTTGTATCCCTTGAATTAATAAGACGGTTAGCTATGTTAGTTAGGAGGTCGTACCAAATTTGATTGTCAGCATAGGCTTTGGGTCGTACCCGTTCTACTCTTCCGTTAATAAAAACAGAAGACAGATTGTCCCGCGAACCACAACTAACGTTAAAGTACCAAATATACCTCTTGCCAATTTCTAGAGGGTATTCTATTTTGATATTAATGATACCTGACTGTTCAGGTAATCTCAGCCTACTTTTGTGTAAAATAATACGTTCGTTATCTGAGAGTAAGATAAACTCGGCAATAGGTATTCTTTCAGACTTATTAGGTTTAGGGATGTAAAACCAGAACGTGGGATGTGAGGAAACAGTTAACCCCCAAGAATCTTTAGGTACCAAGGCTGTAGTACGTAAGGACGAAAAATCGTGTATCGGACAAGGACCACGAATTGCGCTTGCTGTGCGGCGATTACCCATAAAGAAATTTCTAAGCCTTGGTCTGATTGGCGGAACGTACTGTATCCTCCCCTGGGCTAGAAGGCTTGCAGAGTTAATCTTCTGAGCATATAATCCCGCACTCCGTTCACAAAAGCTCGTAAGAGCCAAAGAGAACGCAAAGGCAAGTGATATTTTTTGAACTAAATATTTTATAATTACAGCCCAGAAGTTACGAGCCTGAAAAAATACTAAATTTTCACCACTAAAATATTTTCTACCAACTTTGTATTTTCTCAACACCTCTCTGACTTTCATGCCTTTACGCTTTACCATATGGTGACATTTTAATATTTTTAAGGTATGAGCATCCGCTTATCACAAAAAAGGAGTATTTCGGGTGACCGTAGCAAAGGAAAAATAATCCCCGCTAAGGCGAAAATGGTTGAGTTTGTAACCTTTGATAAAATCTATAAGCGATTACGGTGCGATCGTCGCGAGCGCCGTAGTAACAGCGGTTATAGTTACTGGCTCCATGTGCTACTTCGTCTAGCAATATCCTAATTGACTTACTTATTACCACATCGTTTATGTTCCCAATTCCTTAATTAAAGTAAAAATATTATAATTATCGTCTAACTCATGAATAATTCATCATTACGAGAAAGGGCATAAAGATGGAACACACGCCCAGAGTGGTAAAGATCCTTTGTAATACCAACTTTTAACCGAAAACTGGTAAAATATCCAAGGTTGGCGCTACTCAAAACCACGAGTTAATATTTTTCGCTCTCTCTTATGCGTAATAGCTCTTAGATGAAATATTTCTTATTGTGGGCAACAATAGTGTATTCTCAATTTCCCGCAGCACTTTCAGACTGATGCAACAATCACTATTAAGACAATCAACCAGTTGTTTATTTGCGTCGTAGTACTGCCTTAACAGTTGCTTTTGAGATTCACTAAATTTCCAATCATGACCAATATTACGATGGTTAATCATTACAGATCTGAGCTTTTCTACCCAGGCTTGACTGTTTTCCTGCCACCATTGTTTGAAATTTTCTGAGTTTTTGTGATAGAAATCTGATAATTGGTCTTTAAGTTGTTTCAGTTCACACTGCATATTTGAGTTAACGTTACAGTCGGTGGCTCTATCGAAAATAGAGTCCACATTGATTCTGTCTGTACCGAAATCGCAGGTGTTGATAAAAATGGAAGCGAGGCTGTCATCTAAATTCATATCAGGAAAGAGGGTAAGACCGAAATTGCTGTTGAAGGGGTTAGCAGCAAGGTCTCGGCCACGGTCAAAGTTATGATTGACAGCACAAGAGAGTGCTCGGCAGGCGGTAAAAATTTGGGCAAGGTCAAAACCAATGTCAAAGTAGAAGGCTCGAATAACAGCAGGATTATGTGACGTTTTTACTGAAAAGGATTTTTCTTCAACCCAGCAGAGGAACTGTTGTAACTTGTCGTCATTTTCTAGAAGCCTGTCGATCTGACATTTCATCAACTGTAACAAATGTAACAAGTTATCTGCATCATCCAACATCTCTACAGTAAGTAAGAAAACCTCTCTCCAACGTGATTCAGTAATGTGAGTAACTAGACATAGAAATACCTCTTGTGGATTGGGATTAGAAACTATGTATTTAGCCGTAAAAAACTCGTGAAATGTAAGGTGGGAGAAAGAAAAATATTGTGTGGAGCGTTGGATGAGCAAGCCATGCTGTGATTCTAGCAATTTTAGAATATACTTGGCTTCTGAACGTTGAGTCTGAAGATAGTTGGCAATAAGCTTTTCTAACTTTCGTTGGTGTGGCAAATAATCATTATTCTCGAATAGCGTGTATGCTATTTGTGCTAATAGTTTTTCTTTTTCTTCTAAAGGAAGTTCACTACCCCGTTGAATTCCTCTGCTTTGATCCCACTCTCCTTCTAGCAAACCTTTTAAGCACTGATCATAAAGTTCAGATCGTTTGGTTGGTAAATCGCCCTGCCTAGCCCAAAACATACAACAAATTAAGTTCAGTAAAATTGGAGTAGCAGCTAATTCTCCAACAGGTTTATTTATTAGTAATTGAGTATTTAAGCTTTGTTCTAGCTCCTTTGTTTCTTCTGAATTACCAACCATTGCAGTAAACCAGTCATGAACGAATTTACAAGCTTGTTCTCGGGTAAAATTTGCAATTTCTACAACAGCAAAACTATCAAAGCAGTATTGTATTCCTTGAGTACGACAGGTAATAATGAAGCGGTTTCTAGCAAAGTCTTGACAGAAGTGAGATACTTGCCATGCAACAAAATCACTGTGGTTGGTAGGTATCTCATCCAGCCCATCAAGTAAAATCAGCGCTCTGCCTTCTTCTAATATACGTTTACAGTCTTCAGGAGCAACTTTCCATTGTTTAAACAACTTTTGAATAGCATCATATAAGCTAAATTCTTCATGTTTTAATTCTTTATGCTTCGCTGCATCCTCTGCAAACTTCCGCAATTCAATAAAAACTGGGACATAATCTGAATCATTCCATCCTAAGTTTTTATAAATGCAGGCAGTTGCTAACGACTTGAGTAAGGTTGTCTTTCCTGCTCCTGGCTTGCCTAGTACTATTAATTTGCGATATGCACGTATTGTTTCAAGCGCAGGCACTTCCTTCTGTTTTGTCGAACCTAATCCTTGTCTGTCTAAACTCCACCAAGTAGAATTATCATCAGATCTGTCCCTGTTGGAAAAAGAAAAATCGTCGCTGCTTATTTGCTTCAGAATATTGAGGTTAACATATACATCTGTTACAGGTACAGGATGATTGATCCGAAACATTCGCATTGTTCCTACTTGTTCTATGTATCCGATGTCGTCTGCGACACGCTCTTGCACCTGTGGCACTAAAGTATCTACTGAACGCAGATCATCTTTCGTGCTGAATGATTCAACGGTGAAGTGGGATTTCTTTGGCAAAACCTCGGTTCTTTTACTATATAAAATAGGTGTTGAATGCTCTGGAATATTCTCCAATTGAATTTCTGAGCAACCAAATCTATAAGCTTGCTCTACTGTGCGATTTGCTCCTAATGCTTTGTAAAAACCAGTAGCAAACGTAATAGCAGCTCTATCTCCGATCTCCCTGTACATTCCAATGACGTAAGGTATGTGTTGAGCAATAGCTTCTGCTTGAGTTTTGGAGTAACAAGTATTAAGAATCACGCACTTGACTTGTTCTGCTATCAACTCAAATACAACAGCTAAAGCTTCAGGTTTAACATAATGAACTTTTCCTGCATCATTCTCAAAACAGATCTCACCTGTATTTGTACCATGTCCAGAAAAATGGACAATTTGTGGCTCTACGTCAAATATTGCTTGAGTTATGTCACCTGGACGAACAGCTTCTCTACTTTCCAATACAAATCGCTCTCGAAACTTAGCTAGTTGCAGTTTTTCTCGAATATCCCTTAGCTCACGATCCAAAAGCAGACGGACAGTATCGTTAGGATCAGCAGCTAGAAATAAAATCTTAATCTTGTCCATAGGGTTGCATTGAATCCTCGTAGCATGTGCTATTTAATACTTAATTCACCAGACCCCATCATGACATTACTAAAGGAGACAAGAAACAAGCAATCAGACAAGAAGGCTTAGGCTTTCTTCCACAGTCCCTTATATGGTTCTGGCGACAATTGAGTATAGCGCACCGTATGCTGAATGTTTTTATGCCCTAAATATCCTTGAATCGTCCGGGTATTCGTTTTCTCCCGCGCCAGATAATACCCGCAGGCATGGCGTAGCATATGGGCGTGAACGGGGAACGGCAGATCCGCTAACTTTCCAGCTTGTTCGATAACTCCCCGTATGGAATCAGGAGCCAGCGGTGATTTCCGCGATGACATGAAGCGTTGCTGCCGTAAAATCCACCTGTTCCCACCGTAAGCCTGCGACTTCCCCCACCCGTAGCCCATGCCGATACAGAAGCAACACCAGCGTTGCATCCCGGTGTGCATGTCTGCCGCCGTGCTTTTTGATGCCTTTCATCATTGCGTCTACTTCTATGGGCAACAAATACTCCCGTGATCGTACATCCTCATATCGCCGTTGATTCGGAGACTTGCGCTTGACAGTAAGCTCACTTTTTCCAGTTTTGCCAACTTTTGTTGATTGAGCATCAGTTAAGGTATCAAGCGCAGACATAAGATGAAACTCGACGGAACAAGGGTTAGCGTTACCGTCAGTATGCCAGATTTTTATCGTTTTGCCAGCTTTGGGTTAAAAGTTGGGATTTCAGTTTTATCTTGAGGTGTTATTCATCAATAACACTGCTCAAGATAAAAGCTTGAAATAGAACGAAGCGTTTAACAAGAACAAGCAGGGCAACTAGAGAATTTGAGCTATTTTTAGTTGTCCAAATCTTATTTCTTTTCCTCACCACTCATCTGTTTCAGTACCACAATCGACTGATTTATCATCCAGATAAGCACTTCCAGCGTTGAATCACCTTCATCAATTTTAATATTTCCTTGTACCCCAATTACGAACAATTGCAGGGTCAACAGAAAACAAATCATTTTGCTTATTAAATTTTGGCGCTGTTTCTTCATAAATCGAACTCTGGAACTCATAGATACAGCATCCAGTTAGGGTACTAACGTAAAGCAAACACCCGCTTATAAAATGAAAACGCTTGATCCAATGGAAGCCCAGCAGTTTAGGGTACGTGCTAAGATTCGGATATTACCGCCCTAAACCTAAACTTTTTCGGAAATTACTAGATGCCACGAGCTACTTACGGTGATGATGTCAAAGACAGAGTAAAGCGTTTATTTACAGTATTAATATCTTTGAGCAAATTAAACGATGATGACTGTGGCATCAACTTTGAGTGGCACGAATCAAAGGCACTTCACCGGAAATTAGTTGTTAAAACAACCCTTAAACATTTAGAAACGCTGACAAAAAAAGACGGTTCGGGGTATCTTACTAAAAACCAAATTCGAGAAGCCCTGCAACGGATGCAAGACTTTCTGGGGATATTGGAAGATCATCGTTTCAAGAAACGGGGTACAGAAAATTGGGATTTTACGTTGAAACCGTGGTTTAATGACACGGCAAAAAATCTGGAACAGTTTGAGATTGAGTGGGATAACCGCAGATCCCCAAAATCAAAAGAACGTGCCGCATCAAACGCAGCAGCAGTCAAGACGAAAAATACAGAGTATAAAAAAAGCTGTTTCTGCCAAGCCCCACCCCTGCCTCAATATTTTATCGAACGTCCATCACATCAAAAAGCTGTTAAAAAACTTTTACTTGCGAAATCCCCCGATACACAGGGAACATTAGTCGTGAGTGCCATTTCTGGGCTAGGTGGAATTGGCAAGTCCACATTAGCAGCAGCACTAGCGCATAATGAGGAAGTGCAAACTCTGTTTCCAGACGGGATATTATGGGTAACATTAGGTCAAACCCCGGATTTATTACCGCTTTTGGGTAACTGGATCAAACGCTTAGGAGATGATAACTACAAACCTATAACAGTAAATGATGCTTCCACGCAATTGCAGACATTGCTTTACGACAAAAAAACACTGCTGGTAGTTGATGATGCTTGGAACCCAGAACATGTAGAACCTTTTCGAGTTGGAGGTTCAGATTGTCGAGTCCTTGTCACAACGCGGGAGGCTGTAATTAAGGGTGCAACTCGCTATGACTTAGATGTATTGACTGCAGATCAATCAGTAGAATTATTGCAAAAATCTTGTAGTTTACTAAAACCGGAAGAACAACACTTAGCCCAAAAATTAGCAGCTACAGTCGGTTATTTACCATTGGCACTGGATTTAGCTGCATCCCAAATAGCAGAAGGAGTAACCTGGGCAGAACTGCTAGAGGATTTACAGACAGATATTGCCTATTTAGAAACACTGGATTTACCAGGATTAGAAAAGTACAGTAGCGAAGAAAAACGCAAACATCATAGCTTAATTGCTTCCTTTAATCTTAGCTTACGGTCTTTAACCCCAGAAATGTTGCAGCAATTTTCTTGGTTTGGGGTATTGCCAGAAGATGTAAATATTACCTCAGCAATGGCAGCAACATTGTGGACAATCACTCCCCGGCAAGCTTTAACAACGTTGCGTTCCTTCAAAACCAAAGCATTACTATTACCAGGAATAACCCTCAACGAGCAACAAACCTATAGATTGCATGATTTAATGCATGATATGGCAAAGCGAATTCTTGCAAGTGAACCAACTCCCCATCAACCACATGAATTACCAGGATTAGGACTAAAATTAGCAGATGCCCATTCCCTGCTATTAGAGCGATATCAAAAGAAAACGAAATCCGGTTTGTGGCACACTTTAGAAGATGATGGTTATATTTACGCAAACTTGAGTTGGCATTTAGAACAAGCACAAAGAGTAGAAGACTTACATCAGCTACTGCAAGAAGAAACAGAGACTGGACACAACGGCTGGTATGAAGCGTGCGCTCGCCTGGGACAGAATGGTATTTTTGTTACAGATGTTGGTCGTGCTTGGCGATTAGCCGAAGTTATGTATTCGGAAAACTCCTCAGGCTCAATTTATTTACAGTGCTTTTATGGACTGATGATAGCATCCTTAAACAGTTTGGTTGCCAATCTACCCAATTCACTACTGATTGCACTGGTTAATAAAAAGGTATGGACTTCCAATCAGGGATTAGCTTATGCCCTGCAAAGTTCAAATCCATATCAACAAGCTAAATCGCTGACAGCGCTAGCCAATCATTTACCACAAAACCTCGAAAAACTAGCACTGAAAAAAGCACTGGCGGCGGCTCGGGAGATTCGGGATGAAATACATCGCGCCGTAGCCCTACGTAGTTTAGCTGAGAGATTACCAGAATTGTTACCAGAGGCACTGGCGGCGGCTCAAGAGATTCGGGATGAGTTTTCTCGCGCCGTAGCCCTATGTAGTTTGGCTGAGAAACTGCCAACAGAATTGTTACCAGAGGTACTGGCGGCGGCTCAAGAGATTCGGGATGAGTTTTCTCGCGCCGATGCCCTACGTAGTTTGGTTGAGAAACTGCCAACAGAATTGTTACCAGAGGTACTGGCGGCGGCTCGGGAGATTCGGGATGAGTTTTCTCGCGCCGATGCCCTACGGAGTTTGGCTGAGAAACTGCCAGAATTGTTACCAGAGGCACTGGCGGCGGCTCGGGAGATTCG
>NZ_JABXYX010000162.1 GCF_017982655.1 Brasilonema sp. CT11 | reverse complement strand
AATCCTTTCTAATTAAGATATTTTATTAAAACCCTTATTTTTTGTGATATCACCATTTGTAATAACCCCAAAAGTTAAAAATAAATATTTTTCAGTTTTTGTAAGGGCTATCCAAAAATAAATAAATTTTTTGGTTTGGAAAAATTTTATTTCTCTTCAAGTATTCATTAGCCCGCCACTGTTATTTCAGAATTGATATAGTTTCTTCCAATCAACAAAGCCATTTCTAATGCGTCCATCAAATCATTAGAATCCATTACGTTAAAATCAGTTATCTGATGAATTAGTTTGTCCATGTAAGACTTTCCATCATCTGAAGACACCCGATTAAAGTAGATTCTACCTTTTTCAAATAATAAAGAATGTCCCATAAGTCGGTCTATCTTTTCACCACGTCCAGATGATTTAATTGGGTCGATTTGTAGGTGTTTGAACTTTTCCTCTGATTCTGTACTCCCTTCTAATTCTTGTAAATAATCTAACAAATCACCTTGAAAATCCATTGCGTACCGATTTGCATCCACAGCGAGGATAGGAGGATTCAGACACTTGTCAGCCCACGTACTCCACTGGTCAAACAATTGGTCGATTGTCTTCATATTGCCTAATAATCGTTCTTGGTAGCTGCTGCACACATAGACCTTGTTTTGAGAAATTCCGATGGTCGTAAACGCTGTATAGTCGCCTCTGCTGCTACTGGCTAAATCAACCCCAATGACTAGACGTTCAAACTCTAACGGTAACCAGCCAAACTTGATCAAATGCGGTCGAATCCCCTGGAAAGATTCTTCAGGTATCTGGTTCTGACGCTGCAACAAGAATGACTCTAAATCCTCTTCTCTTTCTTGCTGTAACGTCGTCAAACTCAGACCCGGCGCTTCTGGTCTTTCCGGTTCCCAAAAGCTTTTCTCTTCCCCATTTTCTACAACTATCGCTGATTGCGTGATAACTCTCCATTGTGGAGGTATAAAAATACGTGTGTACACATCATGTTTAGCCATCCGAGTACCAAGGCAGATAGTTCTACTCCCATCAAACTTGACAAACCGTACAATCTGAAGCCAGTTCTCTTCAAGTTTTTCTTGTATAAGTTTATTCCTACCTTCACTTGGTGACTTCACAACGTCGTCGCTAATTATACAATGGGCACGCTTACCATTTACTGAACCCTTTAAACCGCTACAAGCCAATGTATACGGTTCTTCTATCACCGACACGCCAGCATGATTAAAGTCAATCGCCCATTCACGTTCACCCCACTTACTCTTAGACGGTTGTATTTTTGGAAAGACCTCTTGATATGGCTTAGATTCCAAGATTGCTTTAATCTGCCTGCTCTTGCTTGCAGCTACTTCGATTGTGTAAGAAATGTATAAAATTTTTAGAGATAAACCTAGGTTGATATGAACTCCGATGTTCCAAGCTACCCACTGTAACAGAACGCTTGATTTAGCTGAGTTTCGGGGTGCAAGTATGCAAGTATCTTCACCTGTGATTCCTTTTAAGTATTTATTACTTTCTCCTGTATTCAATACAGCTATCCACTCCAACATATGAGGATAGGTTTTATGACCACACACGTATTCTCTGAATTTGATAAAATCCGTTGCAGCCTGCTTAGCCTCTGGCGATTGTCGTTGTTTTCTAGCTCTCAGGAGTTCCGTGTTCTTGTCCACTTTCGCCTGTTGTTTCGGCGTCAAGAGCCTGGTTGGAAACTGGATCATCTTGTTCGTCCTCTTTTGCTTGTGAAATCGTGAAACCAGCGGATTGAACTAGACTAAAAGCTTGACTGATAGTTAACAGGTCACCTCTACCTTGACTCAACATTCGCAGTTCTTCAGCCCCATGTCGTTGAACGGCAAGGCTAAGAGTATGGATCGCGCGATTACTACCATCTTGAGCCAGTTCGTTTAATAATTTTTGTTTGAGCGCAATCCTAATATCTCGGTGTTCTTGTTTGAGTTCTTGCGTCAAATTATTGTAATCTTTCACCCAATCTTGAAGAGTTCCCCCATATCCAAGTAGTGTGGGTTCCGTAGTGTGTGGCGATGATTCGGGAGGTATCACTTCCGTTTTCACAATGGGTGCTGGTCTGAATTCGCTTTTAGGTTTTGGATTTTCTCCCCCGCGCCACTCTGCGAACCAGCGCTGAACCGTCCGAAGGGTCAACCCTAGAGTTCTGGCGATATCGGTCGCTCCGCGTCCAGACAGAAACATTAATCTAGCTTCTTGTTTTTCTTCTGGTGAAGGCATAGGGGATGTCACACGGCATACGACATCCCTATTGTGTCACACTTGTTTCAAGTCTCTTTCGATAATTTCTAAAATAATCTCTACATTCATATCAGTCTTGTTTCTGTAACGGGTGTTGTAGTATTCAGTCATTTTGTGTGTGTCTCGGTAATGTTTTATCTTTTCTTTTTGCGACTCTGAGTCCATCCAATCACTAATAGTTTTTCCGTTTACTCCGGTCAGTTCACGCAAAACTTTGTTTGTAGGATTTATTTTGTACTCTGGTGTTTTGTCGTTGTAGGCTGTTACAGCTTGCCAAGCGCGGTTTAATTTTTCTTCAGCACTTCCAGCTTTTCTAGTTGCAAGAAGTCTGGTAGTATCCATTTTGGATAGTTCCATAGGTTCTAATTTTGGTCTGTTGTTACGCGCTTCTAACTCAGCAATCCGTGCGTCTTTTTCAGCTATCTGTGCATTGAGTTGAGCAATGATAGTTTCTAATTCTGCGATACGTGCCATGTCTTCAGTCTCCTTAATTTCAGTTAGTATCTTTGATTCCGTTACAGTTGCTGTTTTTAATACATTTGATAAAAAAGGTATTTCAGTTGTGTCTGGATCGTAATCATCGTAGTGAAGAGTAGAAGCTGAAACTTTGCCATCGTATTTAACACTTCCATCATCTTTAAATTCTGGAATAACATGTCCATCAATCACACCTGCATAAGTAAGGCTTGGTCTTCTAGCAACTCCAGGACAATCTCGAAGGGTTAATATTTTTGTAGTACAAGCTCTTAAAACAATATTTGTTCTGTTGCAATTTTCATCAATATTTAGTAGGAAATCAAAATAGAATTTTGTAATTTTTCTGATTTCATACCCTACTTGTTCTTCGATTTTCTTCCAAGCGTATTCTTTATCCCATCCAAGGTTTAAAAGGTTGTTATATCGGTCGTGATACCCTTTGATTTCTGGAAGTGAGCGGAAATACTGGATGCGAGATACAAAGTCGTTAGCAGGCACTAAGAGGGGTGTGTAGGTCAGTACTTCCTTGTCTCGTTTCTTAGCAAGTCCAATTACCTTCACTCCATATTCAGCATTGTTGATGTAGGGCGGAATCCAATCAGAAATTTCAAACTCGCTAAGCATCACAATCTCGGACGGGCGGCGACCACTGGCAGCGATCAAGCCTACTGCAAGTTCGTAAGGGTCATTACTGTTGAGCAATTGGATTGTGGTTTTAAGGTATAGGTCAAGGTTGAAAACTTTGTTGGGGGCTTTCAGTGCATCGGCTAACTCATCCTTGCTAGAAGATTTTGCTTGACGTTCTTGCCTCCGTTCTTTGATATCTTCACTAGCTTTGTCCCAGTCGATTTCTTCAAGTCCGGCAAATTTGAAAAATAAATGTCGTTGGATAAATTCACTTTTACCTTTAGCTTTATAAGGATAGAACAGGTGACCAGTATCTGGTGTGGGTTGCAAGTTCTTGAAATGTTTCCAGTAAGGTGAAAGCTTGTTAGACCGTGATTTAGGTTGTAAGCCGTCAAGTTTGAGTTCCTGAACTAATTCTGTACAAGCTTGTTCTACTTCATCCACATCGGTCATGACTGAGACTTTCTCGAAAAACTGGACAGGTTCAGCTTTTTTCTCTTGTACTGGTTTGTCTTTGTTTTCTAAGAACTCTTTTAATTCAGTTTGCAACTCAGGTTTGTGTTTACGGCTATAACCCTTAATACCAGCTTCTTTGGCGAATTCATTAAGCTTTTCCTTAGTCGCTTGATCAACTTGGTCTTTGGTGAAAGTCATCTTGTTTACCTTGTTCAACTATAAAAGTATAACATGTTCTACTTAGAAATAACAAGATTTATCCCATAGATTTATCTGGACTGTTTTGGAACTTTACCAGTGTTTCGTCTATGGATTGCTGATTAGCATATTACGTCCCTAGAACGATTATTCCTCATACCGAAGTTCGGGCAAGTGGCGTAATCTTGCCACATCCCGACTTCTCGCTATAGCAGTTTACAGAATGTACCGTTTCGGAATGTAAGAGATATATCGCTATATAGCTATTTTGTAATCCGATTACAAAAACTCTAGCGACGAAAAAATCTAACGCTCTAATCTTGTTTGATTCGCTTTTTCAATCGTTGCATTACACCACATTTTTATTGCTTCCTCTCCCGCTTCGCTGTGACCCAAATCCAATTCCAGTGCTAGTTGCTTGAAGTTTTTCACTAGGTCTTTGGGTAAGTGGATGGCAATTTGGCTATAGTCGCTATGGTTTCGTTTGTTCATGGTATTCCTTAAAAACTAGGCTTGTAAGCTAGCTAACAAGCTACAAGTGTACTTGAAATTATGATTCTTTCGTCTGACCCGTTTGGAGCTTGGAAAATTTCCGACTATCTCGCGTGAGGTTTTTTGAGTTCCGGCAGTGGCTTGAGTTCGGGTATAGGTTCAAGTCGTGGCTGTGGCGTCGCCCGTAATCCATACCCAATCATCAACCCCACACCCAGAAGCGCTACTAGACCGCCAGCAACAGCACGTTTAGGAACATCCGCAAAACTCCACACCCGCGTCTCATGCCTGGTCATTGCCCAATGCACCCGCGCCAAGTTTATTGGATTTAAATCGAAGAACTCACGAGATTTGACCAGCTTAACGTTGCAGTGCTTGAATTCCTTATGGAGCGCGGTTTCTGTGGCTTTCATGTCCTCCACATAGATTGTTCGGACTATCCGCATGTCCACGGGCGGCTGATTGGCGTGAAACGTGGTTAACCTTGCTTCTGGGTTCCGACTCAACCCGATTTTGTATCTTTTGACCACACAGCCCGGAATCCATCCATTAACACCAATCGCTTCGATGAGATAAATAAATCCCGGCTGGTTATCGTTTCGCTCTACCCATTGATTGCTGTTGAAGTGTGCCATGATTTACGTAAGATTCTGGTAATTCTTTACTAGTGAAATAGAGAAATGTGAGCACTGGCAAGGGTTATAATCCTCGCCAGTGTTTTTTATGTATTAGTCTTTACTTTCAACGTCTAAATGTTTTAACCCTGTCAAGTTGACCTGTTCCGGCTTATCCAGAATAAAAAACAACGGGTTATCAATTCCTAAACAAACATAATTTGCAACCCATTCAGCTATTACAGATATTGCGAATCCCCCGCCCGTGGCATACACAGGACGACCGTCCAACAAGGCTTGGCTGATTCTACCCAATAATTCAGCAACTATAGGTGTCTTAGAAACCCACTCATTCAGCGCAAACGTAACATCAGTACCGATTTCGAGTATTTCAACACCATGTCGATACTTGACTGAGTGCTCACCCTTACCCAATGGTTTTGAGTTTCTCAAAGCAGATTCTAGATTTTCTTGGTAGTAACTGATTCCGCCACGGTCAACTTTAGCCAGTACTATGGAGAGTTTTGCAAGTATTGACTTCATACCCGAACCACTGCTAGCCGTCTGTTCTATCATCTTTGGCGGATCGGTGCTTTCAAGTCCTTTCTGGTACGTACTTAGTGTGAGTGTTCCACCGCCCAAATCGACTAGGTGAAACAGGTTGATATCTTGCGATATGCTTCTAGTTGCTTCAAGCGCTGCACCGTATGACTCTGGATACAGGTAGTCAGTGTTGGCAATCTCAAGTATGTAGTCGATACCCTCACAAGTGAACTGTTTACTTTGTCCTAGCACCTTGGCAATATCAGCTTTCTTGCTAGAACTAAGACTG
This sequence comes from Brasilonema sp. CT11, assembly GCF_017982655.1. Classification (GTDB taxonomy): domain Bacteria; phylum Cyanobacteriota; class Cyanobacteriia; order Cyanobacteriales; family Nostocaceae; genus Brasilonema. Next base: position 6,335 of record NZ_JABXYX010000162.1, on the reverse strand, counting down.
AGTAAGCGTAGATTCAGCTTAATTCTCACTGGAAGCTTTTTGTACTTGCGTTCCTTGGCTAACTTATTCAACAGGTTAGGGTGTGTCGTGAGCGCTCCTATCAACCACACATGCAAGAACTTTATCTTGTTGTCTCTGAATGCTTCTATAGTGTTACCACCAAGTGAGTTGGTTGCTTGCCCGACGGCATAGTTTTTAGTACCTATCGAGAAACAACCACTCATACCCACTGGTAAGTCGCCCGACACTTCCTTGGCTAACGATGGATACGTACCAGCCCAACCATTAACTACAAACTTCGCCTGACTACTACCTGCATCTAAATCGGCTTGAATTTCTTGGAATGCGTTTTGCACTACTCTAGGCTTGGCTGGTTTCTTTGGCTTGGCTTCTATAGGTACTACATCAGTCACTGTATTATGTGTTGTATTCGTTGTTCCATTCATGTTTGACATGGTGTTTCTATCCTTGGTTAATTGGCGATTGTGCTTGTAGTTTGCTCATACTACGCTCTGTATACGCTCGCACCCCTCACTATTGCGAAAAATGATAGGGTTTATTGCGTCTGAAATATTAGCCTCAGAGGTTTAGTTACTAATAACGAGTACCTCTATATCGATTGAGTTACTGATAGTTTGGTCTAAAACATTGAATACTTGTTAAAGACTGTTTCAGGTTCAACTACTATTAAGTCCACAAAGTCCACAAAAATCCACGAAACCCCTATAGGGTGAAAAAGTGGACTAAATAGACTTATCCACGAACGTAATAATCAGGGTTTCAGCCGCTAAAAATGGACTTGTCCACGCTTAAATGGGAAAAAGTGGGAAAAAGTGGACTAGTCCACAAATATTTTTAGCTAGTACTTTTTTGAGTTGGTGTTAAGATATCTTCTTGAACTTGCTGATTACCGATTTCTTACCGCAACTTTCACAGACATATCTCGGTGTACCTCGTGAGGTTGTGTCTTTAAAGTTCTGTGTACGGTGCGAGCAATCCGGACATTCATACTCGTTCTCAAGCCTCTTAGGATAAGCCGATTTACTAGCGGGTACACTAGGCGCTTCACTAGCTTGTGGTTGTAGTGGTTTTGTAGTTAGTCCATCTCTGATTAATCCCTTACCACTTCGCAAGATACCCTTATGAGCGCTAGGCACTTCAAGGAATGAGTATCTATCACCAACAATCAGCAAGCCAATACGGTAGGCATTCTCATTGGGTCTATCCGGTTCAGATTCATTCTTAGCGTTAGCCCATTCTTTAAACTTCTCGTGCTCGCGCTTAAGTTTGTTGACTTTGGTGATAGTCCATCCCATGTCCTTACCCAAGTGTTTGATGAGTGTACCTATCGAGTTACCCAAGACCAGCAACGCGCAATTGTTCATACTGTCCCAAGTCCAGCCGTTAGCGCCTACCTCAGAACATTGACCTATAAGAATTTGGCGTTGTTTGGTGTGACGAATAGCGGTCATTATCTTGAGTGCCGCTTCTTTGTCATCATCCAAGTGTTGCTTATCAAATTCATCGAACACCCCTACCACTAGGCGCTCTGTGAATGTTGGTGCTTTAGCTTGCCTTGCACTGTGTAAGTCTACAAACATCTGGTAAGCTGTACCCGCCTGACTCACACCTTTAGCCATTTTGGGACAATCCCAGTAATCCTCATCACTCTCGTCTACAGGGTCAGATAACCATATCTCCCAGTTATCTTGTTCTGTAAAGTAGCTTAGTAAGTTCTTGATAGCGATTCCCTTGCCCTCACCCGTCGCCGCCATAACTCGAAGTGTTGGTTTACCTTGCTTGCGGTGGTCGGTCGCTATGAATAGTTGATCACAGAACTGAGACGCGGGAATCAAACCATCTTTATATATCTGTTCATCGGTTGGTGGTTTTGGTCGTTCGGTCTTGATGGAACATATGAAAGTCGGACTCAGCTTGTCTACTGAAACCGCTATCGAGTACAACCCTAAGCTTTTGGTGATGTCCTTGCCTGCTTTCTCGAAAATGTCCAATAGTTTTTGTGGATCTAACGATTTTGAGTAAGCGTACCCTACTCGTAAACTACCTTCCGTTTCCTCAAACCCATTGACTCGTAATGATACGTTGTAGAAGTGTCTGAGGACATGAGCTATCCCGTTACTGATATCAGTAGCTCGGTTAAAGTCTCGCGGTAAGTACTCAGGTTCTAGTATTTCACCAGCGTTTTGCTGTTGCAGTACTGCTACTTTCTCACGTAGTAGTTCGATTTCTGCTAAAAATGCTTGCTCTTGTGTTTTGATTTTTTCCCCTACCGTGTCAAGAGTTTCGTTGAAATTTCGAGTCATCTGTTTGATGAAAGCGCTTTTATTAGCGTGAGAAGTACGAACTTTATCAGCCCATATCATTGTCCTATCAATGATGTTTTGGAATTGTTGGTTTACTAGGTCGTGTTCATCAAAGATACGTTGTAGTTCCGTCACTCTGGCAATTTGAAACTTTTCTTCAGATGCCTTTTCTACCAATTCATCAAATTTTTGTTCCCACTGTTCACACTCAGCTTGTAATTCTTCAATTTCTTCTTTGTGTTCAGTTAACGTGGTTTGAAGTGCTGTTATTTCAGTCTGTAGACTGGCTATCTCATTACTTTTGATTGGTAGTTCATTTTGACAAGCCGCGAGTGATTCAGCCAAAGATTCAACTTTTTCAGTTAACTGTTTCTTCTCTAGTTCAAGCTGTTTGATGGTTTGATTAAGCTTGGCTGTTTCAACTCCTAACTTTTCATTTTTACGGTAGAGGTCAGAAGCTTCTTTGATTGCAGTATCTTTAAGCCTTTTTTCTTCATTAAGCCGTCGCACCGCACGGGTATCGACTATCAAATGGGTAATATACGCGGTCGGGAGTGTTGCCAAAGCTAGCAAGCTGAGTGATTTACTCAAATCCTTATAAGCGCCCGTTGCTATGAAAAGACCGCCAAACAAGCCAAGTCCACCACAAAGCGCTGTAGTGTAAAGATTCCGTTTCATGTTAGTTTTATTCCTAGATTGAAGAGAGTAGGCAGTATTTCAAATACTGCTCTACTGTTTTTAAAAATTAACCGTTTTGCGCGTTGCCGAGTTTTAGCCTAAGAGAATTTAAATCATTTTGGGCTGACGTGGTATTTTCTTTTGCTTGTTCGCTCTTGATTCTGGCTAGTTCAAGCTTTGAGTCAAGTTCAAGCTTTGTGTGTGGTGCTGTTTCCACTGCGGTGAAAGTCTTGTACTCGTTAACCCGTAGATTAACAAAAGCTTGCTTATTGGTTTCGACTTGGGACAGATAACCCAGATAAGCACCGTTAGCTTTTTCAACGTCAGTACTAGCTGTAATACCCGCTGTGTATGCTTTGGCGACTTTCCCTATAGTCTGGAAGTTCGTTCCCGCTACATCAGCCGCTAATCCGTAAGACTGAGAAGCATAAATCATTCCCTCGGCTATCTGCTTATTTTGCTCAAATTGTGCCTTGGTTATCTGTGGCGCGTTTGAGTCAAACTTTAACGGATCAGCAACAACGAATTTACTAGAGTCGTACTTGGGAACATAAGCTTCAATTCCAGATGGGTTCAGTTGTGGTAATCCGGTCAAGCTAATGGATGGGTGGTAATTAGTCCCAATAGTTGCTAAATCTGGCTTAGTTAGGGATGTGTTTGTGGTAGGGATTGTTGTGTTAGCAGGGTGTTGTGTCTTCCCCTTGCCTGTTACCTTATCCGCTACCTTCTTAGCTTCCTTGGCTGCAACTGCTGACACTCTTCTATCTTTAGCACCCTGACTTTTCAATCTTTCTTCTTTAGCGCCCATTTTTTAGATACCTCCTAGAATTTTGTATTGATTGAAATGTGATTTTGGTCTTAGTAACATCGTTGAGAATTGTTTTGATTTCGCTTTCTAGAATTTCGTCAATATCAAATTCTTCTAAGCTTTCATCTAACTCGTGTTCGTTGACTTGAGTGTCTTGAATAAACTCACTTATTTGTTCCATTTTTAGGTAAAATGTACTTAGTTGAAACTGCTATAATTCCGTCATTGGACGGGCGAGAACTACCCCACACCGTGAACCTGTGAGGTAGTTTTTGCTTTAGGAAGCGCACTTTGACCGGAACGTATGCCAGACAGAATCAGTAACCGTGGCAGCTTCCTGTCTTAGTTTTTCTAATTCTGGATGTAGTGCTACCATCTCTAACCAGACCGGATTATCTGAAAGTGTTAGATAGGCGTCGCTCATCAAGCACAATTGCTGTCTGAGTTTGATTTGGTCTTGGATGTTCATTCTTCTACCTCCTGTGTGGCTTCTAACTGTGGTTGAACTTCGTAATCAACAAATCCCATTGGTGAAGCAACAAGTGTCTTTTGAGTCGCTTCAACAGTCGCTGCAATATTCTGGATTCTGGTGATAATGTTTTGGCGCTTGACTTGTCGGTCGGTTGAACGTTGCTGTAGGCGTCCGAACGTCGCTTGGAGTTCTGGTAACAGACAATTCACAAATTCACTGAATCTTTCTTCACAGGTAGAGACAAAAGACTCATTGAAGGCGTCCCAGGCAACGTTAGCAGCCTCTTGACCGTCCAGCGCGAGTTTGCGTTCAAATAGAGTAGAGACTGTTTGAGCAGTGAATTGAATAGTGTCTGAGGAAGTTTGTAAACCATGCTGTTGTTCGTTTTGCTGGTCTTGTGTGGGTTGTTCTGGTTGTTGTTCTGTCTGTTTTTTGCGTGGCATAATTTTTCAATTCCAAGTACTTACGGTTGGTGGAAAATGTTCGCTAACAGCACGGCTAAGAGCTAATAGCAGGTAATTTATCTTTTCTCTGTCGGTTGCAAGATTTTGTGTGAAAGGAGTAGTGACTGAAACTTTTAAATGAGGGCATGAAATCTTACAGACATAGGTGTCTAGAGTGATTTCTACTAGCAGTGTTCTTTCTTCCACTGGGTTACTCCTTAACTTTCACGAGTAAATTGCTTTCATCAAGTTTTGCAGCCTCATTGCCCCAATAATGATGAGGTTGTTTAGCTGGCGTGGGTCTTGGATATCTTCAATTAGTGGAAACATCCCGACTCCCTTGGCGTTATGGATCGGATGGATCAACGCTCCTAAATTCTCGTAAGCTTTAGCAAATGAAATTTCCTCTCTAATGGCGTCGCTAGCCACATGTATCAGAGTGGCGGTGTGTTCGTAGTTGAATTGGTTTATATAGTCGTAGATTTGGTTCATATCTCTCCTTAGCTGTTAGGAGGCTTGCACCTCATGACAACCTGTAAAGGTTACTTTGTTTTACGGAGTCACTACCTGATTAGTCTTAAAACGACTACTTCGGACTAGTGCGATACCGCCATTCTCAAGGGAGAACGCTGTGAGCGAGCAATGCAACTATGCATCGCACCTCAACTTTACAAAGGGTGAAAACTTAAGCTTTAGCCGTGGGCGGAACCCGTTAAACGGTCGATTCCACGATTGTGCTTGATGTAGGGTTGGAGCGCTTGCTTTGACTCGCTTGGCGGTCGTGGCGGCTTGCTCTTGCCTTACATTTATCAATATAAATCAAATATGTTTCAATTGCAATACTTTGATTATGATTATAGGTTATATATAAAGCACTTATCGATAAAATTTTTTGATATCAAAAGTATTGCAGTTGATTTCAAACACTAATACAATTGATGCTATCTGAGATAATACTAGACAGGATTCTTGTATGTTTTATATAGATGTGATGGTAGAGCGTAAAAGAAAAGCAGTATCTTACCGTATAGATGATTTAGTTATTGAAGCTGTACAAAAAGCTGCTGATAATCAAGGTATTAGCGCTAACAGATGGCTCGAAATATATCTATTTGATTCTTTAAAAACTATGGGCTTAATACCTCAAGAAGAACATAAATTAGGTGAAAATAGGGGCGGTGATAGAAAATCAAAAAATTTTAAAAGTAATGATTGAAAACTACCCGCTAGCAGAAACTACTGCAATACTATACAGCCTAGAAGATATTCCTCCCTTGACTCTCAGACCTTTTCTAACAAAAGATGGACAAGAATTATGGGATAATTGTCGTTGCGAACACGATATTTTATATCAAAAACTTGAAACTTTTTTTAATGGTCTACCTAGTCAATTAGACGAATTAGAACCAGATTGGCAAAATTATTTTAATACTAGAAGGCGTTGGTTTTTAACGCTATACGAACTTGTACGGCAAAGTTGGAAATATAGCGGTTCTCAGTTGGGTGCAATATAGTAGCAGCAGTGGGTAAACCATCCAATAATGTCTTTTTTCGTCACTGCGTTTAAAGCATTTGTAATGGCATCATCTAATTCTTGATAGGTTCGGGCG
>NZ_JABXYX010000161.1 GCF_017982655.1 Brasilonema sp. CT11 | reverse complement strand
CATATAAGGAGGTAGTTCTATTAACCCGCGAGTCAGGTGAATAGCAAGTAAATAATTTTGCAAGTTACCATAACGCGGGCTAGTTACCCCTGTGGCGGTGATATCATTTGTGTTTAGGGAAGCTGCAGAGCGAGACTGAAAGCCAAAGATACCTTGGCTATTGATTCTGACATTACCGCCACGAAAGTCCTCAGAGTTGGCAGTAATGTCGCTATTTTGAAAGCCAGCCAGGACCGAGGCATTAATATTGATGTTGCCGCCGATAACATTTGCTCCTCTGGCGTCGGTTGTGATGTTGCTATTGCCAGTCATAATTAAATCATTTGAGTTAATGTTAATTGTCGCCTGTTCCTTATTCTGGTCAACTTTAGGGCTGCGTGTAGTAGCGCTGAGTGAAGCATAGTTGTTTAAACGGATAGAGCGAGCATTTACTTTCAGGTTACCTGCCGTTCCATTCCCTTTACTGCTGCTGGATACTTCAGCGCCATTGATGACTCTGAGCAACCCAGTTGTAATGTCAATGTTGCCCCCGTTGCCTGTTGCTCCCTCATCCACCGAGCTCAAAGCCGCACTGGCAAACCCATCTCTACCCACTCCATTAAAGAAGACAAAGTCGGTGGCAGTAATGCTCACTTTTGCGGCATTTCCCTGTCCACGGGTACTGGCTAGCAGTTGAGCGCCATTGGTTAAGGAGAGCGATCGCGTAGTAATGTTGATGTCATTTGCATTGCCTATCCCTTCTGGGGACACAAGGCTGTATGCACCACTTGGATTTCCATTACTGCCCACGCCATCAAAAGAGACAAAATCAGTGGTATTAATGTTTATGCTCCCAGCCTTCCCTCTTCCGTTGGTATCGGTAGCCAAGCGAGCGCCGTTAGTGACTGTAAGCGTTTTTGCACGGATATTAATGTTACCTCCATCACCAATTTCTCCTGTTGCGGCTTCGCTGTAAAGCCCACCCGGGAATGCTTTTTTATTCACCCCACTTAAAGTGACAGAATCAGTAGCAGTAATCGTCACATTGCCTGAATTTCCCTTTCCCAAAGTGCTTGCTGCCAGAAAAGACCCATCAGCCACAACCAACGAGCCGGTCCTGATGTCGATATCGCCCCCTGTACCAATTGCCTGACGCTGCACCAGACTGTATGCACCTCCCTCGCTCAAAAAAGAGACGCTATCCCGTGCTTTAATCCTGATATTGCCTCCATTCCCGAATCCGAAGGTGTCACTACTGAGAATTGAGCCACTAGCGATGGAGAGGGAGCCTGTGGTGATGTTAATGTTACCCGCTTTGCCGACGATTTCCCCTCCTAGCTGACTGAATATATAACTTTCATTAGACAAGGAGACGGTATCGCGGGCCTCTATGCTCACATTACCTGCATTTCCCTGTTTCCCATAGCTGTTGACCAAAAATTGAGCGTTGTTGGCAAGTTCGAGTGAGCCTGTGGTGATGCTAACGGTACCGCCATTACCTACCCCTACACCATAGTTGTCCAAACCGACGCTGCTGCTAGCATTCCCACGGTCGAACCGTACAGAATCACTAGCCTCAATAATCACATTGCCTGCATCTCCTTCACCCAGAGTGTTTGCTGTGAGAAACGACCCATTGGTAACGGAAACTGACTTTGCTTGAATCCGAATATCCTTCCCATTTCCAACGGCGTTTGGTTCCACTGTGCTAAAGGCAGCCCCACCATTTTGAAAGGAGACAGTATCACGAGCCTGTATGTTGACACTACCCGCATTACCCTTTCCAATGGTACTGGCACTTAGTTGGGAGTTATTGATGACTGAAAGCGAATCTGTGGTGATGCTAAGGGTACCACCATCGCCCGCACCTCCTTGTACTTGGCTAAAGGCAGAAGCATCATTAATAAACTCGACCCTATTGCGAGCTTCAATCGTCAAGTTGCCCGAATTTCCCCGACCTAATGTGCTAACTTTTAATTGAGAGCCATTGGCAACCGAGACAGACCCTGCCTGAATTTCGAGATTTCCGCCATTGCCTACAGCTTCTGATTCCACAGTACTCAAACCAAAACTTCCGTTAATGAAGGTGACTTGCTCAAGTGCTTCAATTTTCAGATTTCCAGCATTCCCCTGACCAAAGGTGCTGGCTTCAACTCTAGCGCCATTGTTGACAGCAAGTGACCCAGTTTTGATATTGATGTCACCACTGTTACCCACAGCAGTAGGTTGCACCAAATTGGAAATGATGCTCTGCTCATTTAGGTTTATTCTCCCTGTTGCATTAATTTCTATATTTCCTGCCTTGCTGTCAACAGAACCACTACCTGAAGCAATTCCCGTTTCGAGCTTACTTGCTGCTTCCATACTCAAGTTATGAGCATTGATAGCAATACTACCCCCACCAGAGGCGCGGACATTCACTTCAGCCTGATTGGTGAGAGACACATTGGCTCCCAGCACTCCTTGTGGAAAACTCAAACCAAAGGACTCACCGTTAGCAACAAGCCCGACGGCACCTTCTCCTGCTACACCTCCCAACTCCACACGCCCCCCCGGAGCCAAGAGGAGTCCACTATCCATGCTCACATTGCCACCTAAAAGTGCTAAGGTCTTACCAGGATTCACCTGTAGACTAGACCCCTGTATCTGAACACTCCCAGCATTGCTCCCGTATTGCAAGCCAATGGGAACACTTACAGTCAGCAGCGGTGTAGTTTGCGCTGAAGTTGCGCTGAAAAATGTGCCATCAGCAAATTTTAGACTACTTGCCGTACTTGCTAAAAAAGACCCTCCAATTTTCAGCGAGGCATTGGAACCAAATATAATGCCATTGGGATTTATCAAGAACAAGTTAGCTGTGCCGTTGGCTTGGATAAAACCATCAATATTAGAGAGAGACTTTCCTGTCACTCGGCTAATAATGTTTTGAACGTCTGCGGCATTATTGAACAAAGCAGTTTGACCAGTGGGAACAGAAAACTCAGAGAAACTGTGGAACAGATTAGCACCTCTTGTGGTTCCACCTGAAATAATTCTAGTATTGCCTTCTAATCTGACATTGGAATTACTTGGCAGAGTGTTATCTGGCGTAATTTGGGCAACTGAGCTATTTGTATATAAGGCTATTACGCTCCCAATCGCAAATCCTAGATGCCACCAGTACAAACGTTTAGAGACTCCAGACATTGCACTCTCCTATAAAAAAAGAAATTTAGCGAGTGAATCTTCAATTTACGAATATAGGTATCAGCAATATCAATTTATGCACAAAAAACGATGATTTCTGGATATTTTTTCGCTAGCTATATAAATGCTGACCAGATTATTTATAAAAAGTAAATACTACCTTGTTTCATCAAGTTTTGGCGGATTTTGCACACGAACTTCAAGGGGTGTAGGAAATTCCCTACGGCGTTGAACAAACAACACAACAACACCGCTTACAACTACAACAAAGGCTGAGGGAATAAATGGTAACCATACCCCTTGCTTGAAAATGGCGATGCTCCCAAAAGGAATTGCCCAAAGAGCGATCGCACAAACTGCATACAAAACAACAACTATCGCAAACATGGCGCATCCCTTATCTGATAGCGAACGACCAACGCGCCAAACAATCAAACCAGACACACTCGACCATCCCCATATCCAGAGAATATCGCCCCAGAAAGGCAAAACCCCAAGAATTGGACGTTTGTCTAAAACTGCACTCAAAATTTGGCTGACCATTTGCGCTTGTATAAATATGCCTGGTTTTACCTGGTAAGGTTGCTGTGCAGCAGAGTAGGGAGTTGACCAGGTATCACTGATAGTGTTAGCTGTCACCCCGATGAGAACAACCTTGTCTTTGAGCGAATCAAAGTTAACTTTATCACTCAATACATCTTCAAGAGAAACTCTTTGGTAATCAACATCACGGTAATTAACAAGTATTTGAATTCCACCTAAATCAACACCTTGTTGATAGCCACCACTACGACCAGGCTTTAAGCGTTTAAAAACTTTAGAACCAAACTGTACATAATCTTCATTGAAATTAAGTTGAATATTTTTGTAAGATAAATAACGAGCAGCCAATTGCAACGAGAGTGAGTAAGGCGTTGTACAAGGAGAGGAAAGCTCTTCTTGTGCCATCATCAAAATTTGGCGACGGACGATACCATCTGGATCTTGGATTCCATCAGTAAAACCCTGACGTTCTTCAGGTACTTCTTTCGGAGGTTTAACACCTTGGGGGTCATATGTGCTATCTTGGCTTTTGCAGACAACAACAACATTTTCTTTACTCAGTTCAGTGGAAAGTTGTATCGGCTTTGATTTATTTGGGGCTTGCCCTGACTTGTCCTGAGCGTAGTCGAAGGAGCGTAGCCGAAGGGGGTCAACAAAATCTCTATAAATATCTAATCCAATAACTCGCGGTTGATACTTTTGTAATTTGTTGAGTAATTGAGCTAACGTACTATCAGAAATCGATTTGGGTCCTTGAGTCATTTCTTGTCGGGATTGAATATCTTTTTCGGTGATTTCAACAACGAGCAATCTTGGATCTAACTCTTCCTTTGGTCGCAGGAGTAGCATTTGGTCAAAGATTTGCAGTTCGAGTTTCTCAAAAAGCCCCAAGTATCTCAGACCTATTGTTGAAAGAGTCACAATAACAGTACTCAGCAGTACAGTCCATAATTTGGTCTTTGGAGTCGAAATTCTGCTCTTTGTCGAAACTTCGCCGCGAGTCTCAATGTCATCCCAACCACCGCGCAGTTCTTGCCAAGTTGTAGGAACAGTTGTAGGATTCTGGCAAATCACTGGCAACCAACTAGCACAAGGGAAGTCATTCTCCAATCCCTGAAGTCTTTCCCGCGCTTCTCGCACAGCCAGATAAAATGGCTTATCCCCTGCAAAGGCGACAAGAAAGTTTTTCAAGAACTCCTGTGCGACTAAATCTGGCACCCCTTCCCGCATCACAATCATTTGGGGAATATTCAAATCAGCTAAATTTCGCGCTAAACCAATTCCATCACAAGAGTTGAAAATTGCCAGTTTTAAACCGCGTGTAATTGCTGTTTTCAGTGCATTTTTTAACTGAGAAATTGTTAAACTCTCGCTTTGATTAATGTAAATTTCCCCTCTCTCCCCATCTGCAATACTAGCGCTATGTCCTGCAAAAAACAGAATATCCCAATTCTGATTCCACAGTTTTTCGTCAAGTTCTCTGCGTGTTGGTTCGACAAGAAACCTAGTTTGAGTATCTGTTAAACCTTGCAACAAAGAGGAGTCTTTCTCAATATCAATACCAAAACTGTTACCTAAAATTGCTAAGATATTGACTTGATCTGTGGAAGATTTTCGCACTACCTGAGGAGATGCATACTCATGATTGCTCAAAGCTAATTCAGCTTTCGGGTAATCCTCAAAAAAATTCCACAGATGCCAAGGTAACCGATGCAGTAAAGCTATATTTGTTTCAATAATAACTCTAATTTCATCATCTCGACTGAGTAAAGTTCTTAACTGCCGCTCAATATTTTGGAAGGATTCAGATTTCAACCAAGCATTGATATGTGCTTGTAACTGATGACACACTTCATCGAAGTCATTCACAGAAATATTAGTAATATCTTGTGAATGCACTTTTATACGTTGATTGCTGCCCAAACGTTGATGCACAGCCTCGTAGAGTAACTGCCACCTTCTATAGAGTTCGTTTAGTTTTGGTACTGCTGGCAGACTCCCTGTTATTTTAAAAAATTGGTGATTGTGCCAAAGTTGAGCCGTGACAACAGGAAATCCTTGATTTAAGTCTCCTCCCAACAAGCTGAAGACGACTAGCTTACTCATTTGTTTTTTGGTAGTTTTGAGTTGTTAGTTGTCATTTGTGCAGCAGCCATTTGTCATTAACGCTCTGACTTATGACTTATGACTAAATAACGAAATTTTCCGTTACCTGGCAACTATCAAGAGCAACTTGGATGCTAAAACATTCTCCTACTTCTCCATCAAAGCGTTTCAATTGCACGTAGTTATCTTGTTCTCTTGCTTGCACTTCCTGAATAATTTCCCCTGACTCTAAAAGCAAAGCTAGCTTCATATTAACAGGTAAATAAGATTCTCCATTGGCAGGATGTAATTGCACGCGAATACTAACTTGTTGGCTAGACTCTGGTATCAAAGCAACTAAAAGCACCACTTTTTGAGACTCTATTTCCATTCCCAAGTCAATGAGTTTAGCTCGTTTGATACTACCAACACCTAACCCAGAGCTACTCCTGAAATTAAAAGCTAGACTACTGGAATTTGACGGCAAAAATGTCTCTATTGCTTCCCAAGCAGTATCGTATATACCTTCTAGCCAACGACTGAGATTCACTTGCATTTGGGAAGATTGTGACTGCTGCCGTTGTTGATACAAGCGCTGCCGCCACTGTTCATTCTCTAGTAGCGCTCCCCAAGTTGCAAATGGCACTTCCAATCTAGAGAAAGTCACAGAGGAATTGCCTAACCGTTGCACAAGATTTTCTGCTTGCTGGGTGGATAATTGTGTTAAGGGAGCTATGGCAGCTTTCATCTCCTCTCCTCCACAAAATTGATAGCTCAAAGAGAAAGCATTGAGATCTTTTGTCAAATACCGTGCATCTATACAATAAGTCCTATCCACTGAGTCATAGTGAGCTAGAGATTTCAGTTCTGTATGAGTTGTATAACCCCAAATTCGCACCCACTCGTTATCTGGTTTGACTTGCACTGCTAAATAGTAGTCTACTGCCCAACTGGGAATGTCCACCCATTCCTGAGGAACTTCTAATTCGCTATCATCAATTGCCTCACTGGGAATCAACACGACTCGCCTCCCCTCTAATAAAATTGCTGTGCCATTGACAAATTCCCAAAAAGCTGATGTACCAGGGGAACTGTACCAAACACTCGCTTGAGGAAAATCTTCAGTTGAGATCCAATCCAAGAAGGCATGGAGACAAATTTGATTTATGTAAGCGCACCAGCGACTACTAGGCGTGGCATAAATCTGGCTTTGCTGCCAGGATTGCTCTTGAATTGTTGGTGATATTTCTAACAAGCATTCTCTTGGATCAGCAAATACGTCAGTCATTTTTACTACCTTGTAGAATCATTTGTACTCAGCATACTGGTTTCTCAACCATTCTTCCAAAGCAAGACTCATATCTTTAATTTGGTTATAATTAACAGAAATATTCAAATCCTGGCTCCACTTAACAAGTGCTGCAACCATTGATTCTCTACCTTTAACCAGTCTGCGAGACACCGTAGGCTGACTCATCTGCAACTGTTGCATAATCTGCTGCTGAGTAAGTCCCTGTTGATAGTAAAGCTTAAGTACTTCTTGGGATTGTACATCCATGCTTTGTAAAGCTTTTAACAATACACCAGACATCTGAGATATTTGATTTTGTCGATTTTGCACATCCTCTGCGGCTATCATATCAGCCATTGGTGAGTCAGAGGATGGATCTGGCAAATCAAACGTTACTGTTGTGTCATCATCTTGCTTGAAAACATTTAGAGATTTCACAGCTGGAAACTGATAAGCACGCACGTAGAGAACTGTCTGATTTAACCACTTTTCAATTGTCTGTGCGTTGCATTGCTCAGTGGGTTGAGTGAGTTGGTTAAGGCGTTCGTGGTTGTAGAGGTTGGCAATAGCTTCCCAAAGTTGACGAGTCGGTTCTGGTAACTGACTGGTACCTCCTGGTTGGTTTTGGACGTACAATTCTTTGAAACAAATCCAAGCTAAGCGATATTGGGCAATTGCGCTTTGTGATAATCCAGCTTCACTAAGAGCTTCACTAAGCAGCTTTTTGCTCACTTTACGTAACAATGCCCAATTCGTGCAAATATCAGCTTCCTTGCGTTGGCGTAAAATATCTCTCAGCCGCCTGGGAATTGCCATAATGGCGTAGGCTTTTAAACTAGAGCATTTTTCTGGGTTGAAGTCTTTAAGAATGATTTCGACTTCAGCGATCGCCATTTGGAAGTAATCAGCTAGAGTGTATTGGCTAAGAGTAAATTTAGCAACTGCTTTTGAAGCCGTCCAATAACATGCTTCTTGTAAATAAGCTAACAAATGCATTCTGGCAAGGTTATTGAACCCAGAACACCATTGCTTGTACCAGTAAAGCGCCCAAAAGTTTTCTGATTTCAGTGCTGATGACGATCGCTCCAAATGATTTTGGATATTTCTATACAGTTTAGTATCAGTCAACCATTGGCTGAATCTGTCTCCTTCCAACTGTACGAATGTTGAGAACATATCCGTAATTTCTTGGCGAGGACGCATAAGCAATTAAAAATATAAATTGAGCGGGACTACAAATACCATGCTTTCTTGGTCTTGTTGGTATGCGAAGATTTCACACGCACTTGTGTTCGTTAAAATGAACTATGCTATCTGCAAGAACAGGATTTACTGCAATGCTTACTCAGGTACCATCTTACAATCAAAAGAATATTATTTACCCGGAAAGCGACGGACAGACAATAGCACATAATGTGCTTTACTTCAAGAACGAGGAGTGAATCCAAATTAAGTGTGAACGAATTTTATCTAGAAGTCAAACAAGCTGGCGATAGCGAAGCTAACACCTCCGGCGATCGCCTAGACCGCTACCTCTCCCAAGAATTACCAAACTTATCGCGATCGCGCATTCAACAACTCATAGAACAAAGTCACGTCCAACTAAATGATAATATTTGCACATCCAAGAAAATCGCCGTTAAAGTAGGCGATCGCATTACCATAAAAATACCAGACGCCGAACCTTTAGAACTCCAACCAGAAAATATTCCTCTCGACATTCTTTATGAAGACGACTCCCTACTTATCATCAACAAAAGCGCTGGGTTAGTCGTCCATCCCGCACCAGGTCATCAAGACGGTACTTTAGTCAACGCGATCTTAGCTCACTGCCCTAATTTACCAGGCATTGGAGGAGTCCAACGTCCGGGAATTGTCCATCGGTTGGATAAAGATACAACCGGGGCGATCGCAATTGCCAAAACAGAACACGCCCATCAACATCTACAAGCTCAACTCAAAGCAAAAACTGCACGGCGAGAATACCTCGGCATTATCTACGGCGTACCCAAAACAGAAAGCGGTACGATAAATTTACCCATCGGTCGTCATCCAGTTGACCGCAAAAAAATGGCGGTTGTTCCAGTTGAACAAGGGGGAAGAACTGCAGTTACTCACTGGAAAGTGAAAGAGCGTTTTGGTAACTATACATTAATGCACTTCCAACTGGAAACCGGACGCACCCATCAAATTCGTGTCCACAGCACCCATATCGGTCATCCTATTGTTGGCGATCCTATTTATAGTTCTGGTCGTTCCGTTGGTGTGAATTTACCCGGTCAAGCCCTCCACGCTTGGCGACTCAGGTTAGAACATCCTGTCTCTGGAGAATCGATCGAAGTCACTGCACCTCCTCCTGAGGAGTTTACAACTTTGTTGGAAGTTCTCAGGCGACGAGTCTCTCATCCTTAAGACTAAGCATTCGCCCTCGCAATCGCAGCTGCAACCTCACGAAACTTGCGCGGATCGCCTTCGCTCAGGGGTTGTTCCTGACGCTTACGCGCGTAAAGTTTTTCGAGAGTTGCTTGCCAGTCGATGTCCAAGGTGCTGACAGTTGCAGCAGTTGCCTTATCCAGTACTTCAACGGCATACTCCTGAATCTCTCTCTGCGCCAGCCAAATCCGAGCAATCACTGTGAGATTGTCTTCAGATTCCACCTGGCGATCAAAATGTGTTATAATTTGCATCGCCCAGTCGGTATGAGAAATGGCAACGGCGATCGCCAATTTCTGCAACGCAGTCACCGCTGCATAACGCACCACCCATTCGTGGTCTTGGGACACTTGTAGTAGAGTCTCTAGCACCTGAGTTTGTGCGCTTTCAAGTTGCTCTGGTGGTAAATCTTCCCAGGCGATCGTACCTAGTCCCCTAGCAGCTCCTCGCCGGACACTGAAAGAAAAGTCATTTTTTGCCGCATCCAGCAATGTCTCCAATCCTCGTGGATCGCCAATTCCGGCAAGGGCGCGAATTGCCCAAGCCCTAGCACCATAGTTGTAGCCATCCAGCAGTTCCATTAGGGGCGTTACTGCTGGCTTGCCGATCTCAATCAGTCCCTCAACGGCTGCAACCGCCGCTCCTGGGTTGTTGTAGCCTAGCGCTGCAATCAGGGTTGGAATCGCCGCTTCCAGACGGGCGGCGGACAATTGCTCGACAGCTTCCAGTAGACGAGCAGAGGAGTCTGCTTCTTCAACGGCGCGGATTAGGGTTTGGGCAAGATTAGCAGTCATAAACTTAATTTTTAATATAGGGATGGCTGGACGTTGAATTTTTTATATAGTCTGAGTTGTTTGTATTGTTTCAATTTTAAACTAGCAAGCCCTAAGTGAACGTCTGGCTCATAGGATCAGAATGCGCGATCGTCAAAGAAGAGATATAGCTTGTTGGTTCATCTTGCTGTGGATAGGTGGGCAACTGTGGTATGGAAAAGCATAACGTACTCAAGAATGTACTAGTGTTGCTTCATGAGTCACTATCACATTAACTGCGCGAGGTTTGCTCCGTAAGCGATAGCTCCACTTTCACGAGAAGCCGCTACGCGTCTACAAAGGAGCGAGGCTGCAATCTATGCCCTCGCTTCTTGCCCGTTGCTTTGTATGCCTACGGCACGCCTTACGGCTAACGCATGATTGCGTGCACTTTGCGCTTACGGTGATTTTGATACCGCAGCGTGGCACAACGTGCCATACTTTGAATGAAGCGAAGGGGCTGACGCAAGCTAGCCTCCCAAAGGGAGGAACTAAGCGCCAGAGGCGCACGCACTCGCGTTCGCTTACGCCACAATTGTTTTGCAGATTGGTAGTAAAGCCGAATCTAGGAAAAAATTAGATTGATGGTGTTTGTTCTAAATACAGTATGAAAGTATAAGGAAATGCATAAAATGCAAATTTCAAGAAATGATTTGTGGCAAAAAACATCATTTTGTACATGCTCATATCTTAAGTCGTTAGACAATGAGCGTGCATCTATTGTTCGTCGTGCTATCGAAAGCTGGGATAAAATACTAGAGCTTCCTTTTGCTGAAAAAATCTTTTTAGATGATAGTAGCCCTGATTTCAATGGGATGAAAATACTTCAATCATCCAATCAAATTAATAATTTTGATTGTGTCAGATACAATACTATGACTCATCCGCCTCATTGTAATTTTGGAACTCTTCTTAGTCTGAATCTTTGTAAATCTGATTATATTTTACATATAGATGACGATCAGAAAATAGTTGGAACACATCAAGACTGTATTAATATCTTGGAACATGGTCTTAGTATTCTTCATGAAGATAAAAATATTCTGGGAATAAATTTAATGCATATAGATGTAAGTACTGGCAAGTGGAGTCCAAGTAAAAATTATTTGGGAAGTGATATCTTTTCTCATCCCACTCAATATTTTGGAAGTTCATCATGTTTAATTAGGAGAGAACTTCTAGATGTGGTGAGTTTAAAAGATATTTTTAATTGGGGCAAAGAACAGCCAGCTAATTGGGAAGAGCTAGTCTCAAAGGATACTTCTTCGTTTCTTGTTGCTAAGGTTGGAACTCCCTTTACAATTGAGAATGATGTTTTTGTATATAAAAGCACATCGTAAGATATTTCGCCCAGAGGGATAGGCATGGACTGCGTCTGCGCTTCGCGTGATCGCGAAGCACTAATGTCGCCTGTGAATTAAAGCAGCCCATCGATTAATGTCATCACCCGAACAGCGCCCTCAGATAACTCATTAGAAGGTGACATATAAATCTGGTGTTCTAGTAGTCCTTTGAGAGCAATCAGTTTTATACTATTTTCAGCCAGAGTTTGAGCGATTCCTTCGGAGAGCTTCGCTTAACGCCTCTGCTGCTGGCAAGTAGCCGATAGCACCCAAGTCTGCAAGTGCAGATCGACGCAGTTGCAAATCCTTACCTGCCAAGGCTTGCACCAGGCGTTCTCCATTTTTGCTTCTTAAGCGTTAAGCGTTAAGCGTTCCCGTTCAGCTGACTCGCGCGGCGAAACCTGTTAAGCGTCTTCACGAGTTAGTTCACCCTATGGCGCTCCGCCACGCCTTACGGTGAGTAAGCGCGCTCTTGGTAGGGGAGCCAGTGCGTTGCGGTGAATCCAGCGCTGTCTTATCAGATGCCTAGGTCGGGAAACCCTCATCAAGCACTGGTCTGACCAAATCAAACCGGATTCCTATAAATACAGTATGAAAGTATAAGGAAATGTATAAAATGCAAATTTCAAGAAATGATTTGTGGCAAAAAACATCATTTTGTACATGCTCATATCTTAAGTCGTTAGACAATGAGCGTGCATCTATTGTTCGTCGTGCTATCGAAAGCTGGGATAAAAT
>NZ_JABXYX010000352.1 GCF_017982655.1 Brasilonema sp. CT11 | reverse complement strand
GAGGTGATAATTGACGTTACTTCTACACCAGGTGTAATTTCTATAATCACTTCAGTGTTGACGGCTCCTTGGTTGATATTTTTTATAGTTCCTTTGAAAGAATTACGAGCACTAATTATCATGTTTTTCTACTCCCTGATGATCAGGCAATTTTTGACTACTGATACTATAGTTGCAACTATTTTTCAAATCATGCACATTCAGCATGATTCTACATACAATACCAATCCTTTAATTGAGAGAGTTGCCATTTTGGCAGGAGCAAGATCAAGTCCAGTTGATTACTTATTATTCCTACATCTGTGCAGGAACCTAATGGGGGTTAGCCCATGAAGACAGCGGTGGAACTTGTTGTAGTTCTTGACTTAGGCTGTTGTGAATAGAACCATTCGTAGCAAGAATTCTACCAGACGAGATATCTAAGGAACTCCCATCGTATGCAGTCACCTTTCCGCCAGCTTCTCGTATTAAAATGATACCAGCAGTAATATCCCAAGGAGAAAGACCTCTTTCCCAGTAACCATCAACACGACCACAGGCGATATGAGCCAAATCTAGGGATGCTGCACCACTACGCCGAACTCCTTGAGTCAGATGAGTCAAGTGACAAAACTCTGCGTAGTTGTTGTCAGATGTTTCACGACGGTCATAGGCAAATCCAGAAACCAACAAACTTTTACCAAGTTGAGAAGTTTTTGAAACCTTTATTGGGCAACGGTTCCGCGTAGCTCCCAAACCTTGAGCCGCCCGGAATAGCTCATCATGGAAAGGGTCATAAATAACACCAACTTGCGGGACACCCTGAATCAAAAGCCCAATAGAAACGGCAAAAAAGGGATATTGGTGAGCGAAATTCGTTGTTCCATCCAGAGGATCAATCGCCCAGAGATACTCACTATCTTGATTTCCTAGTTTCCCAGATTCTTCAGCCAGGATAGAATGGTCAGGAAAGTGACGACGCAAAACATCTAAAACCACCGCTTCCGAAGCTTTATCCGCAGCCGTTACCAAATCACCGGGGCGTCCTTTTTCAGTAATCGCGTCCTCCACCTTACCCAAATAACCTTGCAACACCGCGCCAGCAGCGAGGGCTGCTTCTGTAGCAATATCCAAAAAGATTTGCAGATTACTCATGACTCGTTAATAATTCGTAATATTAGCCTATTACGAATTGTGAATTAAGGGTAGGGTGGGCACTGCTCACTCATAGCAGACTCATGACATCAGAAGATAGGCAGTGCCCACCTTACAAATTACCGTCACAGCAATTTTAAGATTTGGCGATCGCACAATGAAGCGATCGCGCTACGTATGCGCACAGTCTCTTCTCAAAATCCTTGGTGGTGGGCACTGCTGACAACATACAAGTAGAAGTTTCCGCGAACGGTTCAGCAGTGCCCACCCTACAAAAATTGTAACTTCGTGAAGAATTCTTCTCGTTCCTACGCTCCGCGTGGGAATGCACTTGGGTAGGCTCTGCCTACTTGTTCCCTGAGGCAGAGCCTACCCAAGTGCATTCCCAGCCTGAGGCTGGGAACGAGCGAACGAGCGAGGAACAAAGCTGTGGCAAACGGCAAGTAAAGTTTTTTTCTCGTTCCTACGCTCCGCGTGGGAACGAGCGAAAACGGCAAGTAAAGTTAAGATAAAAGCTAGTAATCAGCAAGAGTTAGAAGCTGCAGTCAAGGCAATACAGGAATTAGTCAAACCAGATGGAAACTGATGCTCATACTAAGTTGCAGTCAAATGTGGTAGGGTATAAAAAGGGATTACGAAAACAGACGTGAAATCCAACGGGTGGATATGGGTCAAGTCACGCAAGCCTTTCCTCATGTAGACTTAGAGACGGTTAA
>NZ_JABXYX010000351.1 GCF_017982655.1 Brasilonema sp. CT11 | reverse complement strand
GCCCACAAAGAAAGGCTTCTCGTCGAGCTCAGGATCAGCAGGATTAGTTCCCTCTGTCAAAAAATACATCACATAAGCAAATTATAGCTCTAGTAATAAAATTGACTATTTCCTACATTATTCGTGCTATTATATAACGACATTAATTTTAGCAATTTGAATAGATTTTTTTTTGATCTCGTGTCAAATTGATGCTCGTTCGAATAATGATCTTTTGATTACCTTCGTGTAAAGTGAAAAATGAATCCATTAATATTTTTGATCCTGCCATCTCGAGGCTTCGTGCCATTATTGACTTTACATGACGCAATCTCCTCTGAAAATCGAAAATTATTGATTAATAATTGTTTACAGTCGTAATTGTTCTATATGTCATAATTAATTTTATTGAACCCTAATAGCGAATTATTAATAATTTTAAAGGCATTTTTGACGTTATTGAAGGGTTGATCGAAAAAGTTGAATAAAGATACTGACTAATTCAGGAGGTAATAACGCCGGTCCGTTCTTTGGCACGCTCATCCTCTTTTTTCCTTCACTACTTTCATTCATTGTGTATATACATTAATTAGGCAGGGAATAAACGATTTTTTTTTTAGATCGACACGCAACACCACGCTTCAGATGTTTTTTTTTTTTGTAAACAAATATCAGTTATTAATAGCCTATATTGCTTGAAATATTACTCTGCTTATTTGGCACCTACCACACTCGTAAACAAGAAAAAAAAGATAGTAATTCTAATTAATACTAAGTTTATTGTCGTTTATGCTACAATTTTTATATCATTAAATACACATCATTGTTTAAATAAGTTATTTCCAGTCGTCACTTTTATGTAACGCTTTGGATTCGCAAGAAATAAATCTCAAAAATTTTGTTCTTATTTTTTTTTAAGAGCTATCGCTGTCTCCGCTACCAGAGTCCGAGTCATTGTCCTGCGAGACTTCAGAGCTATCGTCGGACGAGTCAGGGACCATCAAAGTAGTCGGAGCCTTAGGAGTCTTGGCCTTTTGTTCAGAAGATGACTCGTCGAAGGCAATAACGTTAGCAGTATGCTCGCCATTGTTGTCGACATTAATTGGGTTGCCCTAATGAAAAATTCAACGTCAGATCCGTACCTCGATTGCTAAAAAAAAAACCTAATTCGTCCCCTAGACTTTTCGTAGGGCTGATATCAACGAAATTTCATTACTTACCGTAACAACGATTGGCTTCAAGGCAGTTTCGTCGTCAAATTCAGTCAACAAAGCACGTTCAGCAGCTTCCCTGACACGCAAGACTTTACCGGCCTTCAAGACGTACCACATACCAATGGACCAAGCAGCACCCCAGCCGATGATAACGGCAGCTTGGAGGACTTGCATAGCCAATTGTTGACCTCCTTGCTGTAATCGGATAATTCGTTAAAAACCTGCAGGAAAAAATCTACCTAATTATAGTGTCTGCTTACACCCAAGAACAAACCACCGTGAATGGTGTCTTTTCCGTATGCGGCGTTAATAAGAGGAATGTCGGCGAATAGGCCGACAGACAAAACACCCCAAAGACCACCGCCCAAGTGCACGACGGAGGCGTCGATGGGATCGTCAATTTTAAGTCTGTTCTGGTACATGCGAGAGACCCAAAAATAAACCCAAGCAGAGACGACTGATAAACATAATTAATATAATTAATTATGGAGCTAAATAATACGTACAGCCAATAATAACGGCAGCCCAAGGTCTAACAACGGCGCAAGGAGCAGTAATGCTGACCAATCCAGTCAAAGCAGCGTTTAAAGTGATAGGAAGGTTCCAATCTTGCATGAAAAGTCGCTACAATAATATTATTAATTACGGTTTAAATAATTAAATT
>NZ_JABXYX010000160.1 GCF_017982655.1 Brasilonema sp. CT11 | reverse complement strand
GACCACAACTTACACAAATGTGGTTTTGTTTACCTCTTCGTTTACCATTTTTTCTCATCTCAGTAGACTTGCAGTATGGGCAATGCACAGTAGAATACCTCAATTCATCTTTCTATTATGCAATGCCGAATTATTCTTTGAATATGGCAGTCATTACTGTGGAAAGCAACAGAGCGATCGCGTGATCATTACCCCCAGATTTCATCCGCGCAGATATTAAAGCTAAGCGACTTGTATCGAGCGACTTGCCCTGACTTGTCCGCTCAGTTGGTTGAGCGAAGTCGAAACCAACTGCTATGGTAAATTTATTACTAGAATTCACCTAAGTTCTATTTTCAACTCAGGTAGGCGTAATTAATTCGTAGATAGCAGTAGTGCGAGCGTCTCGCTCGCGGGCAAGATGCCCGCACCACATTTTTATATTTAATTAAACCCACTTAGTTACCAAAGCGTGCTAAATAACATGTATTGAAACTATTCGCCTCAAACCGAATTATTATCAATCAAAATCGTTTAAAAATGAGTATAAATCGTTATCAGATCAGATTTAGTCTGTTTATTCTGACCTCTACATTAGTTAACTTGTTTTTGACTGCATCGCTAAAAGCACAGGTAAACCAGCCAGGATCAGATATCCAACGAGGGGTACCACCTACACCCACAATCCCAACACCAGAAGAACTCCCAGCCCCAGAGGATTTATTGCCGTCTCCTCCCGCAACAACTCCTACGCCTACGACTCCAGAAGCAGTTCCTGGTGAATTTTCCGAAAAAATTAAGGTTGAACGCTTTGTGGTAGTAGGTAGTACCGTCTTTGATGAGAAGAAATTTGCGGAAGTTACCACAGACTTCACCAACAAATTCATCACCTTTACCGAACTGCTACAGGCTGCTAATGCTATCACTAAACTTTACGTTGATGCTGGCTATATTTCCTCTGGCGCTTTTATAGGTAGTCAAACTTTTAAAGTAGAGGGCAGTATAGTCAAAATTCAAGTTGTTGAAGGTAAGTTAGAAAATATCCAAGTTCGAGGTACAAGGCGGCTTAACCCTAACTATGTGCGTAGTCGCTTAGCCATTGCTACAGGCAAACCTTTAAATCAAAAAAGATTGGTGGAAGCACTGCAACTGCTACAACTCAATCCACTCATTAAAAATATCTCTGCGGAGTTGGGAGCAGGCTCGCGTCCTGGCACTAGTATTTTAGAGGTGAAGGTTACAGAGGCACAAACCCGTTCTATCCAAGCTAAACTAGACAACAATCGGGCACCCACCATCGGCAGCTTTCAACGCCAAGTCCAACTGAACGATGCGAATTTACTGGGACTGGGAGATGGTTTAAGCATTTCTTATGCTAATACCGATGGCAGTGATAGCTGGGATTTTAGCTATGCTTTGCCAGTGAATCCCCGCAATGGCATTTTGCAGTTAAATTACAGCACTTCATCCACAAAGGTTATTGAAAAACCCTTTGATATTTTAGATATTGATGGGAATTCCCAAGAGTATGGAATAACCTTTCGTCAGCCTATACTGCAAACCCCAACTAAGGAATTTGCACTGGGAATTACCGCTAATCATCGCTCTAGTGATATTGGTTATTTAGAAGCATTAGTTGGAAGGCGAATTGCTTATCCTTCGCCGGGTGCGGAAGATGGCAAGACTAAAGTATCTGCAGTCCGGTTTTTTCAAGACTGGACGCAGCGTAGTAATAGACAAGTTATTGCAGCGCGATCGCAATTTAGCCTCGGTGTCAATGTCTTCGATGCCACGATTAATGCCAAAGATCCAGATAGTGAATTTTTCGCTTGGCGCGGACAAGCGCAGTGGGTAAGACTTTTAGGTTCAGAAACCTTATTGCTTGTACGTGGCGATCTTCAGTTAGCAGACAGAGCATTACTACCTTCAGAACAAATTGGTGTCGGTGGACAAGCTACTGTCCGGGGTTATCGTCAAGATTTGCTTTTAGCCGACAATGGTTTTTTGGGTTCTATTGAGTTACGGTATCCAATTGTACGCATTCCGCAGATTCAGGGCTTACTTCAGATTACCCCATTTGTTGATTTTGGCACTGCCTGGAATACCTCTAGCGCTGGTAGAACAGGCTTTGAGGATCAGACTCTTGTATCAACAGGATTGGGGCTGTTGTGGCAACAAAGCCGCCTGACTGCCCGCTTTGATTGGGGTATTCCTCTTGTCTCTGTCTCCTCTAATCAAAAAGATTCTTGGCAAGAGAACGGTCTTTATTTCTCTATTACTTATACGCAACCTTTCTAAGTGAGGAACTATGTCTGTCATTCTGAGTTTAGCTACATTATCTCAAATCATGGCTCCTGTTTCCTTGGCTGCTCAACCAGTTTCCCAAATGACTGTAGCAGCAGTTGTGCGATCTACTGATACCAAACAACTCTTGCAACAAGGCTTGCAACTTTATCAAGCAGAAAAATTTGCTGATGCTGTCAAGGTTTTCAAACAAGCATCTCAGGCATTTCAAGCAGTTGAAGATGGGCTGAACCAAGCTTTGGCATTAAGCTATCTTTCTTTGGCTCACCAACAGTTAGGAGAACTAGCTAATGCTGAAAAAGCGATTGACAACAGCTTGGCACTATTACATAACAAAAATGGTTCCAAAGAGTATTTATCTATCCGCGCTCAAGCTTTAAATACGAATGCAAAGTTGCAATTAGTACAAGGTAAACCAGAACAAGCACTGGAAACTTGGGAAGAAGCGACGGCAATCTATAGGCAAATTGGTGATGAAGCAGGTACCACTGGTAGCCAGATTAACCAAGCTCAAGCACTCCAAGCATTAGGATTTTACCGTCGTGCTAATAATACTCTAGATGCTGCCGAACAAAACACAGACAAGCAATCTGACTCCATCATTAAAGCAACTCGATTGCTTAGTCTCGGTAATACTCTGCGAGTGGTGGGAAATTTAGGGAAGTCACAGCAAGTTTTGCTCAAAAGTTTAATTATCGCTCAAAGACAGCAATCAAAAGAAATAGTTGCAGACATTCAGCTAAGTTTAGGCAACACAACCCAGGCTTTAGCCAATAACGAAACTGAAGAAGATAAAATTCAGGGATATGTTCAAAAGTCTTTAAATTATTATCGTCAAGCAGCAAGCACTTCTGACAAGCCCCGTACTCAACTAGAATCACAACTCAATGAACTACGACTTTTGCGTCTGGGAGTAGACAAGTTATTAGACCAACAACGCAAAATACAATTGAAATTAGCAGCAGCAGAAAAAAACAAATTGTCAGAACAAGAGAAAGAAGAATTTTCAAAACAAGAGAAAAAAATCTCACAAGAAGCGCAAAATAATTTATCAGATATCTACCAGAAGTTATTGCCTCAAATTCAATCTCAAATTGCTACCTTTCCACCCAGTCGTAGCAGTATTAACGCTCATATTAACTTTGCTCAAAGTCTGATTAAATTAAAACAAAAAAATCATACTAATAACATTTCTTGGCGAGAAATTGCTGAGATAGTTAAAGTTAGTGTTAATCAAGCTCAACAATTACAAGATAACCGCGCCTACTCTTACGCCTTAGGTACTTTCGGCAGCTTGTACGAGCAAACCCAACAATGGCCTGAAGCTCAAAATGTTACAGAGCAAGCAGTGAAACTTGCTGAAGGAATTTCTGCCTATGATATTGCCTATCGTTGGCGATGGCAATTAGGTCGTATCCTGAGAGCAAGAAATAATAATGAAGAAGCTAAAGCTTCTTATCAACAAGCAATCGATCACCTCAAGTCCTTGCGGAATGATTTAGCCGTCATTAACCGCGATGTACAGTTTTCTTTTCGAGAAGAAGTAGAACCTGTATATCGAGAATATGTGAGTTTTCTTTTAGAAGGAAACTCTAGTAAAGAAAATATGATAAAAGCTACAAGAGTAATTGACTCACTACAAGTAGCAGAGCTAGATAACTTTTTTCGCAGAGCTTGTGTAGATGCCAAAACTGTTCAGCTTGACGAGATTGATAAGAAAAACAACACAATTTTTATTTATCCCTTAATATTGCCTGACCGCTTAGCAGTTATTGCCTCCCTTCCTAATGGAGGCAATCGCAGTTATACATCTGATTTTCCCAAAGATGAGTCTGGTCATTTTATTACTTCAGACAAAATAGAACAAACCATTGAAGAAGTGAGCGAAAAGCTATCCAATCGAAACAGTGGGGAATTTTTACCTGAATTAGAGAATTTATATAAATGGTTAGTTCAAAAAACCTTAGACTCTAATTTAAAAAAAGGCACCAATCTTGTATTTATTTTAGATGGAGCCTTACGAAATATTCCAATGGCAGCCCTTTATGATGGCAAACAATTTTTGATTGAGAAAGAATACAATCTTGCTCTTACACCAGGTTTGCAGTTATTACCAACTATCACTCCTTTGACCGCAGAAAAATTAGAAAGACGAGCAGTTGTTGCTGGACTGAGCGAATTACCTGAAGAGGCTAAACAAAAATATTCGGGGAAATTTGACATTTTACCCAATGTCGCACAAGAAGTGAATCAAATCGCAAAAGAAGTGAAAATTCCTGTTCGACAAAGACTACTTAACAATCAATTTACGAAAGCAACAATCACAGAGGCAGTTAAGTCTTCTAATGCACCTGTAATACATCTAGCAACTCATGGTCAATTTAGTTCGCATGCAGAAAATACATTTATTCTAACTTGGAACGGAGAAGTCAATGTTAATGAGTTAAAATCTGTACTGAGAACCAGAGAAACAAACCAACAACAAGCAATTGATCTCCTCGTTTTGAGTGCTTGTCAAACAGCTAAAGGAGATAACCGAGCTACTTTAGGAATAGCAGGAGTTGCTATACAATCAGGAGCGCGTAGTACATTGGCAACTCTTTGGAATGTCGCCGATGACACGACTGCGACGGTAATGACTGAGTTTTACAACAATTTAGTTAATAAAAAAATGCCTAAAGCAGAAGCGTTGCGTCAGGCTCAAGTCAATCTTCTGAAAAATCACAGACATCCCTACTTTTGGGCACCCTACATTTTAGTTGGGAACTGGCAATAAAGTTATTGGTTAGCGACTTCCAGCTGGCGGTTAGAAACCGCGCCTACACAAACCAAGTCTGCCTCCGCAGACTATAAACCATTAATTTTAACCCGCGTAGGCGGTGAGACAGCGCTGCAGGAGAGTATCCCGACCTAGGCGACTGCGTTAGCGCAGCGGAACCGGAGGTTCTCCCCGAAGGGGTTTTGCTTGTGTAGCCGCGACTTCCAGTCGCCAGGGCTAAATATTATTTTTTACAAAATAAAATCAAATTTTTTGAAATGTTGTTATTTCAACTCGTTTTTTCTTGTATGTTAATTCACTTAGAATATCAAAATAGTATTCTTTTGAACCATTAATCAAAAATAAAAATCCATTTTCCATAAACAAAATTCATAGGAGTCAATACGGGAATGATTCAACATCGGTGGCAAAGTTTTTGGAACCTGCTAGGCGTTTTGGTTGTATGCAATGCAATGATTACTGGGTTTGGAAATTCTGCTTCTGCTCAGATTGTTCCTGACAATACTTTGGGAAATGAAAGTTCACAAGTCACAAAGAATCCTAACATTGGTGGATTGCCAGGACAGTTGATTGAAGGTGGAGCGGTTAGAGGTGTAAATTTATTCCAAAGTTTTTCTCAATTTAACATTGGGGATGGAGAGCGAGTTTACTTTGCCAATCCAGCAGGCATCCAAAATATCTTGAGTCGTGTCACGGGTAATGACTCCTCAAAAATATTTGGTTTCTTGGGTGTAAATGGTAACGCAAATTTGTTTTTAATTAATCCCAATGGTATTATTTTTGGGCAGAATGCCAGGTTAGATGTTGCGGGTTCGTTTGTGGGGACGACTGCGAATGCGATTGGGTTTGGTCAGAATGGGTTTTTTAGCGCGACTAATCCACAAACACCTTCGCCATTGTTGACGGTTAATCCTTCGGTTTTTTTCTTTAATCAGATTAATCAATCTGCAGCGATTCAAAATAATGCTTCAACAACAGGTTTAGCAGTTGATGAAGGTAAAAGTTTATTACTGATTGGTGGTAACATCACTATGGATGCTGGAACCTTATTTGCTCCTGGTGGACGTGTTGAATTGGGAGGATTAGCAGCAGCAGGAACGGTGGAGATAAACGCTGATGGTAAGCTAAATTTTCCTAGTAAGGTGGCGCGAGGTGATGTATCCTTAACGAATAGGGCGGAAGTAAATGTCCGTGCAGGCGATAGCGGTAGTATTGCCATCAATGCTGGAAATT
This sequence comes from Brasilonema sp. CT11, assembly GCF_017982655.1. GTDB lineage: Bacteria > Cyanobacteriota > Cyanobacteriia > Cyanobacteriales > Nostocaceae > Brasilonema. The sequence goes on along the minus strand of NZ_JABXYX010000160.1, from coordinate 6,284 downwards.
TGAATTTAGCAGGAGAAAGTAAACTGCGTGCGGGTATAGAAACAGAGTTGGGTACACCTGATGCTAAGGCAGGAGATATTGAAATTCAAACGACAGGAACAACTACTATCACCGATAAAAGCTTTATTGCTAATGTAGTGCAAGAAGCAGCAAGGGGGCAGGCTGGTAATGTCAATATCACCGCAGATTCTTTAATATTAGCCAATGGCGGTAACTTGAATAGCAGTACCTACGGACAGGGGAATGCAGGTAGTATCTTTGTACAGGCATCAGATGTTGTATCTCTGGCAGGTAATAACACTGTCATCGCCAGCAATGTGGAAGCTGGAGGAGTTGGTAATGGGGGCACTATCAATATTAAAGCCGGATCGCTGTCTTTATGGGATGGCGCTCAACTACAAACCTTGCTAAATCAAGCCCAGAATAATTTACCTGGCGGACGTGGAAATGCGGGCAATATCAATATTGATATCAATGGGGATGTCACCATTACTGGGGTTAATCAAAGAACCCGGAGAAACAATAACATAAAACCTAGTGGTGTTCGTAGCGAAGTAGGTTCAGGGGCAACAGGAAATGGAGGGGACATTACCATCAAATCTGGAACTTTATCATTAAGAAATGGGGCGCAACTGAATACCAACACATCTGGGAAAGGAAATGCTGGAAATATATTCGTGAATACTACTGGTTCTGTTGTTCTTACAGATGGTACGCCCTCATTGAATACTATAATCTCCAGTAATGTGGGCGGTTCATACATCAGTAATAGAGGTTCATTTGCCCGAAGTGATGAAGCTGAGGGTAATGCTGGCAACATTACTATTCAGGCTGGTTCACTTTTTATAAAGGATCGAGGCGTAATAGAAACCACCAGTTTTAGTAAGGGAAACGCTGGAAGTATTTTTATAACTGTTAATGATTTTATTTCTCTTGTAGGTACAGACTTTATTTTCCTACCTGTTGAATTGCAAGGAGGAATTCCACTTATTAACTCTCAAATAGTTAGTGGGAGGGGAGGTAAGGGAGGTGATATAAATATTAAAGCCAGAGCGCTATCTATGGACCAAGCTATATTAACAGCAGCTACTGGTGGGCAAGGAGATGCAGGTAGTATAATTATTAACGCCAGTCAGCGTGTCTCAATTGATGATAGTCAAGTATTCAGTTATACACACGATGGCACAGGAAAAGGTGGAGACATTCAGATAAATACTGGCTCACTTTGTGTAACTAACGGGTCTGATATAACTGCTGAAACTAGTACACAGGGGGATGCAGGAAATATCAAGATTAATGCTACTGATTCCATCAATATATCTGGTTCTAACTTAGATGGAAGATCTAGTAGTTTATCTACATTTACATTTGGAGATTCCAAAGGAAAAGGTGGTGACATCGTCCTAAATACTAACGTTTTACGTGTATCAGATGGAGCTGTATTGGATGCACGAACTAGAAGTGTTAGTAATGCTGGTAACATTACGATTAATGCAAGTCAGGTCGAAGTTTTAAATGGTGGGCAGATTATCTCAACTTCCTCAAATACGGGAAATGCAGGTAAGATTGCAGTCAATGCCAGCGATCAAGTGCTTGTTTCAGGTAGTGATGCTACTTTTCAAAACCGGGTTGTCAAATTTGGTAGATTTTTTGGTGATCTGCCAAATATTAGTCCCATAAGCGGTTTATATGTTCTCTCCCAAGCATCAGGTATTGCAGGCGATATCGAGGTGAACTCCCCTAAACTAACTTTAGACAACGGCGGACGCTTCATCGCCGAATCTGCATTAGGTAACGGTGGCAACATTAACCTCACAGTCAGCGACTTACTCCTAATGCGGCGTGATGCTCAAATTTCCACCAGTGCTGGTACAGCCCAACAAGGCGGCAATGGCGGTAACATTAATCTCAACTCACAATTTCTCGTCGCCATTCCCCAAGGAAACAGCGACATCATCGCCAATGCTTTCACAGGTTCTGGTGGAAAAGTCACAATTAACACATCTGGCATTTATGGGTTCCAGCTTTTGAATGGAACACAATTGCGGAGTTTGAACGTTAATTCTAATCCTCGTGAATTATTAACAAATGACATTAGCGCTGTTTCCCAACAAGGTGGACCACAATTAGATGGTCAAATTACCATCAACAACCCCGATGTTGATCCAAGTAACGGTTTAGTCCCCCTACCTGCAGATGTATCTGACCCCTCTAACCAAATTGCTCAAGGTTGTGCTGCTTTTGATCAAGCAAATGCAAGTGACTTTAAAGTGAGTGGACGTGGTGGTTTACCTCCCAGTCCTGATGAGACTCTCAGCAGTGATGCGGTTTGGGAAGATATTCGTTTGCGGACAACGACAGCACAACAACTAGATTCTAAGACGACGGCAACAAAACCAAAGTCGGAGTCTGATATTGTTGAGATTGTACCTGCAACGAGTTGGGTATTCAATGGTAAGGGTGAAGTGACGTTGGTTTCCCAAACGCCGAACGCTACTGCGGAAAATTTGGCTGCTTCTTCTCAGTCATGCCGTGTTCGTTAAACCAGTAAACAGTGAACAGTGAACAGTAAACAGTGAACAGTGAACAGTAAACAGTTACCAAGCAATTGATGATTGATAACTGATAACTGATAACTGATAACTGATGACTGATGACTGATAACTGTTAAAGGTTTTCTAAACCATGTAATACCTCTGTAGCCGACTGATATCTTAAATTGCAGTTTTGATTCACCATTCTATTTAATATCGCAGCAAATTTGTTACTGACTTCTGCTAAAATGTGCCAATTCTGCAAGCTACCATCTTGCGGAGGTATAATTATCTCTAAAGTATTTGAGTCTCTTCGGAACGTTTTAGGATGTCTCCCTGTTAAGGCTTGAATAGCCAGTATTCCCAACGCATAGATATCGCTATTTAGTCTTGGTTGTCCGTTCGTTTGTTCAGGAGGCATATAACTAGGAGTACCAATTGCGATCGTACTATTTTGTTGCTGAGTTTGAATCTGCTTGACTGCACCAAAATCAATTAAAAAAATCCGTCCATCACTTTCCCGCCGGATTAAATTACTAGGTTTGATATCTCGATGGATGACATTATAACTGTGAACAAAAACAAGTATCAGCAAAACTTCTTTGAGTAGAGATACAACGTCAGCTTCTGCAAACTTTTTACCAGGAGTAATCTCTTTTTCTAGCGAATTTCCTTTGATCAATTCTTGAACTAAATAAAAATCTTGATTTTCTTCAAAATAAGCTAATAATTGAGGAATATGGTCATGCTTATTACCCAAAACTTCTAAAATTTCTGCTTCCGTTTGGAAGAGTCGTCTAGCAACATTTAAAAAAGTTTCTTCCTCATGAGCAAATCGTAATTGCTTAACGACACATAGAGGATGACTAGGACGCTGAGTATCTTGAGCTAAATAAGTATAACTAAATCCACGACCTAAAGATTCAATGATTTTATAGCGTCCTTTCAGCAGGTACGTCTGGGAGGGAATTTGATGTGGTGTTATTGGATCTGAGGAATTGCCCCTCTGGCTTATAAATGCTTGCAGTTGGATAATGGCTTCTTCTTGCTGCTGAACCTGTTGTGCTATTTTTTCTTTCTCTTGCTTACTCTGATATACGGTGTAACCAAGAACGCTAGCAGTTGCTAACACAAACCCCAGTGCGGGTGAGATGACTGGAATCCATCCTGCTTGGGTAAAGATAAAAAAGTTCCCAGTAAATAAGACTACAAGATCTGTCCCACCGACAATTGCTAGATGTAGAGGATGATGAATGCGTGATGCAATTATACCTCCAGCTAAACTCCATACTAATACCCAAACCACTTCACCCCATTCAGGCAAAAACCAAAATAGAGGCTGTTTGTTGAGAACCGCGCTAAGAATTTGACTGACACTTTGGGCATGAATTTCCACTCCCGCCATTCTACCGGATGTGTCTGACTTGCCAGTGCTATAAGGTGTATTGAAAAGATCCTTTAAACTGGGTGCGGTTGAACCAATTAAAATGATGCGGTCTTTCACTAAATCACGATTAACTTTATCCTCAAGCACATCTGTCAGAGTAACTTTTTCAGCTACCTGAGAAGAACGGTAGTTGAGGATAATTTGGTAACCACCATTATCTATATTTTGATAACTACCAGAATTTTTTTCTAGACGTTTAAAAACAGTCTTGCCAAGTTGCAACTCTTGGTTGGAAGTAAATTGCAGTTGGATGCGTTCAACTTGCAAGTATTTTAATGCTAGTTGTAAACTTAAGGAATATTCTGCTGCACAAGCGTCATTCACTGTTGGAGTAAACAACAGTAAATTGCGACGTATTGTACCATCAGAATCTTCTACAACATCGATAAATCCGACTCTCGATGGCTCAATTCCCTCAGGAGGAGATACTCCAGGCTCATTATTATCACGATGTTTGCAAATAGGAATAATAATATCGCTCTGTTGCAAACGTTTCAATAACTTGTTGTGACCAGGTTCAATGGGCAAGTCACGATAAATGTCAAGACCAATTGCTCGCGGTTTATATTGCTCAAGTTTGCCCAAAAGGTTGTCCAGAACTTGCCCCGACAAACGGTCTGAAGTGGGCGATTTCCATTTTTTGATGTCATCTTCAGTGACTGCAACAATTAGCAGGCGGGAATCTGTACCAGAATCTGCTCGCATTTGCATCATCTGGTCAAAAAGCCTAATTTCTAATGGTTCTAGCACTCCTAGCTGTTGAACGACAAACAGTAAACCTGTGACAATGACGCTAGAAACAACTGTTGATAATGTAAAGAAATTTTTCATACAATTTACTGTTAGGCATGAAATTATAGCAGGTTTCACTTGAGTGAAATACAGTATCTTTTCTAAACTTCTTCTTCGGAATCAGCAATCAGTTATCAGTTATCAGTTATCAATTGCTTGATAACTGTTCACTGCGATGCACTGAGCGTGGTCGTTGTGTTCACTGTTAAGCGTTCACTGTTCACTGTTAAGCGTTCCCTTAGGAACTTACAAAAATGTTACACTTAAAGACAAATCGTCCCTATATGACGGCTTATGTCTCCAGAATCTCCCGTATACCGTGACAAGAGTGCAAGCGACTATAGTATAATATCAGTCCAAAACCTGAGTAAATTATATCCGGTCGCTGTTAAGGAACCAGGTATTGTCGGGACACTTACCCACTTTTTCCGCCGCACTTACCGACAAATCAAAGCAGTTGAAGATGTTTCCTTTGAAATTGCACCTGGTGAAGTGGTGGGCTTTTTGGGACCAAATGGCGCTGGTAAAACCACGACATTGAAAATGCTCACAGGGCTGATTCATCCATCTATTGGTCAAGTTAGAGTGGCTGGACACGTTCCGTTTCGTCGCCAGGAAGGGTTTTTGCAAAAAATTACCCTGGTGATGGGGCAAAAACAGCAACTACTATGGGACTTGCCTGCTCTAGATTCTCTCAAGATTAATGCTGCTGTCTACAACATATCTGACAAAGAGTTCCGCCACCGGGTGGGGGAATTAACCGAGATGCTGTCGCTGGAAGGAAAATTAACTCAGCCTGTGCGGAAGCTGTCTTTAGGTGAACGGATGAAGGCGGAATTGTTAGCAGCACTTTTACACCGTCCACAAGTCCTATTTTTGGATGAACCAACACTAGGGTTAGATGTGAATGCTCAGGTGGGAGTGCGTGATTTCTTACGCGATTACAATCAACGATATCAGGCGACTGTGCTATTAACAAGCCATTACATGGCAGATATCACGGCTTTGTGTCAGCGGGTACTGCTGATTCACCAAGGACATTTGATCTATGACGGTAGTTTAGATGGTTTGCAGGAACGTTTTGCCCCTTACCGGGAAGTTCATTTGGAGTTAACCAATGAGCTGCCCAAAGAAAAACTGATGTTATACGGTGATGTACGACAAATAGAAGGACGTTCCGTGTGTTTTATGGTGCCGCTAGAGACACTCACTCGCACTGTCGCAAAGATTTTAGCAGATTTGGAGATTGTAGATTTGACAGTGACAGAACCGTCAGTTGAAGAAGTGATTGGGCAAGTTTTCCAAGCGGGAGTGGTTGTAGCACCTAGTCAATAAGGTGTTTGGTTGGTTAGTGCAGTCCCAGCGTCAGTATCTATTGGCGATCGCCCTTTTGGAAAATGTTTGTGATCTACGGCAAAACCAGTTGATTTTGGCTGTAGAGTAATTGGGTCAACTTATGTAAGTCCGAACCTTTCGTGAAGAATGCAAGCACTCAGCATTTTCATCAAAAT
>NZ_JABXYX010000350.1 GCF_017982655.1 Brasilonema sp. CT11 | reverse complement strand
AAGTGGGAACAAATACTTGATCAGATTGATGTAATCAACAATAATACTGCAGCCATCTGCAAGAAAATGAGGGTGCAGAACGAGAGCCTACGAGGCCAAATTCCTCAGGATTCAGCACATTTCTTTGATGGGCTTCATTTTTCTAATGAAGGAGTAAAGAAGACAACAAAATTATGGGGGAAGATTTTGAATGAAGCAATTTCTAACTTAAAATAATCAAGCTGCAGCCTTCAATAATTAAACAATGAGAAGACAAAGTTTTTTTAAGTTGATTCACTTTTTTTTTTATGCTGCTAAGGCAGTAAAGTTGCTCTTAATCCACTGATGCTTTTCTTTCAGCTGTTGTTTCATTGAAACAAAAGTATCAAAGTGGTTTTTGTATGTTTGTTTGGCTTGCTCTTCTGATAAAGGAACATAGCCATAATTATAAGGACGACCCCCATGCTTCACACAGAGATCTAAATTTCTAAGCAACAAGTTTTTCATTTTTGTTGTTTGGCTTTCTTCTGTACCAGAGTAGTATGTTCCCACAGAAAATACAAAGTCAGTTCTATTAGGATGAATCAAAGAGAGTGGATAGTCCCACCCCTGTGGTTTGAGAACGTAGAAAGCTAGAAATAAATATTCTGGTTTGTCTGCAAATAAGTCTGGTATTTTTGTGTGCATATGTTCCTCTCCAAAAATGGCAGCTGTAAATTTCTCTGCTGTTTGTACATCAGTGAAGCTGTAGTCTGTCCAAAGCTGATAGGGAAACATATTCTGGATGGAGAAGGGAATTTCCACAGCATCCTTCCCTTCAGTGTAGCGAGTTGGATCTACAGTGAAAAAATTAGTGAAATTCCATGCATTTCGTTCCTCTTCTGTGTAAAATCTTCGCCCAATATTAAAATGTATATCCTTTTCCTTTCGTAGTCGTCCACCATGAAAAACATCTACTTGATCTCCCTTCAATTTGTCCATATTTTCGTTCAAAAAATCAAAGGCTTCTTTGATGGTATCAAATGAAAAAACACCATATTTCCATACAGATTTCCAAGGCAAGGTCTTGATCACTGCTGTATCTATGTATCCTGTTTGTCCTAACCCTCCTAGGGTAAATTGAAAGATATCTTTGTTTTGCTCTCTCGATGCTGTGATTCTTGTTCCGTTAGGAAGAATAAGATTGATTTCCTGCACCCAATGCGAAAATGTTCCACATTTAATACTTTCCCATCCAATACCTCCTACTGCAATTGTACCACCTACACTGAAAACATGATGATCTTGTAGACAAGGTAAATGCCTTGATTTTCTTCGTAAAAACTCTTCCACCTCTCCAACTGAATATCCTGAAGACACCTCCACTAAATCATCACTTTTGAGTCTCATTATTTTCTTATTCTTGTTTAAAAGCAAAACTCCATTTGTTGTTGTAAGTCCACCCAAAGAGTGTCCAGCACCACGGACTGTTATATCTTCATTTGAATATGATGAGAAAGCAGCTTGAACTGTACTGGGATCAAAAACTTCAACAACTTTTGAGGGAATTTTTCTGTGTATGCCTGAAAAATCCCAATACTGTTTATAGGATTGTGGTTTGCTGCTAAAATAATCAGTACGGGAAAAAAGAACTGCAGCTAGAGCAACAACAATAGCAAATATGTATCCTTTCATTTATCTCTTTTTATTGGACAAAAAAAATGAAAAATTTGTTTTGGGAAATTTAAAATCGTTATTAAATTTGTAACATGCAGTTTGATTATATAGTTCTTGGGGGAGGTACTGCTGGATGCTTTATTGCTCAACAATTATCCCAAAAAGGTGCTTCTGTTGCATTGATAGAACAAGGAGGAGTTCCATCCACTTTGAACTATAATGCAGATGCCATGATTAAAACTTATC
>NZ_JABXYX010000021.1 GCF_017982655.1 Brasilonema sp. CT11 | reverse complement strand
ACAGTAGAGGTTCAAGAATTTCCCACTCTTCGTCTGTTAGGCTGCTGGAGTATGGCATGGTTGCTGGATAAGGCTTTTGCCGTAACTTTACTTCAACACTGTAAAAGATGTCAAATGGGTTCTATACCGTTTTATAAGCAATATTGAGTCCTAATTCGCCCATTAACCATTGTTGAATCTCACTATAGCTATGAAATCCTTGTGGCTCGGACAATCTTCGCTTTAAGCGTTCTAAGTGTTCTCCAGTAACTCTCGCCTTTTTACCCGGTGCTTGTTTCACCTCTAACAAACCTCTGTACCCCCCATCTTTATATTTTTTCAACCAACGAGTTATTGTTGCTTCATTACGTCCTAAACGTTCTGCTAGCGATCGCCTACTTGTAGCTTGACCAGTTTTTAGCCAGTAGAGCATTTGTAATCGCTCTTTGCTACTAGCTTCTGCGGCATATTTAACAGCTTTTTCCAATTCTTCTCGGCTCTGTTTAATCTCAACTTGCAATTTGAGACCCATCACACTTGTACCAAATACACCCTTGTGAATAATTTAGCGCAGCTTCATACAGAAATGGTATAAGCTCTTTAGCACACTGCTACTGCGCCATGAGTAAAACCTAAAAAAAGCCTGGAATTATCCCCCAGGCTTGCTCACTGCTATTTGTCTTTGCTTTTGGCTTACTATTAGAGTTCCCTTTGAAAATTCCCTTTCGACCTGCTTTTTTGTGTGCGATGAGTAATATCATGTCCGCTCAATTACTTATAATTCGTCATGGCGAATGGAGCGAAGCGAAGTGAAGCAATCGCAGGGTTCTGAGATTGCTTCGCTTCATTTCATTACGCTCGCAATGACAACTAATCATCCGGACTTGATATAAAACCTAAAAAAAAGCCTGGGCTATAATTCCAGGCTTGCTCACTGCTATTTGTCTTTGCTTTTGGCTTACTATTAGAGTTCCCTTTGAAAATTCCCTTTCGACCTGCTTTTTGGTGCGCGATACGCATTCGCGTTCGCGCTGCCTGTAAAATGTATGTGAAGGCTACATTTTTTTGACGTTTTGGGCAATCGTGCACAGCTCCCGACCGAAGGAGGCGATCGCCTTTGGCGCGCCCTATGCCCCAACCAAACGGAGTTTGGTTGCCCCAAATCTCCGGTTTGGGGAGAGGGGTTTTTTTTGCAAAAACCCCTTTGGGCAAAGAGGGGCGATCGCTCAATCGTCGTATCTTACCATTTGGGTACACATGTACCATTTAAAGCTTTTTACCATTCTCTTCAGATAGTTGCATTAGCTAAGATAGCCACCTAGAGTCGCCGATAGGAAGAGAAGACTCTATCTACAGTTTTGGCAATCTATCTTAGTTGATATTAATTATATTACCTCAGCAGGAAGAGAAAATAACACGACTTCGCTAATAATAAACTTGCATCACATTAAACAAAAATTTCTCTTCCTTGAGATTCATAACTCCGTGAAGAAGCGAAGTTTGAGTTTTCGTGAAAGTCTCATACTTATTGCTTTTTCACAAATCTGTATGGTATGTGACTATCTAATCTTAGCTTAGCATTTTTGGACAACAAATAAATTTAAAATAAGAAAGTCTGAATTATGAATAACCAAGAGATGAAAGGCAAAATCAGTCGTGAGAGAGATTATTTACTGCAAAGGCTTTGGGATGCAAGAGTCATTGTATCTCTAGTATTGATTGCAGTGCTGGTGAGAGTAGGTTATGGCAGTAATACACTCGCTCCTACACAAGTTGTTAATACATATGATCTTAGCAAAAAAACAGACAATTTCATAGGTGAACCCGTAACGGTGAGAAGCCAACCGATGAAAAAAGTAGGTCAATCGTCTTTTACGGTAAGTGATCAAAAATTATTAGGCGGTGAGCCTGTAGTAGTCATCAACGCTTCGGGTCTAGCTTTCGATTTACCAACTGACAGTGATACAAAAGTTCAAGTTACGGGTGATGTTCGTAACTTAAATATTCAAAACATTGAGCGGGATTATAATCTCAATTTGCAGAACAAATTCTATAAAGATTATATCAATAAACCTGCGATTATTGCTAAGTCAATTCTATTAGCGCCTAGAGTCGGACAAATTACCCAAAATCCTCGCAAGTACTATGGTACAAGGGTTGCAGTTATGGGTAGTGTTGATAATATTCAAAGTCCCGTTTTGTTCACACTCGATGAAAATTACTCCCTAGGCACAGAAAATTTATTGGTCTTATTCGTAGCAACACCAAAAAGAGTGATAAACAAAAATCAGACAGTAGGCATGGTGGGTGTTGTTCGTCCTTTTGTGGCTGCAGATATTGAACGAGACTACGGCATAACTTGGGATCAAAGGGTGAGACAACAGTTGGAAGCAGATTACAAAAACAAACCTGTGTTCGTTGCTGACACCATATACCCATAACTGAGATCTTGCACCATTACGAGTAAACCGCCAAGACTTGTACTAAACAGTGTCTAAATTGACTGAAAATTTGTCTCTCTTTTTAGTCCATTTTAATGGACTTTGTCTATGAGCCTGGGACTTCAAGTCCTAGGCGGACGAGAACTGAGTCAAAGAATATGTAATAAGTTTGACATCTATGTTTTCTGGTGCAAGATGTAACATAACTAACTTTTATTATCTATTTGCTTAATTGACGTAAGAAGGCGCAGGTTTGATGGTCGTTGAAAATAGGGTCTATCCCGTTACAAAACAAGGCGATGAGCAAATGCAACCCACTCGTCTAATCGTTTACAATCAACGATCTCAAATCCTGCTTTTGTTAAAGCTTTGTCAACATTATCCTCATTGTCAGCAGTAAAACCAGCTGTAATCAGAAGTCCCCCGTGTGCATCAGTTTGACGCAGCGCACGCTGGAAGTCATCAGCAAGAGCAATATGCATCCGTGCCAGAATATTCGCGACAATCAAGTCAAAAGTTTTTGTATCTTTGATGCTTGGCACATTGTCGATAATGTCTCCACCCATCCAATGCCCCATCTCACTTCCAGATCCCAAGCTTCCTTTCATCACTCTTACCTGCTGTTCTACCCCGTTACAACGTACAGCGTCTTGAGTGGCAACTACCGCAATGCGATCGTTGTCTAATGCTAAGACATTTGCCCCAAGCTTCGCCATTGCCACACTCAGAATACCTGAACCTGAACCCAAGTCTAAGACATTCATTGTGGGGATGATGTACTGCTCAAGCAGTTGAAGGCTGAGAATAGTTGCTGGATGTAAACCGCTGCCAAAACAGAGGGTTGTCTTCAGTCTCAAAGTAACTTCGTCTGCTGTTTGGGATTGATAAGATGCATCAGGAGTAATTACAACGAAGCGTTTCCCAATCCGATGAATTCTGGAGTTGAGTCCGTTTGCGTCTGTGGGTTTCTCTTCAACCACAGTCGTCTGTATCGTAGTCGTTAGTCCAGTACGGTGCAAAGGCGAGAGCAAATTAACGATTTTTTCTACACGTGTTCTCGACTGGGTATCTAGTGGTAGATATAAGTAAATCGTGAATGTCCATTGAGGGTGCTGATCAACTGGATGGGGTTGGTTCAGTCCCGTATATTCTACGATATTAATGTCACCAGTATCGATAGTCTCAGCAAGCAGCGTACGAACCCAATCAATAGCCTCGTGTGTTGTATCGAGGCTTAACTCTATCCACGGCATATTTTCTTTTCTTCCTTAGCGTGCAGCTGCATTGCGTAAAACAAAGACTGACTGCACGGTGAAGCTACCGATCGCAGACAGCCTTTTTATCTTAACCAATGCTAGTATCAGTTATCAGTTACCAGTTATCAGTTATCAGTTATCAATTGTTCACTGTTCTCTGTTCCCTGTTAAGCGTTCCCTGTTCACTGTTCACTGTTCACTGTTCACTGATTTAAATCCCCGCACCATCTAAAAACTCTGAAATCACCAAATCACTATTAGACTTGCCATTGTTCGTTTGTGAGTCGCTGACTTGGAATACGTGTACAGATGGCTGCACCTGTAATTCTTGGACTTGTTTTTCTAAAGCTTTGACTCGTTCAAATAAGGCGCGAATCACTTCTGCTTCCACATCCCGGAGTTTATTGTGAGCGAGAACATCAGCGCTTTCTGAGGCCTGACGAGTCACACGCCCTGGAACCCCTACGACTGTGGTGTTGCTAGGCACATCTCGCAGCACTACTGAACCTGCCCCAATGCGGACATGATCCCCAATATTAATGTTGCCCAATACCTTAGCACCTGCTCCGACAACGACGTGATTGCCAACAGTAGGATGGCGCTTTCCTGTCTCTTTGCCAGTACCACCTAGGGTAACTCCTTGGTAAATTAAGCTGTAGTCACCCACCACTGCTGTCTCACCAATCACCACTCCCATACCGTGGTCAATAAAAACTCCCGTACCAATCTTTGCTCCTGGGTGAATCTCAATCCCAGTCAAAAACCGACTTATATGGGAGATAAACCGAGGTATGAAGGGAATCTTCGTTTGATAAAGCCAGTGCGCCACTCGATGCAAGAGTATGGCTTGAAAACCTGGGTAACAGAACAACACTTCCAGCCAGTTACGGGCAGCTGGGTCGCGCTCATAAATCGTTCGCAAATCAGTTAGCAGCATAATTTGTTCCTATCTCGGGAAGTTTATAACAATTCAAAATTCAACAGCCCCTACACCAAATATCAACAGGCAAGCCAAGTGTGTAAGTTATGTAATCAATGAAATCATTTGTAGGAATTGTCTTGGATAATCTACTGCAAATCGATAATATTATGATAATTTATGAATAATTAGCGCAATTTTATTACATTTAACACTCCCATGAGAATGAATCTGTCATAAAAATACGATAAAATTATCGATAAACAGTAGTATATTGAGTACGGACTTGAATAGCCAAAACTATACTCTTTTGGATCTGTCTTCCAAAGTTGAATACGCGCTGCTAGCACTTTTAGAACTAGCAAGCAACAAGGAAAAAAAAACTCCTCTGACTATGAGTGAAATGACTGCTAAACAACCCATACCTGAACGCTATCTGGAACAAATTCTGACCAGTTTGCGGCGTGCAGGTGTAATACAGAGTCATCGTGGCTCGCGAGGAGGCTTTGTTCTGGCGCGTGAACCTTGGCAAATCACCTTACTGGAGATTGTCACTTTGGTGGAAGGAGAACGTAAAGACAGAGAACCCTCTGTGACTTCCACTTTGGAAAGGGATTTGGTTCATGAGATCTGGGAGCAAGCCAACACCGCCTGTATTAAGGTTTTACACAGCTATACACTCCAAGATTTGTATCAGCAAAGACAAGCTCGCTTGCAGCAAGATCCAATGTATTATATTTAGACATTCTCGCAGTTAGCATATGCTGATAGCAAAAAATATCTTGTGCTGAGCGTAGTCGAAGCAGCACAGCATTAGGCAGGCGAATTGTTGTCGTTTGCTTAAAAAAGATTCCCAAAGAGTTGGAGGTCGTTTCTTACCGAACCAGTCATTTCTGCCAAAGACTCCATTGAAATGAGTAGGAGGAAACAACACAAGAAGTAGACTCAAGTTCAATCAGAGAATTCATCCTGGTGGAGTCAACAGTCACCTCACGCAGGAATCACAAAGATTCTAATGATGGGATTTACCAGGGGCTACCATCCTATTCTAACAATGCTTCCTAAAAGCTGCAGGGTGCAGGGGTACTCCTGACACCCATTGGAAAATGATTGCGATAGATGGAATGCATTAAGCGATTATCAGTAAGTCTTTAATCTAAAATCCAAAATGGTATGACACTCCACACCCACTCTCATCACTCAACTATGACTGTGTTTAATGACTCCAGAGGAATACTGAAGACGTAATAGACAACCCCAATTCCAAGAAGTATAACAGCAAGGCTAGAGAGGATGACCAATCGGTCTGCTGGTTGGTAGGTATCTTCCTCAATATCACGGCGTACAGCAAGATAATGTTGCGTTGAAAACATGACTGTCAACAAACCAACTAATGAGAAGGCTAAACCTAACTTCCAACCATCACCCGGTGCTTGAGGTGCAAGAGGAGGACGAAGAAGACGCAAGCGGACAATCAAAACACCAAACCCCATTAAGGAAATTCCACTCCTCATCCATGCAAGATAAGTACGTTCATTTGCTAAATGTTCCCGCACTTTATCTGTTGAACTAGGTTTATTTGACTTTTCTTTTTCTGAAGTTTCTACATTAGCTTTCATAAATTTGAATGGTAGTCGCATACAAAAGTGTTTAATCTTTTTGATGAATTTGAGTCAACTTTACTTATGCGAAAGTTTTTTTCTCTTCTATATTGTCTTATGAACTTTTCAATTTTTGACAAGAAAATTTTATAGTGTTATCTTGATAATTGTGGATTATACTGGTTAAGTAATCACTTTTAGCTGTATTAAACAATACTTTTTAAATAAAAATATTTGTTCACACAATAATTTAAAACAAATGGAAATGACTTTCACTTGTTAAGACATACTTGATATAGTAATCCTATTTATTTTTTTTTAATCGTGCATATACAGATGACCGACTTTTTAAATAAGTCGGTCATCTTGTTGTTCACAAAAAAATTCAACTTGCTATATGACTCAATTTTTTTCAACTTCAGATACTATTTCAGATGTTTTCCAAAGGTTCCTGTTTAGAGTTAGCAAACAAAAACTACCTGTGATAAAAGTGAGTACGGCTAAACTAGGATTTTCCAAAGTGTGACAGTCAACCAGAATCAAAACACCCAACCCAATCAGAACAAAGGGAATAAGTTGATGACCGTAGCGCGTTAGGGCATCGACCATAACTGGTATGCGAGTTAACTGGTATGCTGCATAACACCAAACTGCCACGAGTGAGAAAAAGACTCCAAGGATAACTGCTAAACTCTCCCAGGTACTGCTAGCAAACAACGGTGCGTAGATAGCAATGTTGTCACTCCCATTAGCTATTGTTACTGCAGCGACACTGTAGCTTTGGGGGGACAAAAAGCTGGTAAACCAGGGTCTATCAGATTCTTCTTGGTCTGTCTGTACTTCGGGATTATCGCTATCCTCCTGGTTTAACCAGCGAGTGATACCAATCACAATAGGAGCAACTCCTAGCAATCCAATCCAAGACTGCGGTAGGATGAGACTGCCCAAGAAACTAGGCAGGCTGGCGATAACCAGGACACTGAAACCAAGGTATTGACCCGTAACGATGTGACGACGACGGAAGATTGCATTGACCTGAGAGAAAAACAGAGACAGAATCAGAATGTCGTCAAGATTGGTAGCAGCGAAGGCAGACAGTCCAGTGGGAATTGCGGTATATAAGCTCATTTGGTGTTTATCCTTAATTGTTGTGTTCGCGTTGTTTGAGCTAACCTTAGATTTCGTCATCAAACGATGAAGGAATCACCACTGGAGAGGGAGTTGCAAATTTGTCGTGAATTTCATCGATACCCTTCTGCATTGAGCGAATGATTGCTGGAGAACGACGTCTTTGCATGGAGAACCAGCCACAAGTCACCAGCAGATAGATCAAGAACAGGTAGGGGAAGGTATTATAAGGAGGTTCTGGCACAGGGAACATCGTGCTTCCAGGAATTCCCACACTACCTAACACCGGGATGATCATGAACCCAACCGCCAGCACACTGGATACCACATGATGCACACGCAGTTTTCTAATTCTGTACAAGTACAGTGGAGCCGCGATTGAAATCAGGATATAAACTGTGAGAAATCCATAACTAGAGATAGCGCCTAAATAACCCATACTCTCAAACAATTTGATGTGAAACACTGACATCACCGCTGGAACTAAGAAGGTGATGAATGAACACATCGTCACTGCAACGTGGGGTGTACGGTTGGATGAGTGCGTCGTACCCAAGCGAGAGTGGAACAATCCGTGGCGTGCCATTGTGAAGAAGATTCTGGCAGCAGGATTGATACAACCCAACACACAAGCAAAGAAGCTAAACAGCGCCCCAAAAGCTATCAAATCCCCTAGGAAACCCATGCCTATCTGTTGCGACAAGAAACTCAACGGTTCCTCTGTTTTGGCGATAGACACACCCGTGTCGCGAAAACCCAGTACTTCAATATAAGTTGTGGAAATGAAGAACAAACCAGCCAAAATCGCACTACCCATTACGGATCTAGGGATAGTTCGCAGTGGATTTTTAGCCTCATCACCCAATGAGGTGGCACTTTCAAACCCCGAAAAACCAAACATCACCAGCACCAACCCTGTTGCCACACTACCAGGAGTGACACCTTGTAGCGTCAGCTGTGGCATATCGAATGCAAAACCTTTGTGTGCCCAAATTAGAAGACACAATCCTGCAATCAGGACAAGGGAAATACCCTCCATCCACAGCATAGCGATCGCAGAAAGTTGAATATCTTTGTATGCTGCATACCAGGCAATACCCGCACCGAAAGCTAACAAGGTAATACTCGACGGATGAATGCCTAAATGACCAATTAAGACACTACTAAAGTTGGCAAAACCACACAACACTGACATCCCTGTAAACAAATACGCCAGTACCAAACTCCAGCCGCAAATTACACCTGCTGTTGGACCAAGTCCTTTGCTAATATAGGAATACAGTGAACCCGGTGAAGCTGAGCGACTGGCAAACTGATTTATATTGACGCTCACAAGCACCAATCCAATTAAGCCAATTACAAACGACAGCCAAGTGCCATTTCCCGATAAGGCAACAATTAAGCCGATGTTGGATGCTGGGATCGTAGTGGGAGCGATGACAGCAAAGGATTGTGCTAGTACTTCTCCAAATGATAGACAGTTCGGCTTTAAGCCGTGAGCACTTTTTTTCAGTCGAGTTTGGTCAGTAATGGTCATGTGAGCAAATTTCCAACAGTGTAGATGTCTTTTGTGAAACTGGTAAACTTTCGCCTTAACAAGGTTCCTCTGCTGTGGCACAGTCTCACTTTATTGCTCCCTATTAGTAAAAGCAAATATTCTTTTTTGTCAAAGTCATAGATTGAATTTATTAATTTTTTTCTTTTTTTGACGCTGGCAAAACTTTTCGATCTACTGATTGTCACCCATTAGCACCGCATCAAGGGAAGATAATAAGCTGAAAGTCTTACAATTTGCACACCGTCTTTAAATGAAACTCTTGTGGAGTCGGCATCTTGCCCACCCAGATTGTGCAAATTAAAGGCACTACAGCTTACCCATTGGAAAAATGATTGCGACAGATGCAACGCATTAAGGGATTACCAGTAACTCTTTCCCAATCTAAAATCTAAAATCCAAAATAATATAAGTTGGTAAATTTAATAATTTTTTTAAAGATAGGACAAGTATTATCCCTTTTGTCCTATCTTAAATAAAAAAGCATAGAAAAAAGCGATGGCAACTACCAAGCCAAGCTCCACTTCAGATTTAGTCCGTGAACTGCGCCAACACCTCAATCTTTCTCAAGAACGGTTTGCTGCACAATTAGGTGTTTCATTCAAAACCGTGAATCGTTGGGAGAACGGACATAGTACGCCGTCCCCAATGGCACTTAAGTTGATTAAAAACCAGCTGCTGCGAATGGGTGTGTTGGGAAAAGCATTATTGAATCAGTATTTCCCAGAAATGGAGCTTGGCGATGACCTGTGATCAGCAAAAGCAGATTGGTTTAGAAAACATTCTGATTACGGAAGAACTATCTCGTCGCTTGCCCAAAACAATTGACTTGCAAGCCGAAAACCAAGCCCTGCATACTCTGGCTCGGCAACTAGCAGAATCGCCGCAAATTATGCTCAAAACCCTTGTTGCTGTTGCCAGGGATCTTTGTCAAGCGGGAACTGCTGGGGTCAGCTTACTAGAGGTCACCTCCACAGGAGAGTCAATTTTCCATTGGGTAGCACTGGCTGGAGAGTTTGAGGAATATGAGCAGGGGACAAGCCCAGGCGATTTTAGCCCTTGTGGGGTGTGCCTAGAACGGCGATCGCCCCAGCTTTTTTTGTACCCCGAACGGTATTTTACTTATTTACAACAGGCGAAATCCGCAATTATTGAAAGTTTAGTCATTCCTTTAGTCATTGATGAGCAACCGCTAGGCACGATTTGGATCGTGTCTCATGATCAGCAACGGCACTTCGATAGCGAAGATGTGCGGCTGATGACGAGCTTGGCAAATTTTACCGCCGCTGCTTTAGGTAGCAGTCGCGCCCGTCAAGCGGCAGGAGATGCTCAACAGGCTCTGCACGAAAGCCAAGCCCAAATGCAGAGCATAATCAAAAACATGCCAGGAATGGTTTATCGCTATATTCACGGAGTCGATGGTTCAGATAGCTTTACCTTTGTCAATTGTGGTAGCCGTGACTTGTTTGAAGTAGAGCCATCAGCGGCATTGCAGGACGCTGGTTTAATTTGGAACCAGATTCATCCCGATGATCGCTCCTCATTTCAAGCGTCGGTTGCTACAGCCGTTGAGAACTTTCTCCCTTGGGATTGGCAAGGCAGAATTATTACGCCTAGTGGCAAACTCAAGTGGATTCAAGGCAGGTCGAGTGGGTTACCAACCGCAGACGGAGATGTTTGGGACGGCTTGCTGATTGATATCACCGATCGCAAACAAATCGAAGAAGCCCTGCGAGAGAGCGAAGAGCTAAAGCAACGCATTCTAGACAGCAGCAATGACTGCATCAAAGTTTTAACGCTAGACGGGTACCTCCTTTACCGGAATCCAGGGGGGCAACATCTTTTGGAAGTTGACGATTCTGCATCGATTCTCAACAGCGACTGGGTTAGTTTCTGGCAGGGCGAAGATTATGATAAAGCATTAGCCGCGATCGCAGCCGCCAGAATGGGCAACACGGGTCAATTCCAAGGCTACCTACCCACCGCAAAGGGTAAGCCGAAATGGTGGGATACTATTATTACGCCGATCCGAGATGCATCAGGACAAGTTGTACAACTGCTCGCTATTTCACGGGACATTTCCACAGCAAAGCGCCTTGAAGCCGATCGCCAGCAAGCTGAAATTGCTTTGCGAGTAGCGCACGTGCAATTAGAGTCCGCTTTGGCGGCTGGATCAGTTTACACCTGGCGCTGGAACATTCCCAGTAATCGCGTCATTGTTAATGCTGCGTTTGCTCACTTGTTTGCCGTAGATCCGGCGATCGCGACGACAGTTGGGTTGCCCGTCGAGCTGTTTATCAACGCTATCCACGAAGAAGACCGCAATAGCGTTTGGGCTGCTGTTAATCAAGCGATCTCATCGAGTAAGGGCTATGCCGTCCAATACCGCGTTCAGACTGCCAGTGGCGGGGAGCGATGGCTGTCGGCATGCGGGCGAGTCGAGTATGATTGTGCTGGCAACCCCGTTTCTTTTCCTGGCGCACTCATCGATATTACCTATCTAAAACAAGCCGAAGAAGCCTTGCGCCGTTCGGAAGAACGCTATCGAACGTTGTTTGAGTCCATTGATGATGGCTTCTGCATCATCGAAATGCTGTTTGATGAAAACAATACGCCGATCGATTACCGCTTTTTGCAAACCAATCCGGCATTCGAGAGACAAACGGGACTCGTAGAAGCAGAAGGCAAAAGGATGCTTCAACTCGCTCCGACGCATGAAAAGCATTGGTTTGAAATTTATGGCAAAATTGCCTTGACGGGTGAACCTGCTCGTTTTGAGAATCGTGCCGAAGCACTGAACCGTTGGTACGAAGTTTATGCCTGCCGTATTGGAGAACCACCAAGTCGCAAAGTCGCCGTCCTCTTCAAAGATATCACCGCACGCAAGCGCATCGAAGCCGAACGAGAACAAATCCTGCAACGAGAACAAGCCGCCCGCGAAGCCGCCGAAACTGCAAATCGAATTAAAGATGAATTTTTGGCGGTACTGTCTCACGAGTTGCGATCGCCCCTCAACCCAATTTTGGGCTGGTCGAGTATGCTTCGCAATGGTAAATTAAATGCCGCAAAAACAGCTTATGCTTTGGAAACAATCGAACGCAACGCTAAGCTACAGGTACAACTGATTGAGGATTTGTTAGATGTCTCTCGCATATTGCGTGGCAAACTCACTCTCAACATGGCTCCTATTAACCTAGCATCAACCATCACAGCTGCAATGGAAACCGTGCAGTTAGCAGCCCAAGCCAAATCGATTCGAGTTGAGACGGTGTTTGAAAAAGACGTAGGGCAAATCCTTGGGGATTCTGCTCGCTTACAGCAAATCATCTGGAACTTACTTTCTAACGCTGTTAAGTTTACACCTTCTGGTGGAAACGTGGAAATTCAACTCAACAGCATGGGATCGCAAGCTCAAATTCAAGTTAGGGATACAGGCAAAGGTATTACTCCAGACTTTCTTCCCCATGTCTTTGAATACTTCCGTCAAGCTGATAGCACGACAACTCGAACATTTGGCGGATTAGGGTTAGGGTTGGCGATCGTTCATCACTTGGTGGAACTGCACGGGGGAACCGTTCACGCAGATAGCCCAGGAGTTGGACAGGGGGCTACATTCACCGTCAGACTGCCGCTTTTAAACGATCAAGGCTTCGGGCCTTTGGATGAATCAACTTCTTCATCTCTCATCCGGAATTCCTCATCGCTCCGCCTTGCAAATCTGCGAGTTTTGCTAGTCGATGACGATACAGACACACGAGATTTGATTACTTTTATACTAGAGCAAAGTGGTGCTATCGTTACGTCAGCAACTTCCGCAATAGAAGCTTCGGAAACTTTTAAGCAAACAAACTTTGATGTGTTGATCTCAGACATTGGAATGCCTCAGATGGACGGCTATATGCTAATGCGACAAATCCGGGCAATCACATCCAAACAAGGCAGAGATGTTTTAGCTCTAGCCCTGACTGCTTATGCCGGAGAAATCAATCAACAGCAAGCGATCGCAGCAGGATTTCAAAGACATATTACCAAACCAATTGACCCAGAGGAACTGGTAAAGGTTATTGTTGATCTCATCAAAGCGAGCAAATAAGATCTACCAAGTTTTTATAATACATTTATTTCGTAGATGTCTAGTTAACAAATGATGATTATCTTGGCTGTTCTTTTCTTAGGATAATACTTATGGTAATGTTTATTATGCAAGTCTTTATCAGCTTTTTCACAACTCAGTATTTAAACAAAATCAAGCTGTAATGTGACTTCTTATACGAAAACCGCTCGTTTTCTTGAGTAATATTTATGCACAGAAGTGAAAGCCAAACATGCCAGAAAAATTTTATTTTTAAATACGGTAGTTGCCTCTAATTACCGTACAATACTATAAAGTTGTCAACCACAGTGGTCAGATTCAACACCCAAAAAGCCTTAAGGTTCAAAATGACGCTTGAGCAGTTGCGAATTTTTTTGGCAGTTGCGGAACTGATGCACTTTACCCGTGCTGCAGAAACGCTTTATATCACTCAACCAGCTGTGAGTGCAGCAATTCAAAGTTTGGAAGCAGAATATGGGGTGAGACTATTCCATAGGATTGGTCGCCATATCGAAATTACTGATGCTGGTAAATTGCTGCAAATGGAAGCACAGAAAGTTCTTGAGCAAGTTTCTTTAACTGAGCGAGGCTTGAAAGAACTAAATAATCTCCAACGGGGTGAGTTAAAGCTGGGATCAAGTCTGACGATTGGTAACTACTGGTTACCAGGGAAAATTAGCCAGTTCAAGCGCCAATATCCCGGTATTCATATCGATTGTACGCTGGGTAATGCAGAAGAAATTTGCGAGGGGACTGCGACAGGACTTTTTGATTTTGGTTTAGTGACAGGAGACGTTAAACCCTCACTGAAGAATTATTTGGAGCAGGAAGTTGTGGGGAGCGATCGCCTGCAAATTGTGGTTGGCACATCTCACCCCTGGTTTAAGCGGACAGAAATTTGCCCAGCAGAACTGCTAGCAACCAGTTGGGTGATGCGAGAGCCAGGTTCGGGAGTGCAGCAAATGTTTGAGCAAGCTTTACAAAGTTGGGGAATTGACCCGACTCAGTTGGATATTGTTCTTGTCTTGAGCAGTAGCGAAATGGTGAAAGCAGTGGTTGAAAGCGGTGTTGGTGCTGCTGCTATTCCGGAATTGATGGTTACCAAGGAAATACAGCTATCTACACTTCACGCCGTTCCTGTGGTTGATAGAAACTCTGGCACTGAGCTAGACATTGTTCAACCTGTTTGGAAGCTCAAACACAAACAACGTTTTCAAACCCGAGTTGCGATCGCCTTTGAAGAGATTTTGAGCGCTGTGCAAAGTTCAGAGTCAAAAAGCATGCCCTTGAGTGAAGCGAAGGGTCAAAACTCAAAAGTTTTGGAGTCGGAACTCAACTAAATCTATTTTTGAGATGCTTTGGACAAAATATCCGCTGGAATAAAATAAGTACTTATACTTAATTAATCACTTTTTTTGATTAAAGTGAGAAATAAAAATATTTGATTTTATTAGTGGTCTTCTTTATACTTGTCGTAAACCTGACCAGCACAAGATTAACGAGATATTGCCTGTGTAATCCTAATTTTAATGGTTAGGCTGACACTCAGCTTGCTCACAGGTAATAACTAAATGGGTCTATATTATTCTCGTCTATGGAACTCTCTAATAAAACTGAGTACGCAGTTCTTTCCCTGATAGCGCTAGCAGCCTGTTATTCTAGCGGTGAATCATTACAAATCCGGGAAATAGCAGCACGACAAAACATACCAAACCGCTATTTGGAAGAACTTCTGGCGACATTAAGGCGTGGAGGTTTAATTAAGAGCATACGCGGCGTCAAAGGTGGCTATGTTCTAGCGCGAGAACCGCGAAAGATTACACTTCTAGATGCTTTCCGTTGTATGGAACAATCAGACGCAGATGTGCCCAAGAAAAATTTAACCCCCAGTTCAGCAGAAACTGAAGTTATTCAAGAGGTTTGGCAAGAAGGGTGTGAGGCAGCTTACTCTATTCTACAGAAGTATACCATCCATGACATTTGTGAGCAACGAGCGAAACAACGACAGATGGAATCTATGTACTACATCTAGCCTTGCGTTGGATTCGCCCAAAATCTTGATTTGTTGGGTGGGCACTGCTTAGCTTCCCATATTATTGGCGTGGCGTGAGTAGCAGAGTGCCCACCCAACGACGTTGGAGGAGCATAAAATTTGGCACGCCCTCCGGGAAGCCTTATACCGCTTTTTGGAGCAGCAGAAAAGCCTAAAATCAGTGTCAGTGATAATGATAAGAATAGAAAAATAGAATATATGTGATGATTTAAATAACTAATGATTAGCTTTAAAAATTGACATTTTACAATTGGAGTGCTTTCCAAGCAGAATGAGAGTTAAGAACACTCACGCCAGAAGATTGTTGGAGGCACAAGCGTATGGTTGCACTCACTGCTCGTTCTGAAAATACTCAATCCCACGATCGCTTGACTATGCAAATAGTCGATCTTGGGGATGAAACGATCGCTATCCGTTCTCTGGATTGGGATCGCGATCGCTTCGACATCGAGTTTGGATTGGACAATGGTACAACCTATAATTCGTTTTTGATTCAAAGTGAGAAGACGGCTCTCATTGACACGTCTCACCGCAAGTTTCAGCAGTTGTATTTAGATGTCTTGAAGGGATTGATTGACTTCTCAACGCTGGATTATTTAATTATTAGTCATACTGAACCGGATCACAGTGGACTTGTTAAAGAGGTGTTGCAGTTAGCTCCTCAGGTGACAGTAGTAGGAGCAAAAGTTGCCATCCAGTTCCTGGAAAATATGATACATCAGCCATTTCAATCGCTGAAAGTTAAAAATGGCGATCACTTGGATTTAGGCAACGGACATGAGTTAGAATTCGTGAGTGCCCCCAATCTGCATTGGCCTGATACTATTTTTACCTACGATGCTAAAACCCGCATCCTCTTCACTTGCGATGCTTTTGGGATGCATTACTGCGACGATCACACCTTTGATGAAGATCCAGAATTAATCGAAGCAGATTTTAAATATTACTATGAGTGCCTGATGGCTCCAAATGCCCGTTCCGTGCTGTCTGCCATCAAGCGGATGGAAAAATTAGATATCAACACAATCGCCACAGGGCATGGACCTTTATTACAACATTATTTGTCAGACTGGGTGAGTTGCTATCAGAAATGGAGTCAGGAACAGGCAAAGACAGATACCCTTGTTGCCCTGTTCTACTGTGAAGATTACGGCTGGAGTGACCAATTGGCAAGAGCGATCGCTCATGGCGTGCAGAGAAATGGGGTAGCGGTAGAACTGGTAGATTTAAATACTGCTGAACCTCATGAAGTCCGGGAATTCGTCAACCAAGCTACGGGTTTGGTGATTGGTATGCCATCCCAATCGAATCAAAATGCCCATGCAGCTTTAAGTACCATTCTCGCAGCTGCACACCGTAAGCAAGCAGTCGGACTGTTTGAAACTGGCGGTAGGGAAGATGAACCAATTTATCCCCTACGTAACAAGTTTCAAGAAATCGGTCTGACGGAAGCTTTTCCACCCATTTTGGTGAAAGAACCACCGACGCATATCACCGAACAAATGTGTGATGAAGCGGGGACAGATATCGGACAGTGGTTGACTCGCGATCGCACGATCAAACAAATCAAAGCCATAGATAATGATTTAGAACGGGCATTGGGACGGTTGAGCAGTGGACTCTATATTATTACCGCCCAGAAAACAGATGTCACCAGTGCCATGTTAGCTTCTTGGGTGATGCAAGCGAGCATGAATCCTTTAGGAGTCGCGATTGCAGTTGCCAAGGATCGGGCAATTGAATCATTACTCCACGTAGGCGATCGCTTTGTTCTCAACGTCTTAGAGGAAGACAACTACCAAAGCTTAATGAAACACTTCCTCAAGCGTTTCCCTCCTGGTGCAGATCGATTTGCAAACATCAAAACCTACCCCGCCAGCAATAACTGTCCCATTTTGGCAGATGCACTGGCATATATGGAATGTGAAGTCACGACGCGAATCGAGTGCAGCGATCACTGGATTATTTACAGCAGCGTTCAAACTGGCAGAGTCGCCAAACTAGATGCCTTCAGCGCCGTCCACCATCGCAAGGTTGGCAACCACTATTAATAACAAGTTGCACTCATACAGGTAATCTTCTTTTTTCTTCCTTAGCGCTCTTCGCGACGCCAGACGCCTAGGTCGGGAGAACGCCACATCCTTCTCCCAAGGGGAGACGCCAAAGGCGAACAAGTCGGCAGAGCCGAACGCCAGATACCTACGGAGGGAAACCCTCCTGCAGTACTGGCTCCCCAACGGAGTGACTCCCCTCCTGCAGCGCTGGCTCGTCTTTGTGGTTCGTTTATGAAATTATTTCTTTGAACGCAACGCGCGTATAACTGCAAACCACCTCCCTCACTCCCTTTCTCCCTCTTTCCCTCTCATCGGAGTTTTTAAACAATGCAATTACTCAAAAACATACCAGTCAAACCTGTGAAGCGGGAAAGCTGGTTAAATCTCGGTCGAATTGTGCAAGCACTGGAATTGGTTCAGGACTTGATTGTGATTTCCTTGTGCATCGGGCTATTTAGCTTTATGGTGCTACAAATCCGCGCCATGTTCCTCTCTCTCATCCCCCCGATTCAGTTCCACAGCGTCACAGCAGATATCCTGTCGTTGCTGATTTTAGTAGAGTTATTTCGTTTGTTGATCATTTACCTGCAAGAGCAACGAGTTTCTATTGGAGTCGCCGTAGAAGTGTCAATTGTTTCTGTGTTGCGAGAAATGATTGTGCGAGGCGTATTAGAAACGTCATTTATGCAAGTTTTAGCCGCCTGTGCTTTCTTAGTGGTGTTAGGGGTGTTACTGGTTGTGAGAGTTTGGCTACCTCCAACCTTTGAAGGTATCGATCCAGAACACCAAGTCTCAAAGCGATACAAAAACCGCCTCGCCCAAGAAGAAATACCTGAATCCCAGACTCATGTTGAGTTCTGAAAATTTATCCTGTGATCCAACCATCAACAACCAACCCATTACTATGTCTGTGCAAACTCTAGCCCCCACAACCAGCCGCCCTCGTGACGTTCAAGTTGCTGAAATTACGACTCATAGTTTGGTTTTGCGATCGCGCACTTGGGAACGCCTCAAGTTTGAAGTTGAATACGCCCGCCAAAAAGGAACAACAGCGAATTCCTATCTTATCCAAGCTGATCGTACTGCTTTAATTGACCCTCCGGGCGAGTCTTTTACCCAGATTTTCTTAGAAGAACTCAACAAACACGCTCTATTGAGGCAATTAGATTACATAATCCTCAATCACGTCAATCCTAACCGGATGGCTACCCTCAAAGTCCTCCTCGAACAAGCACCCCAAGTTAAGATTGTCTGTTCTAAACCAGGTGCAAATGTTCTAAAAACGATTTTCCCTGAGTGGGAGTCGAAAATTCACCTGGTCCGTTCCGAAGACACTTTAGATTTGGGACAAGAACATCAACTGCAATTCGTGACTGTACCGACTCCCCGTTGGGCGGATGGAATGTGTACTTACGACTGTGGAACCCGTATTCTCTACACTGACAAATTTTTTGGGGTTCATGTTTGTAGCGATGTTGTTTTTGATGAGGATTGGAAGCAACTGGATGCGGACCGCCACTACTATTTTGACTGTCTGCACGCCACCCAGGCAAAACAAGTCGAAGCAGCCTTAGAGAAATTAGCACCCTTAAAAGCCAAATTTTATGCACCTGCTCATGGTCCGATTGTCCGTTACAGCCTCAGTCGCTTTACCTACGATTACCGTCAATGGTGCCAACAACAGAAAACCCAGGAATTGCGAGTTGCCTTGCTTTATGCCTCAGCTTATGGTAATACAGCGACTTTAGCACAGGCGATCGCCCAAGGGTTAATTCAAAATGGGATTGCAGTCGAATCTATTAACTGCGAACTAGCAGAACCCAGCGAAATTACCCGTGCAGTGGAAGCTTGCAATGGCTTCATTATCGGTTCTCCTACATTAGGAGGTCACGCACCCACCCAAGTTCAAACTGCTTTGGGAATTATTCTGTCAGCGGCGACGAAAACTAAACTAGCAGGAGTCTTTGGTTCTTACGGCTGGAGTGGTGAAGCCACCGATTTGATTGAAAACAAATTGTTGGATGCCAATTTCCGTTTAGGCTTTGAAACTATCCGCGTTCGCTTCAGTCCCACTGAGTCCACTTTGCAGCAGTGTCAGGATGCGGGGGCAGAATTTGCCCAAGTCTTGAAAAAGAAAAAGAAGCTGCGTACACCTCGCCAAGCTTTGACAGAAGCCCAAATTGACCGAACACAACAAGCCGTTGGGCGCATCATCGGTTCTCTTTGCGTCCTCACTTCTCGACGCGGTGACAGTCATAGTGGTATTCTCACCTCTTGGGTTTCTCAAGCGACTTTTAATCCTCCTGGTTTGATGATTGCGATCGCTCAAGATCAAAATGCCGATGCGATTATTCATCCTGGTGATCAATTTGTCCTCAACATCCTTAAGGAAGGACGCAACCTGCGGCGACACTTTTCTTATCGCAGTACCCCAGGAGACAATCCCTTTGCTGAGTTGGCGACTCAAAGTGCTAACAACGGTTGCTTAATTCTCAGTGATGCCCTCACCTATCTGGAATGTACTGTCCAACAGCGGATGGAATCTGGCGATCGCTGGTTAATCTACGCAACTGTAGACGAGGGGAAAGTTTTAGAACCGATAGGCGTGAGTGCGATCGAGCACCGCAAATCAGGTAGCTATTAAACCTGCCTTGAAAATAGAGATCCAATCCACGCAAAATCGTTCCAGCATCATTTTCATTAATTCTCGCGTTACCGCTTCTAACCCTCCCCGCTATCTCGGAGAGGGTGCCGATAGGCGGGTGGGGTCAATTTATTATCGGTAATTCAGCGGACTTTATATAAATATGCAACGCCAGACGCGCATTAGCTTATTTTCTGGTCGTCTTTTACAAGAACTATCAGACATAAACAGCTAAATAAGAGTTTGACTGGATTCAAAGCGCCACTTTTTAAAACAATAAAACCACCCAATCCCATCAAAACAAAAGGCACAAGATAATTACCGTATTGAGTGACAGTTTCAGCTATTCCTTGTTGATTTGTTAGTTTGTATGCGGAATAGCACCAAACTCCTATTAGCAAAAAGAATACGACTATAATTACCAAAAAACTTCCGAAATCACTACTAGCAAATAATGGTATGTAGACACTAATGTTATCGCTACCATTAGCAATGGTGACAGCAGCTACACTGTAAGTCTGAGGGGAAAGAAAACTAGCAAAAGTCGAATCTTCTGATTGTTCATTTGCGGTTGCTTCTTCTTCTGAATCTTCTTCTGGGTTCACCAAACTACTAATGCCTATAGCAAGAGGTATTAAACCTAATAATCCAATCCAGTTTGGCGATAAGATGAATCCACCAAAGAAACCGGGGATACTGGCAATGACAAGTGCTGTAAAACCAAGGTACTGACCAACAATAATATGCCTACGAGTAAAGGTAGAATTAACCTGAGAAAAAAAGAGCAAAAGGATAATAATATCATCAAGATTCGTGGCGGTGAAGGCAACTATTCCCGTGCTAATTCCAGAGACTAACCCACTCATATATATATCATGATTTTATTTTTTATATATAATTTATAGGCTTGATAACATCATATTTTCTTATCAATGACCATAACTCAACTTTGGACGGCTTTCACGGAAGCTGTTATTGCCTTCGTTGCTACCAATATTGATGATATCCTTATCCTGGTGCTATTTTTCTCACAAGTAAATGCCAATTTTCGGCGACGACATATTGTGTTTGGTCAGTACCTTGGTTTTACAGCTATCATCATTGCGAGCCTACCAGGATTCTTTGGTGGCTTGTTCATCCCGCGAGAATGGATTGGATTCCTGGGATTACTACCGATCGCAATTGGTTTAAAGCTATTGGTGAAAAAAGAACAAGAAACTACGCAAGTTCAAACAGTAACCACTGATTTTCACCCCTCCTCACATAGTAACCCCATACTGTCTTTTGTGTTAAGTATTTTACATCCCCAAACTTATCAAGTCGCAGGAGTAACACTTGCTAATGGCGGTGATAATATCAGTATTTACATACCCTTATTTGGTGGTAAGAGCTTTGCTACTTTGGGAGTCACTTTATGTGTATTTTTTGTCTTGGTAGGCGTTTGGTGTGCAGTTGCTTACCTATTGGCTCGTCAAAGAGCGATCGCTAATATTTTAAGCCGCTACGGTAGAGCCGTTGTTCCTTTTGTGTTGATTTGCCTTGGTCTTTTTATCATGTATGAAAGAGGAACATTCAGCTTGATATTACACTCACACTGGGGCAACTAACTTGTAACTCGCCATGAGCAAGATTGTGTAAATGATAAACCGCAGTGGACGTTGAGGCGCAAGTTGGCAAAGTTTAGCACCAAGCAGTACCCCAGGTACAGAGCCTAACCATATTGGTAAGACCAAACTCCAGTCAACTGTCCCAAGGGTGAGGTGTCCCAAGGAAGTGAAAAATAATAAAATTGCGGCTTGTGAGATATCTGTACCCACTAACTTACGAGTCTCTAGCTGGAAAAAGCCAATCAGCACCAATGCAAACATCGAACCGGAGGAGACACTTGTTAAACCAACCAAACAGCCTAAAACTGCTCCTACGCTCATTGCACAAACACGACCGTGGTTTGTTTTCAAGTCAAACTTTGGTAGTTCTGGTAATTTAAAATCAGGGAAAAACGACAATAGCAGCAGTTGTGCCAGTGCTGCCAAGGTCACAAATAATATCATCATTCCAACCAAGTGCAGCAGAATGTCGTCTAAGTTCTGCTCTCCTGTTTGTTTAACCAAATGCAAAATTCCTACCCCAAAAAGCGATCCGGGAACACTGCCAAATGCCAGCCACTTCACCACTTGCACATCGACGGTTCGTTGCTGCCAGTGCTTATAGCCGCCGACAAACTTCATCAGCGTGGCAGCCACAACATCAGAACTCACAGCAATTGAAGGAGGAACCTGGAATAAAAAAATCAGCATTGGCGTGATCAAAGATGCTCCGCCAATACCTGTTAAGCCCACGATAATACCAATAAAGAAGCTCAATAGGGGTAGTAATGAGTAGTGCATATTGCTGTTGTATGAAAGGGTTAAAGGTGTTTTATCTCTAAGCGGAAGTCAGATTGGTAGATGCAAACCCCTTTCGCTTGGTAAGTCCAATAATTCTATGTCCTTACCGTACTTTAACGAAAAAAGTGAGTCAATGTCTAGCGTAATCAGACAAATGAACACGATATTATTATTTACACAAATAATAAATGAAAGCTTGGGTTCTTTTGTGCTGTTGTTAATGGGATGTAGTCATTTTTTGCAAAACAAGCGTTTGATTCGCGGTATAAAGAGCCTAGTTTGATGCGGCGGTCTTCTAATCCTCGGTTAGCGGCTCTTAAAGTGGGAGCAGAGCCAAGGTAAATGGTACGGGTAACACGGCGACAGGCAGAGTTGCGCCCCAGGTTGGGATTTTGACCATCAAGGGAAACGGGCAGGGAGTTAGTACCATCCACGTCCTTGCGTGAGTTTTACCACCGCCGCGGTTACTAATAGCCATAGTGAAATTTTAGACAATAAATATAAAGATTTTCCGGCTTGGCTCTTAGTTAGCTTAAGTGGCAGCCTTACTCTATAGTATAATTAGGAACTTAAAAACAGCATATCCTGTCTGTTGTCTGACATTGGAACTTGTGGTAATACCAGGGTTTGATATTATAATAACAGACAAGATTATATCGAGAGTGCAGGCAAAAAGCAGGCTCGACCTAGCTTGTCGCCTGTTATCTGATTAAAATGTCAAAGTACAGAAGGCAACGGAAGCTATGGCGACAAGCACAGAACAAGCAATTATTCATAGTGACCCTGATATTTTATCGGGTATTCCTGTCTTCGTTGGCACTCGCGTCCCTGCCAAAACCTTGATTGATTATCTCGAAGGTGGTCACAACATTGATGATTTTCTGGAAGATTTTCCCACCGTTAGCAGGGAGCAAGCTAACGCCTTCCTTAAGCAAGCCTTTAAGTTATTGGTAACTCAAGTCTATGCGAGTGCTGCTTGATGAGTGCTTACCTAAAAAGCTCAAGCGTGAGTTTGTTTTAAGTAGTCAATAACCTAGACAAGCCTTGTCATTTATTAACAATTATCCCCAGCTTCTTCAATCAATTCATCCACCAATTTCCTTAACCGTTCCTTCCAGTCAGGGACGGCTTTTAGCTTTTCTTTTACACCTTTACGCACATTGAAGCACACGGGTGACTTGTCAAAAGGTTCTTCATTCAGAGAAGTTGCTCCAAGTTTATTTTTTTTCTGGAAAGGCATCACTTCAACCTGTGTATGTTACTATATTAACATACAATACAAGTGTTGAGGTCGAGCAATGCTTTTATCCATCAAGACAAAGTTGAATCTGACAAGCGAACAAAAAACAGTGATGAGCAAGCACGCAGGCATTGCGCGGTTTACCTATAATTGGGGATTGGCGACTTGGCAGAACTTGTATAAGGATGGATACAAGCCGAACAAGTTTCTTCTCAAGAAATTCTTTAACAATGAAGTTAAGACTCAATTGGAATGGATTAAAGAGAAAGGAATTTGTCAGAAAGTTACTCAATACGCTTTCGACCAACTGGGTGCTGCTTACGACCGATTTTTTAAAGGACAAGGTGGTTACCCAAAGTTTAAAAAGAAAGGTCTGAACGATTCTTTTACAATTGACGCTGGTGGTAAGCCCATTCCAATAGGTGGTGTGCGTGTTAAGCTTCCGACTATTGGCTCGGTCAAGACTTATGAAGGGTTACCTCATACAACGACCACCAAGTTATCAATATCTCGGATAGCTGATGACTGGTACATTGCATTCGCATACGAAGTGGAATGCGATCCAACGCCTAAGTCTGTAGATGTTGTGGGCGTGGATTTAGGAGTCAAGGAACTAGCTACACTTAGTACTGGTGTTACGTTCCCTAATCCAAGAGCCTATAGGAAGAATATTCAAAAGCTAAAACGATTGTCTAAAGCTTTGGCACGAAAAACTAAAGGTAGCAGCAATCGTCATAAGTCAAAAATTAAGTTAGCAAGGCATCATAACCGCGTCTCGAACATTCGCAAAGATTCACTTCATAAAGTCACCAACTACTTATGCAAAAACCACGCTGTAATAGTGGTGGAAGACTTGAATGTTGCGGGTATGATGTCGAACCATAAGCTTGCTCAATCCATTGCTGATTGCGGATTCCATGAATTCAAGCGACAACTTGAATATAAGTGCAAGAAGTTTGGAAGCAAGCTTGTTTTGGCAGACAGGTGGTATCCATCTTCCAAAACTTGTAGTAATTGCGGTTGTAAGAAAGAAACACTCACGTTGAAAGAGCGAGTGTTTAAATGTGGTCATTGTAGTTTTGCTATTGACCGTGACCTAAATGCCGCAATCAACCTATCGCGTCTGGCTTACGGCGTGAATGCTTTCTGAGGGCTAACCGCTCCCATGCTCCCGATGAAGAAAGAAGTAAATGTCTAGACTTGTCTAGGTTTTATGTAGCAGCTTGAGTTCTTTTGTACTGTGTTAGTGGCATGTAGTCCAAACCCGTTGGTAGGAGGGAAGGGTTGTCTAGTAGCTTTCGCTATCTTTTCTTTGTTGGGTTACTTCAGATCGTCCAATAATTTTCCTAGCTTCTTCTTCAGCATTTGGGGTTGTGCGCCGAAGTAAAGTATATGTAGTGGTAAGGTCGATTCTTTGCCCAATTTGCAGGGTTTTTAGTGGACTAAGAAATTCAAGCTCCACGAAAGCATCTGGAGCTGAATTGGTATAAATTTCAGCACTGCTTTCTTGATCAGGATAACTAACCCCAGGTTCTCTCGATGAGTCAATACGGACTACAACTTTTTCTCCAACCCATAACAACGTACTCGCATCACAGCCTATCTTGTGGGATTTTTTTGGATCGCGTGTCAACGAGAGCATCCCGTTTTCCACCTTTAAGTTGGCTGGTAACTCCTCGGATTGTCTGTTATACCCTTGAGGAAAAATCGAAGCTTGGGGTAGGGCAGCGTATACACCCACCGGATCACGCAACTGTGTAATCACCCATACCGCAATATTTTGTGGCTTGGCTTTGACCTTTTCATAAGTTGTGGAAATAGTCATCACAGGTTTTTGTGGATCGAGTCGAATCCTGCGGTAAGTCCGAATGCCGTAAAGTGGATCTATGGGAGAAATTAGCGTCACTTCGCTGCGGTCAACCTTTGCCTGAACTGGTATGGAATCAAAACCTGTCGGTGGAGGCCAATCTCGCCCCATGATTTTTGTCCAGTCAGACTGAGGAGCAGGCCAAGTTTTATCACCCCCAAAATTAACCCATTTTTCTGGCTTGGGATTGGGGGCTTTGCCAAACATTTTGGGATTTTCCCAGAATGTACCTTCTCGATCTAGTAATCGAAACTGCATGACCCGCCCTATTGCTGGCACTATCACTGCTTCTACTTGACCATTACTCAAAACCCAGGAGTCTCGCCAGCCTTGGTAATTAGTCTTTACTACCGTAATTTTTGCATATTGTGATGGAGTTTTTTGGTTCGGGATCTTCGCAGTGACTTGTCCCCAACCCACAATAAAAACCGTTAGTAATAAAGCGAAGCAAAATAGATTCCACGTTTTAGCCTTCATCTCAAAACCTCCGGGAGTGTGGAAATCCCTGCTACCAAGAGGCGAATACGATAAACACTCTGACCTGCAGTGATGTAAAGTGTTTTGTAGTCTTTGTTACCCCAAGCTAAATTTGTGACCACCTCTGGCACGAGAATTTTACCCAGAAGCTGACCTGTTGGCGAGAAAACCCACACCCCTTCTGAACCGCTACAGTAGATATTGCCTTGGACATCTACCTTCATGCCATCGGGTACACCTTTGTCTTTGGGTCCAGTTAACTCTGCAAAAACCCTCGTGTTAGTTAATGTGCCATCTGAATTAACCTCGAAAACACGGATGTGTCCTTTTTCAGAATCACTAACGTAGAGTTTTTTCTCATCAGGAGAGAACGCAAGTCCATTAGGACGCACCATATCTTTGTTGAGCAAAGCCAAGGTTTTATCTGGTTTCAAGCGATAGATACCATAAAAGCCAAGTTCTTCTTTCTCCTTACTAATACCATAGGGCGGGTCAGTGAAGTAAATGCTACCATCTGACTTGACCACAACGTCGTTTGGGCTATTGAGACGCTTACCCTGGTAGCGTTGAGCCAAAACGGTTATTTGACCGTTTTTTTCTGTGCGTACAAGCCGGCGGTCATGTTCAGCAGTAATTAAGCGTCCTTCCCTATCGAACGTATTGCCGTTGGGATTGCCAGCAGGACGACGATAGATGGATATTTTACCGTCAGTTGTCCACTTATAGATAGTATTAGCGGGAATATCACTGAAGAGTAAAAAGCCAAGCGGATGCCAGACGGGCCCTTCTGTAAACTTTAAACCATCAGCCAACTTTTCTAGCTTGGTGTTGCTGCTCATGATGGTTTGTAAATTAGCGATCGCTTTTCCCTGACTCTGTTGTACAGTCAAAATGCTTAGTAATAAACTACAGGCAGCTATTCGTAAAGTAAATTGTTTCACAATCACCTACCTTAAGCCAACAAACATTTGATTCGTTTCTTTTGCATAAAAATTTGTTATTTGCTTCTTTGATAGCGGTTTTGATAATGACGTGATTATAGTGATGGAACAAGTTTTCTTACTTTACCATCACTCTTAGACGTCACATAGATTTCTCCTACTTCGTCTATGCCAAACCGGATATCAGAACGTTCACTGCCAGCGATTTTGAGAAAAGAAGTTTCTCGTTTGCCGTCAAAAAGTCTGAGTTCTTTTATCTTTGCCTGTTTACCATTAACGAGTTGATTGACAGGCACATGAAAAAAGCGCCCATCATTGCCAAAGTCCCCAAAAATATATTGACCTACCAATTCTGGAATCGCTTTGCCCCTGTAAACATAACCCCCTGCGATCGCAACTGCATAGTAGCCTGACCAATTAGGTGGTTTGTCATGCTCATATTGAGCAACAGGATATGTGTAACCATAATCAGCATCATTTTTAGGTAATGGAAACAGGACATTCTCATTTTTTTCATCAATAACCCAAGTTCCTTCACGGTTTCCCCATCCGTAATTAGCACCTTTGATGCCAAGATTCACTTCTTCGATAAAAGCTTGACCAATATCGACAATCAACATTTTGCCTTCGCCACCCATATCCCAGCTAAAACGATGGGGATTACGCAGTCCATAAGCCCAAATTTCCCCTAATTTTTTTGGACTAATATTTGGACTACCATCTTTAACAAAAGGATTGTCCTTGGGAATGCCATATTTGCCATTAGCACTATTATTGCCGAAAGGGTTAATACGGAGTATCTTGCCAAGGGGAGTGCTGAGGTCTTGTCCATTATTCAGAGGATCTGTATGGCTGACAGGAAAGCCATCGCTCCCACCATCTGCCACTGCAATATAGAGCATCCCATAATCTGCATTTCCAGGTTTAGCATTCGGATTGAAGCTTAATTGCCCTATATTATGATCTGGGTAGGGTTTTTCAATACGAAGGATTTCCCGAAAAGTTCCAGAAAAAGTATTGGCAGTAGGATTGGTAGCTTTCCACTCGCGAATCACTTCGTGATGAGAACTTTCTATAACCTTGCCTTTGCTATCAAAAATTGTTTTCGTGACTGGAAAATCAGGAATTCGATTATTTTTTTCTTCGCTATGTATAGTGTAAAAATTTCCATTTTTAGCAAACTCTGGATGAAACGCAAAATAGGTAAAACCCTGTTGTGAAGTTTCGTCGCTAAAGCCTGGGCAAACTAAATTTTTTAAATTCATGTATACAGAAGCTTTCTCGTTCATAATGACATAAAGCTTGCCACGCATATCATTAACAAATAACCTTCCACTACCATCACCTGCATGGGTTAAAAGATTCAATCGTGCAACTCTCTCGCGTCCTGTTCCACTGATGGGAATTTGCACAACTTCTTTAAAGCCTACACGGAGATTTGATTTTTCAAGTTTGACGGGAATGGGGTTTGTAATCTGGGCAGAGGAAATACTTGAAAAAGTCAAAATTGAAAACAAAACAGAGCAGATACAAAAGAAAATGTATAATTTTTTCATTTAGGTTATGAACTTAGAGGATGTTTGGAAGATCAAAAAAAGCCCGTGTAACGAGATTTTTTCAGTAGAAACAAATGCAACAACGTTACACGAGCCATGTCTAATATCTTACTACTGAGCTCCCACTACATCATGAAACATATTTATACCACAGGTATAGCAGTCGCCAGGTAGATTAGGACACTAACTAATGAGAAAACACCGTTACCAAGAGACTTTCAAGTCTGTTAAGCGTTCGGGTGGGGAGCATCCCAATTTTGCAAAAACGTGTTTGTCCGCAGCGTTAGCGTAGCGTGCGCAAAGCGCATACGAAGCGACAGCGTAGTGAAGCAATCTCATATCTTGCGATTGCTTCGCTCCACCCTCCGGGAACGCCCGTCGCCTCTGTCGGGAAACCCTCACTTCGACAATCATCTATGTTAAAATTTGTAAAATTGGTATAGCGCTTTGATAGTGCTTGTGCGTACAGACAGATTAGAACTCTACTCAAGAATGATAATCGTTGCGAAAGTGACTCAACGGCTGCCGATGGCTGCCGCTTCCTTTTTTCAATAAACTTATTTATTAGACATCTCCGGAAAATGCTAACACTGCTCCATAACTGGCTTTCGATATGTGATCGCCAATTGCAAACGGAGCGCCAGTCTCAACACAAAAATGAATAAAAGTGTCAAATAAGTAGGTAGGCATGATTAAACAGAACTATATTAACTTATGTTAAGCGCCATAAACGCTTTAAAAATAGACTTTTTAGCAATTTACATTTCTTAATCTAGTTGTGTTTTTTAGCGTCCACCTGACTTGAAAATAGAACTCAGAACGGACTGCGTCCCGCTGCGCTAACAGAACTCAGAACTCAGAAGAAAAAATCAATTTTCATGTGTTCTAGTGTACCCAGTTCATGACGGCTACTTAATTCAAAAAAAATGGTGCCATTTAATTTTGAAATTTACACCCAGCCAGAATCGAGTAGTCTTATAGGCGATCCCTCGGTTATACGAGCTAACTTACCGGAGTGTTGCTCCCGCCTGACCTAAAATTCGCTGGCTGAACTGAGCTTAGCCGACGTTCCAAGAAACGGCGTTCGCTGTCGTTGGTGACCAGCGCAAGTGCTCGTACGTAGCTCTGTGCGGCTGACGCATCGTCTCCAAGGCGGCGCAGCAGATCGGCACGTGCGGCGTGAAACAGGTGGTAGCCATTAAGTTCAGTGGCAAGTCCATCGAAAAGATCAAGCGCCGCCTGAGGTCCGTCTACCATCGCGATCGCTACCGCCCGATTGAGCGACACGATTGGCGAAGGTTGTAAACGTTCCAGCACATTATAGAGCTGAACAATCTGCGTCCATTCAGTTTCTTCTGCCCTTGCCGCCTGACAATGTAATGCGGAGATCGCCGCTTGCAAGGCAAAAGGACTAGTTCCACCGCGCAGCGCCTCCTCAACGAGCGGCAGCGCTTCAGCGATCTGCTGCCAGTTCCAGCGACTACGATCCTGATCTGAAAGCAAAACAAGATCACCAGCCTCATCCAGACGGGCATCACGTCGTGAGTCGTGCAGTAACATAAGCGCCACCAGTGCAGTCACTTCTGCTGGCGGCTGTGGAGCCATCAATGCCCTTACAAGGCGACCGAGCCGGATGGCTTCTGCACAGAGGTCAACTCTGACCATTGTCTCACCTGTTGTTGCCGCATAGCCTTCGTTGAAAATGAGATAGATCACCGTCAGCACCGCCTCCAACCGCATCGGCAGATTGGTTGTGTCCGGCACTCTATAAGGAATACCCGCGTCACGAATCTTACGCTTGGCACGCACGAGCCGCTGTGCCATTGTCGCCGTGGGCACAAGAAACGCCCGTGCAATCTCATCAGTTTCAAGTCCGCCTAGCATCCGCAGTGTCAAAGCGACCTGAGCCTCCATCGCTAGCGCTGGGTGGCAGCAAGTGAAGATCAGCCGTAGCCGATCATCTGGAATTTCGTCGGTGTCGTAGGTTGGCTCCTCGCTAGCTGGGATTAACCCGGATGCCGCGTACCATTCCAGTTTTTCCGTCAGCCGCGTCCGGCGGCGGAGGCGATCAATGGCTTTGTATCGGGCTGTTTTGATAATCCACGCACAGGGCAGATCAGGAACTCCCGTGGACTGCCACTGATGAAAGGCGGCTGTAAATGCTTCCTGTGCCGCCTCTTCAGCCACATCGAAATCTCCAACCAGACGGATCAGGATGGCGATGATCCTACTCCACTCGGCGCGATAAACAGAGTCAATAACTTGGGTTACATCTAATGAGTGCATGTGGAACCATAGCTGACGATAAAAATTTTTTGGCGAAGTGTCGATTTGGGAAATCGCCGTTCGACTTACTCACAAAAGAAAACAATGGAAGTAAACCACGTACCTAATGATAAAAAATTTTCTGACAAGGTGTCGATTTGAGCAATTGCTATTCGACTTACGAAAAAAGGGAAACCACGGAGACAACCCAATGAAATATGTGCTGCTGATTTACCTGGAAGAACATGCCCTGAGCGAAACCGAGAGAGAGCACTGTTATTTAGAATCCGCTGTGCTCGCACAGCAACTCAACTCGAATGGACAGTATCTGGCGACTGCCCCACTCCACTCTGTAGCAACTGCAACCAGTGTCCGAGTACGCAACGGCAAACCGCTCGTCACCGACGGACCGTTTGCAGAAACACGCGAACAATTGGGTGGGTTCTTCCTGATCAATGCCCAGGATCTTGACGAGGCGATCAATATTGCTGCCCAGATTCCAGGAGCACGGGTCGGCACTGTCGAAATCCGCCCTGTGATAGAAGTTGCAGGCTTACCAGAGAATTAGGGTTTGCGCTCAACTTCAAACCAAATTGAACCTCAAACCAAATGGAGAAACTTCAATGACAACCGAAAGCACAATAATATCCAATGAAGTTCAGATTCGCCAATTGATCGCCGATCAACAACGTGCCATCTGCGCTAAAGATGTTGACCAAATCATGTCCCGCTATGCCACTGAGATTATCGTCTTCGATGTCAAACCTCCGTTCCAAACCCAAGGGAAAGTAGCTTGGCGTCAAGTCTGGGAAGAATGTTTGCCTTACTTCCCAAATTCCTTTGAGATCGAAACACGAGACCTCAAGATTACTGTCAGTGAAAACTTAGCAGTTGCACATTGGCTATTTCGCTTCACAGGAACAGAAGACCATCCAGCAATGCAGACGTGGATGCGCGTCACCGCTGTCTGCCAGAAAAATCAAGGCAATTGGCAGATCCTACACGAGCACCTCTCGATTCCAT
The DNA here is from genome assembly GCF_017982655.1 of Brasilonema sp. CT11. Taxonomy (GTDB): domain Bacteria; phylum Cyanobacteriota; class Cyanobacteriia; order Cyanobacteriales; family Nostocaceae; genus Brasilonema. The sequence continues at coordinate 69,009 of NZ_JABXYX010000021.1, read as the reverse complement.
TTGATCCACAGACCTCTCAAGCCGCATTCACGTTAAACCCATAGTCCAAGCAACTGAGCCAACCCAAGGAGCAAATCATGAAAATCAATTCTTATCTCATGTTCAACGGCAATTGCTCAGCAGCGTTCAAGTTTTATGAGCAGTGTCTCGGCGGTAAAATCGTTATGATGCTTACCCACTCTGATGCACCCTCAGCTGAGCATGTGCCCACCGAATGGCATGACAAAATTATGCATATCTGCCTCGAACTGAATGATTGCCTTTTGATGGGGTCTGACTGTCCGCCTGGATATTTTGAAACACCCCAAGGCTTCTACGTGCAGATCAGCGTTGAAGAGCCTGCCGAAGCGGAACGCATCTTTCATGCCTTAGCAGAAAACGGAAAAGTGAAGATGCCGTTCGAGCAAACCTTTTGGGCATTCCGGTTTGGCATGTTGGTTGATCAATTCGGCATTTCGTGGATGGTCAACTGTGAAAACAGAGGTGATCGAAAGGCAGATTAGAAGCTGATTTCGGCGGATTGTATTCTCAAGGGAAAAATCAAAGAATCGTAGGAAAACTTTTCGGTAAAGCTGAACTTAGTAAAACTGAGACAATTTTTTGACAAAGGAAAACACGACAATGAGAAAATTAAAACTTCAAGTTCAAATGACCGTTGACGGATATATTGCGGGGCTAAATGGCGAAATGGACTTTATGGTATGGAATTGGGATGACAAATCAAAACAATATGTCAAAGATATAACTGAACCTGTTGACTGCATTATCCTTGGACGAAAACTTGCCGAAGGGTTCATTCCTTACTGGGCTAGTGTGGCTGCAAATCCGGATGATCCAGAATTTACAGCTGGTAAGAAATTTACAGACACACACAAAGTTGTTTTTACCAACACACGAGACTTGTCAGAATGGGACAATACCGTTTTAGCAAAAGGCAACCTTGCTGACGAAATCACTAACTTAAAAAAACAAGACGGTAAAGACATCATCGCTTATGGCGGTGCGACCTTTGTATCGGCTCTAATCAAACAAGGATTGATCGACGAGTTTCATTTATTTATACATCCAACTGCAATTGGTAACGGAATGACAATTTTCAAAGAACTTGACAGCAAACAAAATCTGACATTATTAAAATCTACATCATTTGACTGCGGGATTGTTGTTCTTAATTACGAGCCGAAACGCGACTAAATATGCGAACATTAAACAACCTTCGTACGCCCAATATGCCAGCCGCCTAAGCTCGACAAAATCCATTTTTGGGGACTGGCGATACGCGTCCCTTGCGCGTGTCCCAAGGGGACGAGCGCGTTAAGCCTCCGGCTTATCGCCTGAGATGAAACCATTGTGGGACGGTAGTTTTACTTTTTTAACTTCATCGATCATCTGTGACATGGAAAAAGTATTTGCCAAAAAGCCAGGGTTTTTGGCGGATAAGGAAAACCGAGTTCTTAGTTTTGGATTTTGTCGAGCTAAGAGGGTGTTTGAAAAGTTTTGAGCAGTCAAAGTTGTTTTTGTCCTGAACTGTTAACTTCCCTGTTTGAGCTAAAAGGTAGAATGGATAAAGGGACTTCCAAAAAATCAAACATCCCACTTAAAAATGATAATTATTATCATTTTTCGGTCTAGTAACTAATTCTTTGGGACAATTTATTCTCTGGAAGTCCCCTGGAGGCATGAGTGTTCACAAATCATTTAGGATTGCTATGGATTAAATAGTTTTGGGACGGAAATTACGCAAGCGCAAAGCATTAGTCACGACAGACACGGAACTAAAAGCCATCGCTCCTCCTGCAATAATTGGGTTGAGCAACCAGCCAAAGATGGGAAACAAAATGCCAGCAGCAATAGGAATTCCAGCAACGTTGTAAATAAAGGCAAAGAAGAGATTTTGACGTATATTACGAATCGTGGCGCGGCTGAGTTGAATGGTGGTGACAATGCCTTGCAAGTCTCCAGAAATTAAAGTGATATCGCTGGCTGCGATCGCCACATCTGTCCCTGTACCAATCGCTATCCCCACATCTGCTTGAGCCAACGCAGGTGCATCATTGATACCATCACCCACCATTGCCACAATAGAGTTTCTATTTTCCCTGTTCTTGTCCACAAGAGACACCTGCGCTCGTCTTCTTCTCTCCTCTGCTTGAAGAGATTGAATCACCTGTGCTTTTTGGTCTGGTCGAACTTCGGCAAAGACACGGGTAATGCCAACTTCACGGGCGATCGCCTCTGCAGTTTTGCGGTTATCTCCCGTCAACATCACTACTTCTAAACCGAGCTTCTGTAGTGCTCTGACAGCAGCTTCACTGTTATGTTTTAGGGCATCTGCAATACCCATCAATCCTTGCATTTCGCCATCTACAGCAATCCAAATCGCAGTTTTGCCAGCAGCTTCCAACGCAGCTTTGTGTTCTTGGAGGGTATCAGTGTTAATTTCCAGTTCCTCCATCCAGCGTTGTGTCCCAATTTGGACAAGGTGGTTGGAAACAATAGCTTGGACGCCACTTCCTGCAATTGCCTCAAATTTCTGCGCGTTACCTAAATCTACCTGCTGTGATTGAGCATATCTCACAACTGCTTCAGCTAAAGGATGCTCAGAATTTCTCTCAACTGATGCGGCTAGGTGCAGAAGTTTTAACTCATTACTATCCCTAGTACCGTTGACGGTAACATAGTCGATGACAGTGGGTTTACCTTGAGTCAGAGTTCCAGTTTTATCCAGCACAATCGTCTGAATTTTATGTGCTAGTTCTAAGCTTTCTGCTCCTTTGATTAAAATACCGTTTTCTGCACCTTTACCTGTACCCACCATCACAGAAGTGGGGGTTGCTAAACCCAAAGCGCAGGGACAAGCGATAATCAACACACTAACTGTGGTGATCAGGGCAAATGTCAAATTGCCGACGATGTTAAACCAGATGATGAAGGTGGCGATCGCAATACCAATAACCACTGGTACAAACCATCCCGTTACAGAGTCTGCTAATCTTTGAATGGGTGCTTTTGAGCCTTGAGCTTGTTGCACGAGTTGGACAATTTGAGCCAAAACGGTATCTTTTCCTACTCTTGTTGCCCGGAACTGAAAGCTACCTGTTTTATTAATTGTCGCTCCTATAACTTCATCTGGTGGCTCCTTTTTCACTGCGACACTTTCGCCGGTAACCATTGATTCATCAACAGTAGAAGCGCCTTCTATCACTTCTCCGTCAACAGGAATTTTGTCACCTGGACGCACCAAAATCACATCACCAATCTGAACTTCTTGAATGGGAACATCAATTTCCTTGCCATTGCGGATAACACGGGCATCTCTAGCTTGTAAACCAATGAGTTGACGAATGGCATCACTAGTCTGACTCTTAGCGCGATTTTCAAAAAGTCGCCCCAGCAGAATGAGTGTGATCACAACCGCCGCTGTTTCGTAGTACACCTCTGGCATTAAGCCTTGGTTGATCAAGAAGTTAGGGAAAACAGTCGCAAACAACGAGTAGAAAAACGCCGCACTCGTACCCAGTGCAATCAGCGTATCCATTGTTGCTGTGTGGCGTTTAAAGGCTTTCCAGGCGTTTACATAGAACCTATATCCACACCAAAATTGTACAGGTGCAGTCAGCACCAATTGAAACCACCCATTAGACAGCCAAGCAGGAATCAAGGGTAGCTTGAGTCCTGTCATCATAGACAGCGAACCCAACACAAGTATGATACTGACAACACCTCCTACCCAAATTTTACGGGTGAGATCCTGTTCTTCAGCACTCCGGGAAGCTTTCTCGGCATCCGATTCTCCTGTCAGCATTTCTTGTTCTTGGAGTGAGTAAGCTGAGTATCCTGCATCCTCTACAGCTTGTTGAATCTTCTCCAAGCTGGTTTTTCTCGGATCATACTTGACACTAGCTTGTTCTGTACCAAAGTTGACATTAGAGTCAATCACTCCAGGAACAGAAAGAATTGCTTGTTCAACATTTCTGGCGCATGACGCACAACTCATGCCTCGTAGTTTGAGTGTGAGGGTATCCATTTCACAAACTCCTTTGCACCCTTGAGAGTAGTAGATATCAAAAATCAGGCAACTGTATATCCAGCTTGTGTAATCGCTTCCTGAATTGCTGTTTGAGAAGCGTTAGTTTTCACGGACACAATTTTGGTTTTGGGATCAGCTTGAACAGTTGCATTGGCATCAATTGCTTGAACTGCTTTGGTGATAGTGTCTGCACAAGCAGAACAAGCCATGTTGGGGACTTGAAGTTGTAGTGTCATAAAGGTAAATGATTGATTATTTGTGGTGTGTAGTTACAAACAACGTGTTTCGTCTTGAATCCATCTTAAAATCTCTAGTCAACTGGAGAGTCAAGAGGATATTATTCTAGAATCTGCGGACATCATTTAAGCCGGTAAATTCTAGTAACAAGTACTAGTTTCTACCGTGCTGGATAATTCTCCCTTCGACCCTACACCCTTACACCCCTACCCCCTTACACCCGCACCCGTTGCGGCATTGACATCCTCTAATTCGGCACCGTTAAGGGCCTGCCATTATCTTCAGGTTTCAACGAGAGCAAAAATGGCACCGCTTTTTCCACCCACTTATTGAGTGGTGTAAATCGGGCTGCATCCTCGCCGTAGCAAATTTCTAGCATTTTAGTGTAAATGATGCCGGGATTGAGGGGAATTGCTGCCATGCCAGCAGGTAGTTCTTGCGCAAGCGATCGCGTTAGTCCTTCGATTGCCCATTTCGAGGCGCAGTAAGGAGCAACTTCCGGCGAGGTCGATCTGCCCCAACCCGAACTGAAGTTGACAATAATCCCTTGCTGGCGTTGAATCATCGCTGGCACGAAGTGACGAATCACATTAGCAACGCCTTTGATGTTAACATCAATTAACTGCGAGAATTCATCCGATGGTATTTCCCACAAGGGTGCTGGATGATTCACTAAAGCGGCATTGTTGATCAAAAAATCGGGCGAGCCATAGGTTGCGAGAATTCGCTCGACCCATGCTTGCACAGTTGATTCGTCCGCAACATCGACAGAGGTGAAATCATGAGGAGCAGCAAAGCGCTGGCATAATTGTTCCACGGCTGTGGTTGAGCGAGTACACCCAATCACCGTATGTCCTCGTGCAATAAACTGTTCGGTCATGGCTAAACCTAGACCGCGACTCACGCCTGTAATCACAATCTGCTTGGTCATCTAGATATCCAATCGCGTTTTTGATTTATGTAGAAGTTTAGCAGTGATATCGCTTTGGGGCGATCGCATTTACAATCTTGAAATCGATGTCAGGATTTGACGAGTTTGAGTTAGGGAGCATCCCAAATGTGTAAGTTATACCAAGTTGCGTTCTGTTGTAGTAGCGCTTTAGGGGAGATTGCTTCGTTCCACTTCGTTTCACTCGCAATGACAGGTGATACCGGGGAATTGCAACTTGGTATTACATCAAACCCAGGTTATGAATTGTCATTGCGAACGGAGCGAAGCGCAGTGAAGCAATCCCAGAAGAAACGCCATTGCTTCGCTTCACTCTGTTACACTGGCAATGACAAACACGTTTTTGCAAAATTGGGATGCTTCCTTGAGTTAGGTCTTAACTCGCTACAATGGTATTAGAAATTTGTAGCATAATTGTATGGCAAAGCAGGAAGTTCCACTTACTGGGGAAGAACTCATAAAAGAAGTCTGTCGGCGGATTCGGGTTGCTCGCAGTTATTGGGATGCCCACAACAATGCTGCTTGTAGGGGGGAACGCGATCGCGCCTTAGCCCTTTACAATACCTTAAGCAAGGAACAAAAAGAACAGATTCCGCAAGTGTTGCGCGTGTGGCTACGTTATCGTAGTGAGAAATACTTTGGGGCACACCGAACACCGCCCAAGTCGGCACGAAAATCCAAAACCCAGATCCGTTAAAGAGCACATATAAAAATGATTAAGCCTAAAAATTTGTATCGCGGACACGTAATAGAAAAAGTTGGTCACGGTAAAAGAGCGGTATTTCAAACAATCATTAACGAAAAAGAATGGTCTAGCGTGACTGAATCAGAAGTAAAAACAGCAATTGATGTTTGGATTGATCAAGGAATAGAGCCGTAGTCATTACGCAGATATCTATTTCCTGTTTCCCATCCTAACAGTTATCAGTTAACAGTGAGTAAGCGTGCTTGATGAGGGGAGCCACTGCTCGACTAGGGTTTCCCGGCTTGTAGACGCCCGGAGGGCGGCTTCCCGCTTTCTTAGCATGTGGCGTTTTCCCCACAGAGGCATCTGGTGAGTAAGCGCGCTCTTGGTAGGGGAGCCAGTGCGTTGAGGTGAATCCAGCGCTTGATGAGGGTTTCCCTATCTAGGCGACTGGCGGAGCGCGCAGCGAGACCGGAGGTCTTCCCCGATAGCCGTAAGGCGTGGCGTTAGCCATAGGGCGTTGGGGTTCCCGAGCCACTGCGTTGGGCGGGCAACACCCGACTTGTAGCATGTGGCGTCCCGTTGTAGCACAAGCGCGTTTTCCCTCGTGCCGGCTCTGGCGGAGCGCGTAGCGAGACCGAAGGTCTTCCCCGATAGCCGTAAGGCGTGGCGTTAGCCATAGGGTAAACAGTCAAGTCAGCAACGCTTAAATTTTTATTCGTGTCGCGATAAAGATGGAATTGACTTGAGGCTGTTTTGATCCCATGTGTAATCTTTCATGTCCCTTGGCCATCTTACTTCATCAGGTGTGGCAATTTTTAGAGTGCCGGAATGGAGTTTGTTATATAAGCCCACAAAATCACCAATTTCAATATGATTTTTTTCAAATGTTTCGCTAAGAAGTTCGATTGTAAACATCATGTTATGGGCTTCAAAGCTGCCTTGAGGAAACAAACGCGGAAATATCAAAAATTTTATATCCTTTCGTTTTTGCTTAATAGCTCTTTGGGGTGTTATTCCAAAATTCTCTGATAATGGATCGCCTTGAATGAAAACCATAATGTAATTTGGACCTGCTACCCATTTTCGATAGCCATTTCCAAAGGTGAAAACATTGATGAGTTGACTAGTGCGTTGCTTCCAAATCTGTTCTTGAATTCGTCGTTGTTTAAAGTCAAACACCCTAGCGTGTCCACAAATAAAGTTTGTTTTAGCAAGCTTAATAGCTCTAGCCAAAAAAATTGTTCCAAGACTATCGCCTGATAAATTGAGAGGTATTGAATTGTTTACAGCATAAGTTATCAAAGTTGCTAAATTTTCAATGACTGGACTACCAGATAAACCGAAATAGTCAAGAACTGCATTAGCCCAGTCAAGGCGTCGGTTAATGCAAGCGATAACTGGACGTTTTTTAAGAAAAGTGGAGTTGTTCATATTGGCGATGCCAGTTAAAAGAGTGTCAGCATATCTACGGCTCCTTTTTGAAGATTCTGACTCACTTTGTCCCAGCCCAGAAACAAATACTGCAAAAAGTTCACGCTTATCATTTTCTGGGTAATAAGTAATCTCAGATGTAATTATGGTGATTGGATCAAAAGATTCCATCACTGCGTCGAAATCAAAAACTTGTTCGTTACCTGGATTTTGAAATTGTCCATCAAATTTTTTATCCGGGAAAAAAGCTTCAAGAGGCCAGCGCCACCAGGGAGATACGATTTGTTTTGCCTTATCTGCATCTGATATCTTCATAAAAAACTTTCCTAAAGTACTGGAATTTAGACTTATAGCAGGGAACACTTCGACAAGCTCAGTGCATCGCAGGAAACAGGGAACGCTTAACAGGGAACAGGGAACGCTTAACAGACTTGAAAGTCTCTTGGTGACCATGTTTTCTCATTAGTTCGTGTCCTAATCTACCTGGCGACTGCTATAAAAAAGCACAAGCGTGATCAAAGCAAGGTGTTTGTACAAGTATAAAAAGAAAAGGAGCCTGTGTTTAAAACAGACCTCTTAAGAAACATAGGGGTGTAGGGGTGTAAGGGTGTAAGGGGATAAGGGTGTAGGGGAGCCAGTACTGCAGGAGGGTCTCCCTCCGTAGGTCTCTGGCGTGAAAAGAGTATTTTTTCCATTCGTAATACCGAGTGATTAAGTACCATCAATTTTTATTGGTGCAAAATGTGAGCCTCTTACGGGCGCGGCGATTGCGCAAAGCGCAGCGCTCCCGTTACATATGGAAGAAACACAATGTCTCGAAATCCTTGCTAGATAAGGGTTTGAAAATGTGTTTCTTAAGAGTTATCCCCTTACACCCTTACCCCCTTACACCCTTACCCCCTAGTTCTTGACACTAGGGCAGATTTGCTATATATAAAATTACCCAATATAAAATTACCCGAAAATTTTTGGTTATTGAGTGCTGCTAATCGTTTAATCTACTACTAAATATATTTCACGTTTGAAATGTTAAATAACATATGGGAAAATACAAACGTATTGGCATTCTTACTAGTGGAGGAGATTGCTCTGGTTTGAATGCAGTGATCAGAGCTGTTGTTCATTGTGCTTGTGGAAAAGGTTGGGAAGTGCTGGGAATTCGTCAAGCAACTGTGGGATTAATGGCGCGTCCACCGCAATTCACAAAACTGGAAATCGACCAAGTTGACCCGCTATTAACTTCTGGTGGGACAATGTTAGGAACCACCAACAAAGGTGATCCTTTTGCTTTTCCTATGGCTGATGGCAGTGTATGCGATCGCTCAGAAGAAATCATTGCAGGCTACCATCAACTCGGTTTAGATGCTTTGATTGGGATTGGTGGCGATGGTAGCTTGGCTATTCTCCGTCGCTTGGCACAACAAGGCGGTATTAATTTAGTAGGTATTCCCAAAACGATTGATAATGATATTGGGATTACCGAACATGCGATCGGTTTTGATACTGCAGTTAATATTGCCACAGAAGCACTCGATAGGTTACATTTTACAGCTGCTTCTCACAGTCGAGTCATGATTTTAGAAGTCATGGGTCGTGATGCAGGACACATTGCCATTGCTGCGGGAATTGCTGGGGGCGCAGATGTGATTTTAATTCCAGAAATTCTCTACACGATTGACCACATTTGCCACAAAATTAAACAGCGCCAAGAAAAAGGCAAAAACTATTGTTTAATTATTGTTTCCGAGGCAGTTCGTACTCAAGAAGGTGAAAGTATCACAATGACAAATCGCTTGGGTCAATCTCGGTATGGTGGTATTGGTCAATACTTAGCTGATCAAATTAGCGATCGCATTGGTGCAGAAACCCGAGTCACAGTATTAGGACACATCCAACGAGGTGGAACCGCTTCACCACTGGATCGACTCGTGGCTGCTGCCTTTGGTGTAGCAGCAGTAAACCTTATCGATGAAGGTAAATATGATCACATGGTAACATGGCAAAATCGTCGAGTTTTTCCTGTACCCATTGCTGAGGCGATCGCTCAGTATAGAGCTGTCAACCCAGAGGATACTTTAGTCAAAACTGCTCGTGGTTTAGGTATTTATTTAGGAGATTAACATTTGTGAAGACGTTGTAGTGCAACGTCTTTACGCTACTCATAAATTGGCGAAGGAATGAAGGGAACAGAGAATAGGGAATATAGCGGTTCTAATTTGAATCACATACACCACCACGTAAGCTGTTCCACATCTAACTTGCAATAACAGCATTACCCTTGTTTTTGATTTTTCTCTGCCATTTAATTATTAACTCTCCCTGATTTAACAGTCTGTCCAATAATACTTGTAAATCGGATATGGATTTAAATAATCTGTGTGCTATGTATTCCTTCGTAGAATGCCATACCAGTTCAATTAGGTTATAATCAGGGCTATATGCAGGCTAAAAAGTCGCTAATCTCTTGGTACGTCTTTTCATCATCCATCAATAATAAAATTAGTATCCGTTGCGTTAACTGCCCAGAGTGGCTTTCTTTCAACTCAGATACTAAAGTTTCTCTTTGCGATCTGCGCGGAGCGCAGCTTTGTTTTTAGGTAAGCGAGGTGCTTTAATATTATTCACGATTGTGTTCCTTGCTAGTTGTAAGGTCTAAAGCAAGCAAGCAAGAAGCATGTTTTTTTAAACTTATGAAATCGACTTAGCAATAAAAAAGGCGGCAGCAGCAGCAAGTCCTCCAGTTATAACAGTTTGAAATGCACTGCGAAAAGGTCTGGCACCAGTAAAGCGACCTTTGATATAGCCAAATATTGTTAAAGCAACGTTTGTAATAACTACTGATATAACAAGTGCAGTTTTAGCATTATTAATTAAAATATAAGGGCTCAGAGGTATTAATCCTCCAGCAATATAAGAGCCAGCAATAGTAAACGCACTTTTCAAAGCTCGTTGGGGAGCAGGTTTTTCTAAACCTAACTCGAAACGCATCATAAAATCGACTGAAGCACGCGGGTTTTGCAATAATCTTTGAGCAAAATGCTCACTTTGTTCTCGTGGCAAGCCATAAGATTGAAATATTTCCATTACTTCACTCATCTCTGCTCCAGGCTTTTCTCTGAGTTCGCGTTGCTCACGCTTGAGTTCTGAGGCATAATGTTCTTCATCACTTTTGGCTGCAAGATAGCCCCCTAAACCCATAGCAATTGAACCAGCCGCAACTTCGGCTAGACCAGCGGTAACAACAATGTGGGTCGAACTAACGGCGCCAGACAACCCTGCTGCTAACGCAAATGGAACCGTTAACCCATCGCTTACTCCTATTACAATGTCTCGAACAACCTCGCCAGCGGTGAAATGTTGCTCAGTATGAGGTGTTTGTGGCATATCCGTGCTTTAATTGCCTTTTATATCAGATAGTTTGCAGCCGTTCGTTTTTAAGGTTAAATTACCAAAGGTAAAGAACTCGGAAAGGAACAAAAGTTTTTCCTCAAATATGCCTAAAGTATGAATTATCTATCGGTAGACGCACATAGAAGCAGCTACCAAAGCCAACCTCACTACTAATAGTAATTTCCCCCCCATGCCTTTGAGCAATCGCTTGTGCAATCGCTAATCCTAAGCCAGAACCACCGTCACGCCTACTTCTAGCTTGATCCGCGCGCCAAAAGCGCTGGAAAACTAACTTCAGATGTTCTTTTGCTATGCCGATACCAGTATCTTGAACCCTAACAAATACAAAGCGTTCCTGCTTATCGATGGAAACATTTACATTTCCTTTAATAGGCGTATATTGTAGAGCGTTCTCCAATAAGTTAGAAAATAAGCGTTTTAACTGAGCCGCATCACCTTCAACAAATACTTCATCAGATGCATCTAACCTAAGAGTGATTTCTTTCGCTTCTGCTTGTTGTTGCAACAAATCAACCAAATCTTCTAGAAGCTCGTCTAAAGGTATTGATAACCATTCGCTTGCAGGAGTTGGTGAAGCAGCATCAGTACGGGCAAGCAAAAGTAAATCTTCGACTAAACGAGTCATTTGGTTAGTAGCTGAGGCTATAAGTGCTAACTTTTTGGTATTTGCAGGAACAGTATCTGGATAATCTTGCATTACCTCAACCGAAGTTTTAATAACTGTCAAGGGACTACGCAATTCATGAGAAGCATCTGCTGTAAATTGTTTTAACCGCTGGAAACTTTGCTCAATTGGCATCAAAGATTGTCGTGTTAGCCATAAACCACCTAAAACAGTTAGTATCAAAGAAATTACTCCTCCTAAACTTAAACCCCGAAGAAGTCTGTTTAGCTCTGCTGAGAGTCTATCTATAGATTCACTAACGCGAACGTAACCTTGGAGTCGCTGCTTATTTCGTTGATCTACTTTTGAAGGGTATACAGGGATAGTTAGAGTACGAAGTTGACCTTGTTGTACTATTTGGAAACTTTTAGTAAAAGGTAATACACTAAATTGTTTTCCAGCTTTGCCAATTAATTTACCATCTGCATCAAACCATTCTATACTTTGGTTACTTTCGCGCAAATCCTGCCAAGGAATATCTAAATCACCATCATTATCAAAATTTATCTTTAGTTTGCGGTTAATTGCATTAGGGTCTTTTTTTATTGGTTCTAGATTATGTCTTGCTGCATCAGCTAAAGTTATTAATTCACGGTCTATTTGTTCGTGAAGATTATAAGCGACAAATTGATACACAGCTATGGTTGATGTTCCTATAATCGCTACCATAATTCCTGTATAAAATGATAGTAATCGCCAACGTAAAGCCTGGAACATAAATTTAAAAAGTTTGCTTTAGCCTATAACCTAAGCCGTAAACTGTTTCTATAAAATCAGGAGCGGCGCCTAATGATTTTAATTTTTGACGTAAGCTTCTTATATGAACTTTAACTGTCTCATCTCCTGGGAGTTCTTCAAATGACCATAAATGCTCAACAATTTCGCTACGGCTAAAAGTACGGTGACTATTACGCATTAATAACTCTAAAATTCTATATTCCTTTGGTGTAAAATGTAATAATTTATCTGAGTATTTGACTTCACAAATGCTTGAATTTAAACGTAAATTTTCCCATTCCAATATTGATGGTAGAGTAATATTCCCACGTCGTAGTAACGCGCGAGTACGAGCCATTAGCTCTTGTAAATTGAAAGGTTTGACAACATAATCATCTGCTCCTGCATCCAATCCTATAACTTTATCTGTGCTAGTATCTTTGGCTGTTAGCATTAAGATAGGCATTGAATGACCTTCGTTTCTAAACTGATGACAAAGACTAATACCATCTATTTTTGGTAACATCAAATCTAGTACAATCAAGTCATATGGCGAAATTTTAATATAATCCCATGCAATTTCGCCATCGAACGCAATATCAACTACATAATTTTGTTTAGCAAAAGCTTCTGCTAAAACTTCTGCTATTCGCTCATCATCTTCTACTAGCAGAATTTTCACTTTTGTATCTTTTTTTACTAATTTTATCTATAATTATAGATAAAAATTTTCCTTTAATGTACTGGCTTTGGACAGAAAACGGAAATGGCGTGCGGGATAACGCGGAAGTTAGCTGTCGTCGTCTGAGATACTAAGCTATTCCACATCTAAAGTGTACGAAGCTTCGCAAAAATCAAATAGGAATTCTATAGTTGAGAAGAGTTGATAGATTTTCTCGGATGATTGCTGGGCATTTCATCCTCATTTCATTTCTGTTTGAAATACTAAGTATTAGGTAAAGTTAAACAAATCTCTCACCTGAAAGTCCTGGCTAAGTCCTGAATTGCGAGTGGAACAGCAAAGACTTTCTTCCTTCGCGGTGTGTTCGGTGCGCATAGGAGCTTGCACCAACAGTTAACTACTATAGGAAAACATTATAGTTGACTCTCTAGTTGACTGGAGATTTCAGAATAGAGGAACAAACCATAATATGGATAAAAATTCTATGCAACGTGTTTCTTGGAAAACTGGGTTTTTTACAGTTACTTTTATCGCACTCGCATCCTTAACCGCTTGTTCTACAACTGCTTCTCAAAATCAAACTCAAGCCCCAAACACCACTGCAACTGAGGCTAGCGATAAGCAGCAGATGAACCACGGTGGTATGAATCATAGTAGTGACATGAATCACAGCATGGATTTAGGTTCAGCGGATGCGAACTACGATTTGCGGTTCATTGATGCGATGACTCCACACCATGAAGGTGCTGTGGTGATGGCTAAAGTTGCCCTGCAAAAATCAAAACGTCCTGAAATCAAAAAGCTGGCACAGGAAATTATCAAAGCTCAAAACAAAGAAATCGCTGAGTTGAAACAGTGGCGTACAGCTTGGTATCCCAAAGCACCTAGCACGCCAATGGCTTGGAACGCTCAGATGAATCACATGATGGAAATGTCTCCTGAACAATCTAAAGCTATGCGAATGGACATGGACTTGGGAGCGGCTGATAACGACTTTGACTTGCGCTTCATCAATGCAATGATTCCACATCATGAAGCAGCGGTGACAATGGCGCAAGATGCATTGAATAAGTCCAAGCGCCCTGAAATCAAGAAACTGGCTCAAAATATCATCACTTCTCAACAACAAGAAATTGCACAAATGAAGAAGTGGCGACAAGCTTGGTATAAGCAGTAACAAGATCAACAAACAGCGCTATTTCATCCTCATTTCATTTCTGGCTGCAAAACTAAAAGGTGTGTGTATCTAGAGCGCTCACACAAATAAGCAATCCAGTACTCAAAAACTTTTGAAGCGCAATGCCTAACTCTCTGCGTTCCCAACCACTCACAGCAATTCGTTGTGTTTCTGGCACACTCGCAAGTCTGCTGTTATTCGCAAGTCCCGCAGCTGTTTTAGCTCACGGCGGACACGGAAATGAATTTCAAGGAGGAAGTGAAGCAAGTAGTGCTGCTAGTTCTATTAAGGTGGATGCTCAAACTGCTAAACGGCTGGGAATAAAAGTCGAGCCAGCAAAACGCCAGCGGCTTGCTGTTGGAATTAAAACCACTGGACAGATTGAAACTCTACCCAGTCAAAAAGCGGAAGTCAATACTCCAATTTCCAAGGCAAAAGTGGTTGAGTTGTTGGTGGAACCCGGTGCAGTCGTGAAAAAAGGTCAACCTGTTGCTGTTGTCACTAGTCCTGACTTGGTAGAATTGCGGGTGAACTCCCAAGAAAAACTTGCTGAAGGTGAGGCTGATTTACAGCAAGCGCAAGCTGATTTACAGCTGGCTCGGCAAAACTACGAAAAATATCAGCAGATAGCTGCAGCAGAAATAGCCTCTGCACAGAGTCAAGTTGGATTTGCTCAAGAAAAGTACGACAAGGACAAGCAGTTAGCAGATTCTGGCGCTTTACGACGACGTGATGCTCTAGAATCCGAAACTAAGCTAGCAGAGGCAAAAGCTGAACTCACCAAAGCTTCGAGCCGTCGGGACGTGATTGATGCTGAAAATAAACTCAAACGCGCGATCGCAGCAGTTGAAGTAGCAAAAAAACATATACAACTTAGTAATGCTACTTATCAAACTCGGTTGCAACAACTGGGAAACAGCGCCAATGCTAAGGGACTGGTCACGGTAACAGCCCCGATTTCTGGTCGGGTTGCGGATAGAGAAGTCACCTTAGGGCAATCGTTTGAGGATGCAGGTGGTAAGCTGATGACGATTGTCAATGACAGTCGAGTTTATGCTACTGCAAATATCTATGAAAAAGATTTGGGCAAGGTAAGGAGAGGTCAACGGGTCAGTTTGAAGGTTGCTTCTATGCCTAATCGCACATTCACAGGACAAATTGCTGTGATTGGTTCAGTGGTAGAAGGCGAAACGCGGGTAGTTCCTGTGAAAGCCCAAATAGATAATTTAGGAGGAGTTCTTAAGCCAGGGATGTTTGCTCAACTAGAAGTTTTGACAGACCAAACATCAACAGCTACTTTGGTTATTCCTAGTTCGGCTGTGGTTGAGGCGAATGGCAATAAACTGGTTTATGTACAAAATGGTAACGCCTACCAGCCTGTTGAAGTGACTTTGGGTGAAACTTCTGGGGATATGGTTGAGGTGAAAACTGGGTTATTTGAAGGGGATATGATTGTTACTCAGCGATCGCCTCAACTTTATGCTCAGTCTTTGCGAGGTGGTGGACAAGCTCTTGAGCATGGGAGCAAGGAAGCAGGGGAGAAAGGGAGCAGGGGAGCAGGGGAGAAAGATGTAGCTGAAAATTCAGCACTTCCTTGGTGGGTTGTAGTGGGGGGAGGGGGTGCGATCGCAACGGTTGCTTTTTGGGTAGGGCGTCGTACCAAACCTCAGATGATATCAGCATCCAAAGAGGATGTTATAACTACCAGTCTTTCTCAGAGAGAAGAAACACATAGGCTTCCCTCTTATCCCACAAAAACCCATCTACACCCCAACTCAACCCACCCAACCTCACACCAACAGCAGGTAGATGTCCAGTCGGAGCTGAGGAGTTGAAGGTCAGGTCATTGATTTGCAACCAACTTTTATGCACGCGCCATTCCACACAATTACCAAAAGCTTCGTAAATTTTATCGTTTGCTTTGAGATTTCCTCCTACGCTTTTCCAAATGCGTTGTTGAACGCTAAATCCAAAGCGACCATTGGAGTATTCTACCCAAAGTTGGTCGATAGCACGGAGGTCTTCTGGTGGGAAGTTGTGGATGGATGGTACATTTAGCCAACCTTCTTGTTCTCGATTTGTCACATTGAGCATAATCCTGAGTGTTTCCTGATCAGCTTCTTTCCATCTTCCAGATATTAGGAGATCGCGCAATGTTGTAGTTAACTTTGGTGTCCTTTGTAGACTCAGCTGCTCTTGACTCAAGTCTTTGAGCTTTCTTGCTTCTTGACGCTGGTGTTTTTCTTGTTCAAGTTGAGCTAGTAAGCGACGTTCTGTTTCTTGATGTTGATATTTTTCTTGTTCGAGTTGAGTTAACAGGTGTTTTTCTTGTTCAAGTTGAGCTAGTAAGTGACGCTCTATTTCTTGACGCTGGTGTTTTTCTTGTTCAAGTTGAGCTAGTAAGCGACGTTCTGTTTCTTGACGCAGGCATTTTTCTTGTTCGAGTTGAGTTAAGAGGCGCTTTTTCCATCTAGACCACAATAATACTCCTACTGTTACTGTCACGACTACTGCAACACTTATGCTAATGGCAAGCCAATTCATAATCTTTCTATGCCTGATTATAATTTCATGCTGATTTCATTTCTCTGTTGTTAACTATTAAAAAGAGAGTTGTCAAGACTAATATCTGATAAATGCTCAATTCTATAGTCAAGTGGTCAATAGCTCAACGGTGGCTAGTGGTTATTGCCTCCATCATAATTACGCTATGGGGATTTCGTGTCCTGACACAAATGCCACTGGACGTTTTTCCAGGCTTTGCACCCCCACAAGTGGAGATTCAAACTGAAGCACCAGGACTTGCACCAGAAGAAGTCGAATCTCTTGTAACAAGACCGATAGAAAGTGCTATCAACGGTACTCCTGGAGTGGAAACAGTACGTTCTTCCTCTGCGGTAGGCATATCTGTTGTCAGAGTTATTTTTAGCTGGGACACAGAAATTTATCGCGCTCGTCAATTGGTGACAGAGCGATTGCAACAAGCAACGAGCCAGTTACCAAAAGGAGTAGAATCGCCGCAAATTTCCCCGATCAATTCTCCTTTGGGGGCTGTGATTAAATACGCTTTCACTTCCGAAACCACTCCTCTAATGGAGGTGCGACGTATTGTTGATTGGCAAGTTAAAAATCGCCTATTGGCTGTTCCTGGTGTGACTCAAATTGTAGTATTTGGTGGAGATGTGCGCTCCTTCATGGTGCTCGTTGATCCAGATAAATTGAAAGCATTTAATGTTTCTTTAAAGGAAGTTACTGAAGCTACTGAAAAAGCTAATGTGAATGCTCCTGGAGGATTTTTAATTAACCCAGACCAAGAATTGTTAGTTCGAGGAATCGGACGGATTGAATCTATCAATGAACTCAAGGAATCAGCGATTACTGCTAGAAATGGTACACCAGTGCTGATAGGTCAAGTTGCTGATGTCAAAATTGGTGCTCAATTAAAACGCGGTGATGCGAGTTTCAATGGCAAAAAGGCGATTGTTGTGGTAGTTAACAAACAGCCACAAGCTGACACACCAACTGTGACTCGCGCAGTGGAAGCAGCGATGGAAGAAATTAAAGCCAGTTTGCCTAAAGATGTCAAGGTGAGTGTTACTTTCCGTCAAGAAAATTTTATTGAAGCTTCGCTTAAGAATGTTGAAGACGCGCTACGCGATGGCATCATTATTGTTTCCGTCGTCCTGATTTTATTTCTGATGAATTGGCGTACAGTCATCATCAGTTTAAGCGCTCTCCCCTTGTCTTTGCTACTAGGAATGATGATTTTAAATTGGACAGGACAAGGCATTAATACTATGACGTTGGGTGGATTAGCAGTTGCTATTGGCTCTGTGGTAGATGATGCAATTGTAGATATGGAAAATGTCTACCGTCGCTTACGAGAAAAGCAATTAGCAGGAACACCAATCAATCCGTTGCAAATTGTATTTAATGGTTCAGTTGAGGTGCGCGTTAGTGTGTTGTTCTCAACAGTCATTATTGCTGTTGTCTTCGCACCAATTTTTGCCCTTTCTGGTGTAGAAGGTCGCATTTTTACGCCGATGGGTGTATCTTATCTGCTATCAATTGTGGCTTCAACATTGGTGGCGCTCACATTAACTCCGGCGTTATGTGCTTTGTTATTAGTAAATCGTCGTTTACCAAATGATGAAACTTGGGTAGCGCGATTTTTCCATAAAATATATCGTCCAGCTTTGATTTTTTCTATTCGTCGTCCCCAGATTATTTTAATTGCTGCTGTCGCTAGTCTTGTAGCTTCAATGGTGATTTTGCCATCGTTGGGACGGGTATTTTTGCCAGAGTTTCAAGAAAGGTCACTCGTGATTGCTACTTCTCTTTATCCTGGGGAATCTTTAGAGGCGACTAATACAGCTAATTTGGCAATTCAAGATGCTCTTAAGAATGATAAACGATTTGCAGCTCTACAGTTACGCTCAGGACGCGCCCCTGGTGATAGCGATGTTGGTGGTGTCAACTTTGGGGAATTGGATGTTGAGTTGAGTGAGTCGGGGATAAAAAACCGAGAAGGTAGTATTGAGAAGCTACGACAGGAATTTGCCAAATTACCAGGAGTCGCTGCTAACATTGGCGGTTTTATTTTCCCTCGAATGGGTGAGGGGGTGTTGGGGGTAAGGGGGGCGGTCGCTGGCCAAATTTTTGGGTCCCGCTTAAAAAAACCCCCGCCCATCCGTCCACAAAACCACTCAGCCACAAACAATAATTCCCGGGGTGTCCGATTTGCACTAAAAACCCCAAGAACCAACACAAAAGTAACAATAAAGTTTGACCGAACTGCTGCTTCTCGTTATGGTTTGGCTGTGGGTGATTTAGCAGAAATTCTTGAAACTGCTCTCAATGGACGAGTCGTCTCTCAAGTCTTAGAACAACAACAAGTATTTGACCTTGTTGTTTGGTTAAAAGAAAGCGAGCGCAACAATATAGAAACTATCAGCAATTTACTCATTGACGTTCCTACCGGACAGAAAATTCCCTTAGCTTCTTTAGCAAAAGTTGAATACGGTACAGGACCAAATACCATCAACCGCGAAAACGTTTCTCGCTTAATTGTTGTTTCTGCCAATGTCAATAATCGAGACTTAGGTTCTGTCATCAATAATATTCGGGATCAAGTTAAGCAAAAAATACAATTGCCGTCTGGATATTACATTCAATATGGTGGTCAATTTCAAGCACAAGAGCAAGCCACACAAACTTTAATTTTGGCTGGTCTTTTAGCATTGATTGCCATAACATTTTTAATTTACTTTGCTGTTAAATCTATTCCTGCCACCGTCATGATTCTGATTAATTTACCCTTGGCATTAGTTGGTGGAGTGATTTCTGTTGCCTTAAGTGGTGGAGTGATTTCTGTTGCTTCAATGGTGGGATTTATTACTCTATTCGGCGTCGCTACTCGCAACGGTTTGTTATTAGTTGATAACTATAACCAGAAATTAGCAAATGGTATGTCTTTACGTGAAGTTTTAGTTGAAGGTTCTATGGAGCGATTAGTTGCTATTTTGATGACTGCTTTCTCATCAGCTTTGGGGATGGTACCGCTAGTTATTGGGACTGGTGCTGGGAAGGAAATTTTGCAGCCCTTAGCAGTAGTAGTTCTGGGAGGATTGTTTACCTCGACAGCGTTAACGTTGTTAGTTATCCCTGCTTTGTATTCTCTGTTTGGTAGGTTTTTGTTTATCAAAAAATCTATACATGTGCAAAACGTTGAAATCGCAGAAAGTGCGTTACGTTGAAGCGACTTTCATCCATCTTTTGTCTGAATTCTTTATTATCGCAAATGAGGAATCAATCAATGAAATCATTTAAATCTCGCTTGATTATTTTAGCAAGTGCGGGGCTACTTTTTTTAGGAGCTTGTAGTAACGGGAATCAAGCAGCAAATACAGAAACCAGTCCAGCAACTTCTAGCTCTACTCAGTCTTCAGCGTCACCTGCTGCTAACACCGAGGGACAGCATGGTGAATCTCATGGAGGTCAAATTGTAGAAACAGGAACTTACCATTTAGAGTTTGTTCCAGAAAAAGAAGCAAATAAAACTCATCTAGATTTCTATTTGCTAAAAGGAGATAACCATGAGGCTATACCGGATGCAAAAGTGACGGCTCAAGTTCAGTTACCTGATGGGACACAAAAAACAGTTCCTTTCACTTATGATGCAAAAGATAAACATTACACAGGTTTACTATCAGAAAAAGCAACTGGTCAATATCAGGTGAAAATGACTGCAGGTGTGAAAGGTGAAAAGCTAAACGGACGTTTTAGTTTTAATCGCTAATTACGTCTAGTGGGACTTGAAAACTTTATACCATGAAAAATATCTCCATATTAATTTGTGGAGATTAACAAATTATTTCCTTGTTTCAATCCCCTAACTAAAGTTAGGGAATTACCTGATAACTGATAACTGATAACTGAACACTGCTAATTGATAAGCACCTAAATAAATTGGAAACCTATTTGGCAGAGTTAATTTCTTAGAGTGAGGAGATGAATAAAACACTGGTTTACGCTACAGCCTTTGCTCTGGCTAGCGCAACTTTAATTTCTGCTGGCTACTCAAGTGCTAAGACAGATGATAGGGTTCCCAATGTTGATAATAATGTGGTATTTCCTTCTACTGCATGGCGGATTGTTAAACATACTTTTCAATTACACCTTCCCCAGAATAACAACGCTCTTTCCGAGTTAGTTATTGATGTTCCATCAACTGTAGCTGTAAGTAATGATATTGATGTGTTGGATGATAAGGGCCAAAAAATAAACATTAATGTTTCTGTAAATGATAGAAAAATTATCATATATTTTCCTAAGTCAATTATTTATAACACCAAGCTCCTCATTGAATTTAACAAAGTAAAACAACCAATTCTTGGTCCTGCTTCTGTTTACAGTCTTTCGGCTAAAGTCGTTGGCAGTGACGTAGAAATTCCTGTAGGTTTAGCTCGTTTTCCTACATCTATAGATTCTGATGATAAGCACTGAAATTTCATCTCTATTTCATCTTGACCCGTCATTCTAGTAAATAGAGGAAGTTTGTATCCTCGGTAAATAAATTATCGCCGAGTTGAACTAGTTGAGAGAAAGTCACCTATTTAACGATGCCCTCCATTAACAGCTAAATCGAGGGGTTATTTGAGCTTTTCTTGACAGAATTTTAGCTGATCCATTCATAACAAGTTTATTTTTTAAAATAAACACAAAACTTAGCGAATATAATCGGTTTATGGGAAATAAAATATGAAAAAACTACTGCTATATCTTGCTACATTTTCTCTGGCTACTGTAGTCTCAATTCCTACTCAATATGTAAGTGCTAAGCAAAATGACGATAGTATTACCCATATTGATGGAAATGTGCAGTTTCCTCCTACGCGCTGGCGGCTTGTTAGACATACTTTTCGAGTACACATTCCTAAAAATAGTAAGCCTGTTTCCCAGTTAAGTATTAGCGTTCCACCAACTGTAAGTTGGAGTAACAATCTAAAAGATATTAATGTTGCAGATGATAACAATCAGAAAATTAACACTCAAATTTCTGTCAGTGGCAAAACTATACTACTAACTTTCCCTGAACCAGTTGCTCCTAACACTAAGCTAGAGATTGACATAAAAAATGTAAAACAACCAACTCTTGGTAATGGTCCTGTCTACAGCTTCTCTGAGAAAGTTGTTGGTAGTGATGTAGAAATTCCCATAGGTGTAGCTTGGTTTCGCATGTATTAACGGGACTTAAACATTTTTTCGGTGGAACAGACCGTTCTAGCCGTGCCTTTGATTCCCGAAGTCGCAGAGTTGGATTTATCCAGACAGATGCTGCATTTGTTATTCAATGGGACAATAGTTCTTTGCAATTGTATTTTGTAATTAATTTTAGATGACTACCCCTCTACAAGTTTTCGTCACTGGTGCAACCGGACGTACTGGTTCACTCGTCTGCCAAAAATTGCAACGACATCCCCAGCAGTTTACTCTTCGGGGATTTGCCCGTAATAGTGAGAAAGTTCAGCAATTGTTTGGTACAAAGGATAACTTTTTCTTTGGCGATATCCGCGATCCAAAAACTCTCATAAAAGCGTTAGAAGGTTGTTCTACCTTGGTTATTCTCACCAGTGCGATTCCCCAGATCAAAGGAATGCCACAACCGGGGATGCGTCCTGAGTTTACCTTTCCTAACGATGAAATACCGCAAGTCATTGACTACCAGGGTCAGGTTAACCAAATTGATGCTGCAAAAGCATCTGGAGTGAATCATATTGTGCTGGTGGGTTCAATGGGTGGCACGAATGAAAATCATCCCCTTAACAGTCTTGGTAATGGCAACATTTTGATTTGGAAACGTAAGGCAGAACAGTATTTAATTGATTCTGGTATTGACTATACAATTATTCGCGCTGGGGGTCTATTAGACCAACCGGGAGGAAAACGAGAACTCCTGGTTGGTAAAAATGACACCATGCTGATTAATCCACCAAATGGGATTCCCACTTCGATTCCGCGTGCAGATGTGGCAGAAGTGGTCGTGCAAGCTTTGTTGGAACCAAACGCTAGAAACAAGGCATTTGACTTGATTTCTCAACCAGAAGACGCGCCTGGTACTGTAGTGACGACAGATTTTGTAGCTTTGTTTGCACAAACGACGCCTGGATTGTAGCAAGCCAGTTGTCGCCTTCTGCATCAATCGTAACGCGATTGATGCAGATTTCTGTAATTATTCCGTTGTGTGAAAAATTTAATCATCCACTCAACGTATAGTCTGGAGACTTACTGGGGGCAGACTATAATTTGCTGACCGATTTTACCCCGTTCTATGGAACCGCGCTTACCGAATTAAAGCTGCGGCTAATCTTCTATTTTAAAAAGTATTTTTAATACAGCAACTAGCACGCTGAACAGTTACCGCTTCAACATGCAAAAGCCGAAGTCATTTTTTAATTAATTACACCGCTACAAGCTGTATAATTTTCTCAGTGTTAGAGCAATCATAAATCATTCATAAACTATAGATGATTTTGTAGTGGTCAATCCTCACCGACAAATTTCAGAAAGTTGAATATTCGGTGTTCTTAGAGCTAAAACAGTCAATTACGGAGGAGAATAATAATATCATGTCAAGCTCTAGGGATAGAGATAGTGGTTGGGGAAGGCTCAGTCATGGAGCTCCTTTGGCAGTGTTCGTTGCAGTTGTACTTTATATTATGTACATGCTACTGCCAGTCTTGGAGTTGATAGCCCTTGCCGCACTTGTCGCTCTGATTTTTCGTACTACTTTAAAATGGATTGAGAAAATTGTTCGAGTGCCTTGGATAGCAGTCACGATCCTGGTTGGGGTAGTCATAGCTTTTGGGGTATTCATTGCTTTAGTAGTGGTTCCCAGCTTGTTTGAAGAAGCTCAGACTTTGAGTGATGCGTTGCCTAATTATGTAAACTCTCTAAAACCATTGTCCGCTAGGCTTCACACTCAATTCAGTTTTATCCCCGATCTGTCTGGTGGTTTGGATCAGTTAAAAGGTGTACTCAACCAAGTCCTTTCTTTCTTTCCGCTCCTACTCCGAAATACAGTCGAAGTATCTATTGAAACATTAGCGACAATAATTTTAGCCCTTTACATGGCTTATAACCCTAATTCTTTGATTCAAGGACTGTTGCGGCTAGCACCACGTAGGGAACACGGTAGGATTAAAACAATACTCCAAGATATAGAGGTTAGGCTTGAGGGTTGGCTGTTAGGTACAGGATTGGGAATGCTGATCATTGGCGTTGGAGCCACAATCGGACTTTGGATTCTCAAAATTCCCTTGGCTGTGTCTTTCGGTATTCTAGCTGGAATTATAGAAGTGATTCCTTACTTTGGCTCAATTGTTGGTACACTTCTGCCAGCACTGGTAGCACTTACCATCTCCCCAATTAAGGCGTTACTTGTCGTAATCTTCTTCTTGATTTTGAACCAAGTAGATGTTCACCTTATCCAGCCAGTGATCATGGGAAACCGAGTAGGTCTACATCCAGTGGTAGTTATTGTAGCCTTTTTATGTTTTGGTAAACTGTTAGGATTTGTCGGTCTGATTATAGCGGTTCCTGCAGCCGCAGTGTTGATGACTCTCATAGACGATCTAGTTCCGAAAACTGCTGAACAAGAGCAATCAGAAGCTCAACAGCCATAGGTTATAAATTTAACTAGACAGCTACTCAGTATGCTGTCCTTTGTTATAAGTAGCCGATAACAGGTTAGCTTCATGAGAGTGCTGCTAGTTGAGGATGAACCAGATTTAGGTGCTGCTATTAAACGAGTTCTTACTCAGCAGAAGTATTTAGTTGACTGGGTACTGAATGGTACTGATGCATGGGCATATCTAGAAAATAGCTGGACGCAATACACTGTAGCTATCTTCGATTGGATGATACCAGGAATATCAGGTTTGGAGTTATGCAAACGGCTACGTTCTCAGAAAAATTCTTTGCCTGTGTTGATGCTGACAGCAAAAGATAGCATGGAAGATAAAGTTATTGGGTTAGATGCGGGTGCAGATGATTACTTGGTAAAGCCATTTGGTATGGAGGAATTATTGGCGCGGTTACGTGCTTTGCAACGTCGTTCTCCACATTTTCAACCCTCAGAATTGACTGTTGGTAATCTCACTCTAGATTATGGAAACTCTACTGTTGTTTTCCAAGATGCTGAGGGTGACAAACAAGAGATTTCCCTAACGAACAAAGAATTCCAACTGCTGGAGTATTTTATGAAGCATCCAAACCAAATTGTCACCACCGAACAAGTTCGCAACCAGGTTTGGGAGGTGTGTGCAGAACCGATTAGTAACGTGGTAGCAGCTCAAATGCGTTTGCTGCGCCGGAAGCTAGCGTCGAGTGGCTGTGGAAATCCAATTGAAACTTTGCATGGCTTGGGATATCGTTTGAACAGTGAACAGTAAACAGTAAACAGTGAACAGTTATCAAATTATTGTTCATTGATAACTGATAACTGATGACTGATAACTGGTTTAATCATGAATCAAAATAAACTGTTTCAGCGAACCCGCCTACGTTTAGCTTTGTCTTATGCACTCGTGATGGCTTTGATTTTAAGCTTATGCGGATTTGGCGTCTACAAAGCAGTATCTCATGCTCATTGGATAACTTTGGATCGAGAAATAGAGTCTATTGCGGGAACGCTGCACGACAGTATTGAATTAAAACTGAAGCAACCTGGAAGCTTGGAACCTGTTATCCAAGAGTTTTTACCTAATATCTGCATGGTTGGAGATAAGTGCATTCAAAAGCACTCTCCCTCCAAACGTCATACTCTCAGTGCTATTAATCAAAGCTACTACTACGTGCGTTTTTTTGATAATTCAGGACGCCTAGTTGCGATCGCTGGTTCTCATCCAGAAGGACTTTCCCCAGTTTTGAAAAAGCAACTTTGGCAAACCCTGAAAGATAGAGATGGTAAGCTTTACCACCAAATTTCCTTTGTGCTGCATACCCAAGACAATCGCAATTGGGGTTACATACAAGTGGGGCGTAGTCTCGAAGACTTCATTGGTTATCTGGATGCTGTGAAATTAATTTTAGCCTTGGGATTACCTATGGCTATGGTTATTGTTGGTGTCGCGAGTTGGTGGTTGGCAGGATTAGCAATGCAACCTATTTACCAATCCTACAGACAAATTCAACAGTTTACAGCAGATGCAGCACACGAGTTACGAACACCTTTGGCTGCAACAGGTGCAACAGTGGAATCAGTGCTCATGATACCGCAACTGGATGAAACAGAAGTCCGAGAGACTCTGCAAACCATACAACGTCAGAATCTACGACTAACAACTTTGGTTGCTGATTTACTGCTGTTAGCTCGTTTAGATAGACAACCGATACCAGTACGACACGAATGTTGTCTGGATGAGATGATCAGCGATTTAGTAGAAGAATTTGCAGCGATCGCAATCGCTTCTCACCTCAAGCTGACATCTGTTATACGAGTTGATCAACCTCTAAACATCATCGGTCATTCTGAGCAGCTTTATCGTCTGATTTCTAACTTAATTATCAATGCGATTCAATACACACCCAAAGGCGGGAAGATAACTATTGTCTTAGACCGAACTGAACATTATGCTGTTATTCAGGTTGAAGATACAGGAATTGGTATTCCCCAAACCGAGCTTGGGCGAATTTTTGATCGCTTCTATCGGGTGAATAGCGATCGCTCTCGTAGCACTGGCGGTTCTGGATTAGGGTTGGCGATCGCCCAAGCAATTGTTCAAGCGCACCACGGCAACTTGAATGTGCAAAGCGAATTAGGCAAAGGTAGCACTTTTACAATTCTATTGCCTTTTGATCTCACTCCGTTTGAAGGTGTTCGTTCTATTTATCGATTGAAATGGCTGTCCCGCCGTCCACGTAAATTTCAGTAAAAATTTTAAGTAAAATTTTATATTTTTCTTGTGTATATCATCTACCCACAGCACCAACGATATTTGCTAGTCTAAAACTAGTGGCAAGGCATCAAAAGAAAACTTTATTATTGAAAAGAATAACACGCATTATGACGACTTTTGATACGAAAGTAACTCGAACCTATAGCCAAGACGATATACAGCAGATTCTCCATCTGGCGATCGCTCGTCAAGCTGACGATAACAACAAAGAATTTTCCTACGAGCAACTGCTAGAAATAGCTGGAGAATTGGAAATCTCCATAGACACACTTAAACAAGCAGAACAAGACTGGCTAGAACAACACGGAGAAATGCTACAACGACGAGCTTTCAACGCTCATCGTCAAGGTAGATTCAAAAAGCGTGTTGGTAAGTATGCAATTGTTAACGTCTTTTTGTTATCTCTGAATCTACTTAGTGGTGGTGGTCTTTCCTGGTCACTATATATCTTACTCTGCTCTGTGTTTGCAGTAGGTCTTGATGCTTGGAATACTTTCCAAATCAAAGGCGAAGAATACGAACTTGCTTTCCAAAGATGGCGTCGCAAGCATCAGGTGACAAAATTCTTTAACACAGCCGTGAGTAAATGGCTCAAGGCGTGGCGAATTTAGTCACCAGTCACAATTGCAAACATCACCCGTTATTCAAACAGTTATCAGTTATCAGTTATCAGTTATCAA
The DNA here is from genome assembly GCF_017982655.1 of Brasilonema sp. CT11. Classification (GTDB taxonomy): domain Bacteria; phylum Cyanobacteriota; class Cyanobacteriia; order Cyanobacteriales; family Nostocaceae; genus Brasilonema. The sequence goes on along the minus strand of NZ_JABXYX010000021.1, from coordinate 41,885 downwards.
GCAATTGATAACTGTTCACTGTTTACTGTTCCCTCCTTTACGACCGAATGCAAAAAAGGAGGTACCATCGTTCCAAATACCTTGCTCTGTCACTAACGCTTCTAATTGAGCATCAAATTCAGCCTTGATTTCTTGTAGTTGCTCTGATGGAAGCTGGAACAGAGTGTTAGAGAATTTGGGGGCTGGATAGGAATTTATAGTCCACCTTTGCTTTGCCTCCTCTAAACTAATATAATTACCATACTGCTCGGTTTTAATATCAATCGCTTCAAAACCAGATCGCTCAAGCAGGTTGTGACATTTTTCAGCTGTATCTGCAGTTGTAGCTGTTGGCTCGCTGAATTCTCGCAAAACGCCATACTTTTCAAAAATATTCTGCCAAATAACAACTCCAACTAAAGCTGCATCTGCAAGCGCATGAAAACCAACTAACCCATTAGGTTTGAGAAATTGCATCCATTGGCGTAATGTGGCTTCCATATCTGTCATCAACGGAAATGCATTCGCGCACAAAATTCGCTCAAAACTGTTTGCTGGAAAATTTAGTGCTTCAGCATCCGCAAGCTGAAGTTCAATATTGCTTAGACTTAACGCCTCAACCTTGCGCCTAGCAAGAGTTAGCATCTGGGTTGAAATATCCACACCGACGATTTTACCAGAGGAGCCAACTCTTTGAGCAACTTCAATCGCAACATGACCTGTTCCAGTCGCAATATCCAAAACGTCATATCCAGGGCTGATTTGTGCGTATTCAACCAGACGACGAGCAATCTTTAAATGCCATTCACTTTCATCATAGTTGTGACTTCTGCGATTATACACATCCGCTATCTGCTGCTTGTAGTCATCTAACTTGAGTTGTTTAGCCATGAGAGGTTTGAGGTGGGACTGTTTTTTAGAACCTAGACTTATGATAAATGCTGTTTGCCAAGTGCGACACTTGAGTCATGCTGTAATACAATAGACCTGCCTCAAAAATCTACTTTTATTCTTCCTTGTGAGCTTTAGCTGATGAAGTCTCCTACAAAAGTCAATTTCTTGGAACATAAAATCACAGATAGACACAAATAAATTATCTGTATTTATCTGCGTCTATCTGCGGTTCAAAAAAATCCAGATAGCTAGTTACATCTACCATACAATAAAACGAAATTACTCAAAGTGAATCAAAAGAATCAAAGCTTCCCATTTCATTTAGTTCTAGCAGTTTTAATTCTTTTTTTTGTCATAAAATTATTCGTTAATAAGCCCGTCATTCCTATTTTTGGTTTTCATGGCATTCTTCCTGCTAATACTCCTACTTCTCAATTGCAAAACATGCACTACCCTGAAAAAGATTTAGAGAAAATCTTAGAGTATTTCGTGAGTAATAACTACTGGTTTTTAACCACTCAAGAGTTATATGATTATTTTCTCAAAAAACAGAAAAAAGTACCAAAAGAGCATTCCAATCAAAAACCAATAATGATTTCATTTGATGACGGATATAAGACAGTACACACGAACTTACTACCCATTTTGTCTAAGCTTGAAAATAAATACAGTCAAAAAATAAAAGTCGTCTTGTTTATCAACCCAGGCATTATGGAACGAAAAGAAAGTACCTCTACTCACTTAGACTGCCAGGAATTACGAGAAGGTTTGAAAAAAGGTTTTTATGATATTCAATCTCATGGCTTGAATCATAAAAACTTAATGACATTGACTCGTCGCGAGTTAGTTAAAGAACTTCAGCAAGCCCAGATTAAACTGAGACAATGTACCCAAGATTTAGATCCACAACAGGAAGTAGCGTCTCATCTGGCTTATCCTTACGGAGCCTCTAATAAACAGGTACGATACTATGCATCTAAATATTATTTATCAACGTATCTCTACAATGACAAAATACTTGATTACGACTGCAAGCAAAACTACTATGAAATTCCTCGTATTCCAGTTAATCGACAAATGACATTTCAACAAATGCTGGAAATAGCTGAAGGTTTTCAGCAAGACAAGAGTTTACAAAAATGCGAAGCGAAATAGACGGAATGAAACATTACTTAAATAGGAACTTTCAAGATGAGATTTCTATGCAGAAAAAGACTATTAATGTTAGCAACCTAAAACGCGCATACGCCCTAGATGCACTGCGTGGATTTGCAATTTTGGCAATGGTCTTATCAGGCACTATAAGGTATAAGATTTTGCCAGCTTGGATGTACCATGCTCAGGAGCCGCCACCTACCCATACATTTAATCCTAATCTGCCTGGGTTAACTTGGGTAGATACTGTATTTCCAATTTTTTTGTTTTGTCTGGGAGCAGCTATTCCTTTGGCGCTGTCGAGCCGTCTTGCTAAAGAATTTACTACAAAACAAGTTGTTTTATATATTATAAAAAGAGGATTTCTCTTAGGAATCTTTGCAATACTACTTCAACATCTTAGACCATATACAATAAACCCAAATCCAACTGAACAAATATGGTGGATAGCTTTGTTAGGTTTTTTAATACTCTTTTTGATATTTGTTAGGTTATCTGTAAACCAACATTTGAGGCACTATATAAAATGGCTTCCCCTGAGTGCTTCAATCGCAGCAATTATCTTTATCTCTTTTCTTCAATATCCAGATGGACGTGGATTCTCACTTTCAAGAAGTGATATTATCTTAATCGTTCTGACAAACATGGCGGTTTTTGGTTCACTTGCTTGGTTGATTACCAGAAATAATTTGTTGCTACGTTTAGGATTGTTAGGCTTATTGATTGCTTTACGGCTATCGGCTACTGTTAAACAAAGTTGGATTGCTATACTTTGGCACGCTTCACCAGTTCCTTGGATTTTTCAATTTGAATATTTACAGTATTTGTTTATTGTTATTCCTGGAACAATTATAGGAGATTTTATTCTAAACTGGCTGCAAACTCCAACTAGAAATGAGGGAGATGAAGAAGTTAAATTTTCTTGGAATAAGCTACGTTGTTTTGGCATTATTCTGATGATGTCGAGTCTTTGTTTGGCACTACTCATTGGCTTGCAGGCTAGGTGGTTATGGCAAACGACATCACTGAGTTTTGTTCTTTGTTCAATAAGTTGCTTTTTATTTGTCAATCCAGTAACTGACACAGAAAGGTTGCTGAAATCATTTTACCAATGGGGAATTTATTGGTTGGCGCTTGGCTTGCTTTTTGAACCGTTTGAGAATGGGATAAAGAAAGACCCTTCAACGTTGAGTTACTACTTTGTCACCACGGCGATCGCACTTTTTCTCCTGATTACCTTCACCATACTCCTAGATATCTTCAAACAGCGAAAACTTCTGCAGTTGCTCATAGACAATGGACAAAATCCAATGATTGCCTATGTAGCATTTGCCAATTTTCTCTTGCCTATTCTAAGATTAACTCATATTGAACCGTTGATTTTAGAGTTTACAAATACCCCCTTGACAGGTTTTTTCAAAGGTGTCATTTATACGTTAGCGATCGCCTGTCTTGTGAGTCTTTTTACTAAGTTGAAGCTCTTTTGGAGAACTTAATAGTTAAATACACTGCTTTTTTATCATTTTAATTGTTCTTTTTTTTACTATAAATCGGTTATTATAATTTCGGGTAACTCAAATCTTGCACCTCATCCATAGTACGCCTGCCTTGAACTCAAGTTCGGAAATTTCTTTATTGGCGGACGAAAATTATGGTGCAAGATTTGAAGTAATAAATTAACAAACAACAGAAGCTTCAACGCTTCAAACTGTGTTACTAGGAGATGCATCAATGGCAATTATTTTAAGAGTGACGACAAATACGACTTTCAAGCAGGACTGGCAGCAACAATCATCGAATTTAGCACCACAAGACAAGTATTTCGCTCAAGCAGGTCAGCAACTTCGCGTTACGTCCATTGACCGTAATACTCAAAAATATGGTGGTGACAACTGGCTAGTCACTTTTGAGCAACCACTTCAGCCAAATCAAGGTACAGCTAAAAGTACTTGGTACGTTTATGCACCTCATGTACAAGAATTATCAGGTGTTCCATCAAATTCAATCACTCTAAGAACAAGGACAAGTACAACTTTCAAGCAAGACTGGCAGCAACAATCATCAAATTTAGCACCACAAGACAAGTATTTCGCTCAAGCAGGTCAGCAATTGCGTGTTTCATCTATTGATCGCAATGCCTCCAGATATGGTGGCGATCACTGGAAAGTCACATTCGTGCAACCACTTCAACCCAATCAGGGACAAGCCAAGAGCACTTGGTACGTTTATGCACCTGATGTACAATTATTCAGCAATGTATCAACCTCACCTTTCCTCAGAGTCAGAACAAGTACAACTTTCAAGCAAGACTGGCAGCAACAATCATCAAATTTAGCACCACAAGATAAGTACGCAGCCACAGCAGGTCAGCAATTGCGTGTTTCATCTATTGATCGCAATGCCTCCAGATATGGTGGCGATCACTGGAAAGTCACATTCGTGCAGCCACTTCAACCCAATCAGGGACAAGCCAAGAGTACCTGGTACGTTTATGTGCCTGATGTCATATACGAATCGCCTGTCTCTCAGTCTGACACGGGGACAGCACCTAATCATATCAACATCATCCAGTATCTGCGGCAGCAAATACAGGGGAACACCTCTATTAATAAGCCTGTAACAGAAATGAGTCTGGTTTCTCCCTCCTGGATTTATCTCATCTGCTTTCTGTGTACCTCTGCGGTTCATTTTAAAAAATTTTGGAAAAGTCAAAGCCCTACGGGCAGGGTGTAAGGGTGTAGGGGTGTAGGGGTGTAGGGGGTGTAAGGGTGTCTACATCTGTGTGCATCTGCGATTTGAAACTGAATAGTTATATGACTTTCACTGATTTCCATAGTAGTCATCATGAACTGCGTACACCCTATGCCTACGGCACGCCAAAGGCGAACGGGGAAGACCTCTGGTCTCGCTGCGCTAACGGCAGTTGCTACCCTATGGCGCTCCGCCACGCCTTACGGTGAGTAAGCGCGCTGCGGGAGGGTCTCCAACGCCAGATACCTACGGAGGGAGACCCTCCTTCAGTACTGGCTCCTCCGCAGGCGACTGGCGTTAGCGCAGCGAGACCGGAGGTCTTCCCCGGAGGGCTATCGGGAAGCCGCCCGGAGGGCGTCTACAAGTCGGGAAACCATAGCCGAGCACTGCCTCACCAGGACGGATGAAAAATTTATTTAATCTCTCCCTGCTCAGGTGCTCCCTGCTCCCTGCCCCCTGCTTTTTCAAGTCAGAGTGGGCATTACAACGCCCACACTACTTGAGAGATTACCAACCAGCCACAGCTTGCGCTATGGCTTCATGTGCTTTTGCAAAAGACTGCTGGCGAACTTCATCACCTCCACTGAGGTTTTCCACATTGATGTATGTAATGTCTGTAATTCCAATAAACCCAAAAATCGCGCTGAGATAGGGTTCCTGATAATTGTAGGGTGCAGCGAAGCTTCCTGGAGAAAAGTCACCACCACGAGCCGTGAGAATCAGCATCTTTTTACCTTCAACCAGCCCTTTAAAGCCACCTTGCTCGGTTACAGCGACGGTGCGACCAATGCGAACAATCTGGTCAATGTAAGCTTTAAACGTAGAGGGGACATTGAAATTATACATCGGCACACCGAAGACGTAGCGGTCAGCCGCAAAAAATTCATCAACTAAGGTGTTTGACAATTCAATTGCCTTAGCTAGCTCAGGTGTGTGAGTATCTGGTGGTGTAAAAGCAGCAGCGATCCACGGCTCGTCTACATGAGGAATTGTATTATGACCAATATCCCGGTAGGTGACTTTATCTCCGGGATGGGCATTTTTCCAAGCTTTGATAAATTCACCAGAGAACTTGCGGGAGAAAGAACGTTCTCCACGAGGACTAGAGTCAATATGTAAGATATGTGCCATTAATCAATTTCCAATAGCAAACAGTAGATTTGGGATTGGTGACTGAGTTCGTTGATTACGCAGAAACGCAACTACGAACCAGTCCTTATTTGTGGTTCAACTTTTTATCCGTACTAACTGTAAACTATGTCAAGTTAAAATGAGAAGTAGGCACTTAAAAGTAAGGTACTTCTGAAGAAACACAGGGAGAAGGGAGAAGGGAGAAGGGAGAAGGGAGCACCTGAGCAGGGAGAAGGGAGAAGCGTGAGAGGCTCAGATCTTGCACAATTACGAGTAAACCACTAAGTTTTATATAATTTAGTGTTTCAATATACTCAAAAAAATTCCAGCCTGAGTCCATTAAAATGGACTTCGCCTATTAGCCTGGGACTTACAGTCCTAGGCGGACGAGAACGGATTCTTGTTCCTTACCAGAGGCAAAGAACAAGAAATCAGTGTAAATTTTCATAAAAATGCATAAGTCTCTTGGGTTGAGCACTAGTAAATAACATAGCTCAAAAAAACATGAAGTACCAAGGCTATGCTTAACACTCCAATTGATACCAGCGGTGCATTTTTAGAAAATTCGTCTGGAATTTTAACAACACCTACAGCGGATTCATTCGATTCTAATAGTCTTCTCATGAATTTCCGCAATAACTCTAATTTAAAAGCACAATCTATTTCTCCTGAAATATACAGTCTTTCTGACTACCTAGACATCACAGATGATGGCAAGTCCAGCCAATATGTCTACACAAATGATGATTCGCTGAATTTGATTGCAGGTGATTTTGACTACAATTCTAATTCCTTCCAGTTCGATACTTCTCGACAAGTCATTGATGACATCACGGGTCAAGTTCTTGCTAATAATAACAGTGGATTTGGTATTGATACTCAAATTCCACTCTCTTTTCTGGCAAATAATGGCGATACAACGCAGGCAAACTATTTTGCAACTGCAACAAAGACAGATGAGTTGAGTGGACAAACGCTCTCAACGTCACAGTCTTTAACTGCACAATCAAATACATTTAGTAAAGTGTATGGCTACGGACTTGTGAATGCAGCCGCAGCCGTAGCAGGAGCAATTGGAAAGTCACCTTTTGCTGATGTTTCTAATGTAGGTGGATACAATTGGGGACTGGATAGGATTCAGGCACCGGAAGTGTGGGCAAAAGGCTATACAGGTAAAAATGTTGTTGTGGCTGTGGTTGATAGTGGAGTGGACTATACGCACACAGATTTAGATAATAATATTTGGAGGAATCGAGGCGAAATTCCTGGTAATGGTATTGATGATGATCACAATGGATACGTTGATGATGTCATTGGATGGAATTTTGTAGGCAACAACAACAATCCGATGGATGATAACAGTCATGGAACTCATGTTGCTGGAATCATTGCTGCTGAAAACAATGGATTTGGGACAACAGGTGTTGCCTACAATTCTCAAATTATGCCAATCAAAGTACTAGATAATCAGGGCGCGGGTACTTCTAAGAGTATTGCACAGGGAATTATCTATGCAGCTAATAATGGGGCAGATGTGATTAATCTTAGCTTGGGTGGAAATTATTCAGCTGAAGATGCACTGGCTATCCAGTATGCAACGCAACGGGGTGCAATTGTTGTCATGGCTGCAGGGAATGATGGTACTGATAAACCCATATATCCAGCGGCATTAGCAACTGATTGGGGAATCGCAGTGGGTGCGATTGATCAATATAATTACGTACCTAATTTCTCAAACAAGGCAGGTTCCAACAATAAAATAGACTATGTGGTTGCTCCTGGTGTTGATATTTATTCCACAGTTCCTAATAATAAGTATGACTATAAAGATGGCACTTCGATGGCTACACCTTATGTTTCAGGTGTAGCGGCATTGATGCTGAGTGCCAATCCGAATTTGACTCCTAATCAAGTGCGTCAAATTATTGCGCAATCCAGTTTGGCTTGATGAGATTTGGCAATTTTTTCATCTTTTGCCAGTACTTTCTTCCTGTTGTGAAATGACCGAAAACCTTAGGGTGGGCACTTTTCACGCTAGAGAATAGTACGGTACGTGTAGAGACGTTGCATGTGAGGCAGTGCGTTGGGGAGCCAGTACTGCAGGAGGGTCTCCCTCCGTAGGTATCTGGTGTCCGGGTTCCCCGACTTGTAGACGCCGGAGGGCGGTGAGGGGGTCGCAGTCTTGGCGGTTCCCGTCGATTGCGAACCCCCGAACCCGGAGGGCTTCCCGCAGGGTAGCAACTGCCGAACCCGATAGCCGTAAGGCGTGGCGTCAGCCATAGGGCAACGTCTCTACATTGCAAGAGAAATCGGTGTTTCCCAGTGGCAAAGGAGTTTTTTGCATGAGTTGACTCAGCCAGAACTAGAGAGAAGTATGAGTAACACGCCCGAAAAAATAGTGACTTTAAATTGAGGAGGTGAAAAAATTGAGAGTGACTGGCTTTGGATAAGTAAAACACTGTGGTATCTGCATCAAAATACTGGCAACTTGTCAAGTTAGATTCAACTGGCTCGCGTCGGGTGGAAACAATGATTGCTGTTAAGACGTATTTCCAAAACCAATTTCCTGAATGGACGAATAACGTCCCTGATACAACGATTGTGCGCCAACTTTGGCTGCAAATGCGGCAGAATGAAAAAATGGCCCAGAGTTGTTTACGCTGCTATATCTCACACCAAATCAATCAAGCTTGTCTGGGTTTGGCAGTTAAGTTTGGCAGTCGCCACGGTTTTACTTATCAAGATTTATTGCCTTTTGTTTTAGATGATCAGGGGCGGGTTTCATCAAACTCGCCTGAAAGTGTTCCCTATCGTTCTCTGGCGACGACTATTTTGCAAAGTTTCGATCCAGCAAAGGGAACGCTCAACACATGGGTAACACGTTATGTTCGGCAACATCCAGAACTAAAGCGGTTTTTGTTACAGCATGGTGTTTATATAATCAGCGATTGGGCATTGCTGAACGATACAACCTCGAAGCGATTACAGCAAATTCTTGCGGATGTGTATCAGTTAACACAAATTGAAATTCAGCAAAATTGTGAACTTTTACAAAGCTTTCATGCAGTCTATCGTGAAGACCGCCTGCAACAGCGCATTACTGGGACGAAACAACCCTGTCAGCCACCAACGCCTCAGCAGTTAATTCGTATCGCTGATGACTTGAAAGTTCGCAGTATTCGCAGACTCACGCCTGAAGCAGTCTTGCGACAGTTAAATGCGATCGCATCCAAAATCCGGCAATCTCGGATTTCGGCACAAGGAGGAATGGTTCCTGGCGTTTCTTTCGATCAAACAGAGATTCAACCGTTTGTAGATCGCTCAGAGGTCGTTCAAGATGATCATGAAATTGTTGAATTTCTTAAATATTATCAAAATCAATTTATTCAATGTTTAGATCAGGCGATTTCTCAAGTCATTGGCGATTGGATTTCTCAGCTGCAACGCAAACGTTCATCGGTAAAGCAATTATTTATCAATGCTCTACATCTTTTCCATTGCCAAGGTCAATCTATGAGTCAAATCGCGCCGCAAATTGGATTAAAAAAACAATATGAAGTGACTCGTTTATTAAAACTTAACGATTTACGTGCTGATATCCGTCAGCGATTACTCGTGATGTTGCAATCGCGCATTGTTGATTACGCCAAGATGTATACTAACTCCGAACGTTTACAAAGCTTAGATCAACAGGTAGAAGTGATTCTAGATGAACAAATTACGGGCATCATCCAGGAAGCAGAATCCGAGGCAAAAAATCCGGTTCGCAATCAATCCCTACCCAGTCTCTTGGCACGTCGCATCTGTCGTTATCTCGATTCAAGGATTCCTACATCATGATTGATCAACCTGCATCAATGCCAGATTTGACAGATTTACTCGATTGGCGATCGCTTAATGATTCACAAACCGAGCTATCATCAGACCAATTACAAACAGCTGCGCGTCTGAGTCAATCAATTCATTTGCCAGATCAACGCTGGCAAGTTTATCTAGCTGCGTTGGCTGCACTAGGATTTGAGCAATGGCTGAGCGATCGCGCCCCAGATTTGAGAATGACTAGCACAGATGCCTCAATTTGGCAACCAGCGTATGCAAATTTGATAGCGGCGGTGTGTAACGTTCAAGTTGATTCCTTCAAACTCTGCATCGTAGCTTCTAGCAATCTAGATGAAAACCAAGTCAGCTTCCCAAGTGCAGTTTTTGACATCCCTGATTTTGCGGCTCATTTCTATGTACAAATCCAGGTGGAGGAAGAGGAACAACAGGTTGCAGTCTCTGGTTTTTTAAACTACGAACAGTACTGTCGATATCAAGCATCTGCATCACTTCAACTTGAACAAGATTGGACGTATACACTACCTATAACCTGGTTTAATTCTGATCCCAACGCGCTACTGCTGAATCTGCGTTGCTTAGAACCAGATGCGATCGTTCTACCCACAACTTCATCTGCACAACAGGAGAGTGATACAGTACTGCGGCAAAAACTGACAACACTACAATCTCAACTTGTAACTAAGCCCGTTTGGGAATTGCTAACAGTCGAAGAAGGTAAGACATTGTTGCAAAACCCTGAACTCGTTAACTGGGTGTACGAAGTTTCCGCTCAAGCGCGTTCTCAACCCCTGATCAACGTTGGTTTGTGGTTACGCAACCAGCTTGATACGGTGGCTCAGGAATTGGGATGGATGCTTATGCCATCGCTAACATTGTCTGGGCTACGATCATTGGAAGAAGACTTTTATAAGATTCGCACAGCTTTGGAACAGCAAGGCGTTCAAATTCCTGCAACAGCGCGAGGCGCTTACCGCGACTTGCGTTGGGAACAGGGAAGTTTGCGACTCTACGCGGTGACGTGGGTAGTATCGCAAGAATTAGATTCTCCGGAATGGATGTTACTGATTGCTTTAAGTCCACAACAGCCGACGCAGCTATCAATGCACCTCAAGCTGGAAATTAAAGATGAAACACAGCTACTCTTTGAACAGTCTCAGGAGAACACAAATCAGGATATACTCTATGCTCAAGTTATTGGTAATTGGGGCGAACGATTTTGGGTGACGGTGAGCGCTGATCATGCTGTTTTTGAAATTCCACCTTTTGGTTTTGAGTTGGAAATAATATGAAATCCGTTTCGTATCCAAACCTCACCCCGTCCTTGGGGTACCCCTCTCCTTGATAAGGAGAGGGGAAGGGGTGAGGTATAACGCCCTCAACTACTAACAAAACTCCTATATGAAATTTAATTCCCATTTTCTTCACCTGAAAGTTCAAAAAGTTGAGAAAATTTGCTTGTTTGCGTTGTCTTGGGGACAAGGACAAAATCTAAGTGTGCAAATCAATTATCCAACTGTCTTATCTTCGCTTTATGAGGAATGGCGGCGGGCATATCTCAACTTTTATCAGTCGGAACAAATGCGGGGACGGGCGATTAGTGGTGGAATTGCAACTATAAAAGTGGACTGGCACGCGGAACTTGTTAAAGCGGAAACAAAGTTTATGTTTGAGTTTCATCGCTGGTTACGCAGTGCCGAACTGTACGAAATTCGCGCACAGATTGCCAAACTAAGTCAAGAATTTGTCAAGGCGAATCCACAAACAACTGAGACTGTGCAACTTTTTCTCACCTGTGCACCCCTTGAGTTAGCCCGTTTTCCTTGGGAAGCTTGGGAATTTGGCACAGAGTTCGCAACCACAGGAACAATTCGGATTATTCGCGCTCCTTTAAATATTGCCACAGAAAGCCCAAGCCAGTACACAAGACCACAACGGCGACGTGCGCGTATTCTGGCGATTTTGGGTGATGATACTGGGTTAAATTTTGAAGCAGATCGGCAGGCTGTGCGATCGCTCTCCCGCATTGCAGATATCCAGTTTGTTGGTTGGCAACCAAAGCAAACACCACAGCAAGCCATCCAACAAATTACTAAGGCAATAACAGACCAGCAAGGGTGGGATATACTATTTTTTGCCGGACACAGCAACGAAACTCAGATGACAGGGGGCGAGTTAGGAATTGCTCCTGGTATGTCAATTTCGATCAGCGAAATTAGATCACAATTGATAGCTGCAAAAAAACTCGGTCTACAGGTTGCTATTTTCAACTCCTGTAGTGGACTAAGTCTTGCAGATGCGTTGATTGATATTGGTTTTAGTCAAGTTGTGGTGATGCGCGAACCGATCCACAATTGTGTGGCGCAGGAATTTTTGGTACGATTTCTGCAAGGGTTGGCGAAACACTTGGATGTGTACGAGTCGATGATGGCGGCGCGTCAATTTCTGCGGATGGAAAAGAGTCATACTTATCCCTCTGCTTCTTTGGTGCCTTCGTTGTTTTGCTATCCAGGCTCTGCTTTATTCCGTATAAACCGAGGAAAATTGCCAAAAAAATTATATGATTTATTACCAAAACCGATTGAGGCGATCGCACTATGCACCAGTATTGTCCTCAGTTGCATTCCCCCCGTTGCAGGGCAACTATTGAACGGGCGCACATTCGTCCAGTCAATTTACCGCGACGCAACCGTTCAAGTCCCGTCTGAGGAAGATCCCCCAGTTGCACTCGTGGAGATTGATACCGAATCGATTTCTCATGGTCGCATTTCCCAACTCAATCCGATTAATCGTAGCTATTTAGCAAAGTTAATCGAACGCCTACAAAAATTAAATGCTTCCGTCGTTGGGTTAGATGTGGTGCTTGATACACCGCAAAAAGACCCCCCATCTGGAGATCAAGATTTAGCAAAAGCCGTACAGCAAGCAGTTGACCAAAATACGTGGTTAATAATTGCTGGGATTTTGGAATCGGGTCGTGAGTTGAGCATCAGTAAAGCTACTGCTATTGCAAGTGAAAATTGGACAGTGCAAGGATATATAGATGTGGTTGATCCCCACTTTGTTGAAATCCCGCTTCCAGATCAAGATTGTCGCCAAGCTTGCCCAATGGCTTATTTAATGTCACTTGTGCACACATCTCGCTCCTCAATCCTTGACTTACCAAGGCTCGATACAAGTAAGATCAGCTTACGCACTCAATTGCTGAGTGCAATTGAGCAGATAGCTCCCAAAATCCGCGATTTACCTCCTCCTTTAAACTGGTATCCGCCCTTTGGTTTACAACCTATAGTCGATTTCTCCCTTCCCCCTGATCGCGTTTATCAGCGAATTCCCGCTTGGAAATTGCTTGAAGATCCCGAAATTAACAAATCTCCACTACTTTCGCAGGTTGTGCTGATTGCGGTGGGAAGCGACGAACGCTTAGGAATCGCACCTGGAAAAGCGGATCGCTTTGATGCACCTGCGGCGATGAGATATTGGACGCAACAATCTCAGCTGACAGGGGGTGAATCTTTGGCGTACATGACTCACCATTTTCTCCGGCGACACTTTGTGATTCCTATCCCTGATTTCTGGGTGATTGGTGTTGCTGTCATCCTCGGCAAAATCACCGTATTACTCCTCAAACGCCAGCAGTTTTCAATGAGTCCAACCCGTCGCTTACAAATCAGGACTGCTGCGATAGGAGCAACAGCAGTTTATGGCGTCATTGGGCTACAGCTTTATATTTGGGCTTCGGTTTTGCTCCCCTGGCTTTTACCTTCGTTAGTGTTTTTGGCTTACGTTTTACCTGCTACAAGGAGAGAGAAAGATGTTTAATATTCAACAGGACTTACGCACTCAAAACCCGAAACCTCCTCGGAACCTCACCCTGCCCTGTCGGGCATCCCTCTCCTTAGCAAGGAGAGGGAAAGATTTTAGCGCAGCGAAAAGCGAGGGTGAGGTAAAAAACGAGATGTGTGTACACGATAGCCTTAAAAACGAGAGAATCTTAAAAGCCCCCTTTTTAAGGGGGTTGGGGGATCTCTTCAGCGTAAGCCCGATTCAATTTAATCTTCAACACCGCAAGTTTTTGTTTATCTATGCAATTATCCCCTTATTCGTCAGTACCACTGCGATCAGCAACGCCCAGACTGCCCCAGTTCCTAAATCTCCTCAACCGGTTGTCCAGCAAGGATTTACAGCTAGGCTTAGCGCATTTTGGCAGCGGCGTCCCCGTCATCGTTTAGGCGCACGCAGTGGTATTTGCGCCATTTCACCTGGTTTGCTGGAAACATACGTTATTTGGCGCGATCGCCCGTTGTTTCTCTGGCAAGGTAGAGCTGCTCAGATTACCGTGCGCGATCGCGAAACTCAAACCGTACTGTGGACACAATCTCTCAACCCCACAGATAAAAAAATCGCCTACAACGGGAAAGAACCCTTGCAACCAGGTAAACTTTATCAATGGCAACTGTTAGGAGCTGAGTCCTCAAGTTCTGATCGTAACCTATGGACAACATTTCAGATTATGGCTGCAGGCGATCGCGATAAAATCCAAGCAGATTTGCAAACCTTAGAGCAGAAACTACGAGCAACGAAAGCTTCCCAAGAAGATATTGCAGTGATAAAAGCAGATTACTTTACCAACTACAAAATTAAACAGGAGAATGATAAAAACGGAGATGCCAAAGCTTGGTCAGATGCTGTGCAAACCCTCTACGATGTTGAGAATCCGTCTCCGTCTTTTGTTGAGCAACGGCAAACATATGTCGCAAATTTGTGTACTCAGCAAACGACAACAACACAAGCAAATTAACCGGAGTACGCCTAGGACTTACAGTCCTAGGCTTATAAGCCAAGTCCGTTAAATTGACTTTTTGCATCACTTTCAATTAGCCCATTTTGATCGCCTCGGAATCAATTCCGAGGCGATCAGCCCAAGTCTACTTTAGTAGACTGAAAAGCTCATGCAGTCTACTAAAGTAGACTTTTCCTATGAGCCTGGGATTTAAATCCCAGGTGGACGAGAATGCAAGCTTGAGAATCGTGCAAGATTTCAGTTGCTATGAGGTGATTGTTGAGGCATATTTCTTAAACGCATCCAACAATTCCACTGATGGTAAGATTGCTTTTGTTGCCCAAGCGCTCGAAGCTACGTTCGCTTAGTCGCCCGACGAGTGCTGCATATGTGGAGCATAGCCAGAAATAGTCAGAAATATAGTTTCCAGCCACACACCTACCATTACTACACATAGTTCCTAATGAATCAGAAACACACTTGGCTTCAATACTCCCTGCTATGCAGCCTCATCCTGCTTACCAGCAAGGTTGCTCACGCTCAAATTACTCCAGATAACACCCTTGGGGCAGAAAGTTCGCGCCTCACACCCAATGTCCAAATCAAGGGTGCAGCAGCTGACAGCATTTCTGGCGGTGCTCAACGCGGAAGCAACCTTTTCCACAGTTTTACTCAGTTCAATGTGAGTAATGGGCAACGAGTGTATTTTGTCAACCCAGCAGGAATACAAAATATTCTGACGCGGGTGACAGGTAAGGAAGCCTCAAATATTTTGGGAACGTTGGGCGTTAACGGTAGCGCGAATTTGTTTTTGCTCAATCCCAATGGCATTTTGTTTGGTCCCAATGCCCAGTTGGATATCGGTGGATCGTTTGTGGGGACGAGTGCGAGTGCTTTTCGCTTTGGGGAGCAGGGTGAGTTTAGTGCTACGAATCCTCAAGCGCCGCCATTGTTGACAGTGAATCCCTCTGCGTTGTTTTTTAATCAACTGAATCCGGGGGCGATCGCCAACCAGGGAATATTGACAGCACGCTCAGGACGAAGCCTTGTTCTAGCAGGAGGTGATATCAGTTTCAACACAGGCATTATGGGTGTTCTCGGTGGGCGGATTGAACTCGCAGCAATTGCGGGGACGGGGACAGTTGAGCTAAATCCAGATTATAGTCTTCGCATTCCAACCGATTTACCACGGGCAGATATCTCACTGTTTGGTACTGAAATGTTCGTGGTGGCTGGTAATGGTGGCAGTATTGCAATTAATGCTCGCAACTTAGATATTTCCGGCAACAGCTACATTGCTTCAGGTATCGGAACAGGTGAACCAAGAAATAGTCAAACTGGCGATATTACCTTGAATGCGACAGGCACAATCCAAATCAGAGAAGGCAGTCAAATTGCAAATAACGTATTTGAAAATCAATCGGGCAATAGTAGTGATATTCGGATTACGGCTGACTCGTTACTTCTCAATGATAAAGCTCGGCTCAGTGCTAGTGTCTTTGGGCAGGGCAATGCGGGTAGTGTCATTATTAATGCACGCGATCAAGTTGTCTTAGATAACGGTGCGATTATCTTTGGTAATGTCGAAAAAACTGGCAAAGGCAATGCAGGGAATATCCGCATTAGCACAGGATCGCTTTCTATGACGAATGGTGCTGGAATATCAGCTAATATTTATGGACAGGGCAATACAGGGGATATTCTCATTGATGCTCGCGATCGCGTTTCTTTGGACAAAGATGTGCGTATTCTCAACGGTGTGCAAAATAACGCGATTGGGACTGGGGGTAAGATTCGCTTTAATACAAGATCGTTATCCATTGCTGATAGCGCTGCCATAATTACTTTTACCTTTGGACAAGGGAATGTAGGGGATATTCTTATTAACGCCCGCGAACAAGTTTCTCTCAATACCAATGCAAGCATCCAGACTTTTGTGGAACGCGGTAACGGTGGCAACATTGTGATTGACACGGGACTATTATCGATTGTTGGTGGTGCTGAACTGAGAACCACCACGTTCGGACAAGGTAAAGGAGGGAATATTACAATTGATGCCCGCGATCACGTCTCTTTTGAGGGGAGAAGCAGTGGAGCCTTTAGCCAAGTAGCTTCTGGCGCAACAGGTCAGGGGGGCAACATCGCGATCGCCACTGGATCGCTATTGCTTGATAATGGTGCCCAACTGGGTGCAATTACTTTTGGTCAGGGCAATGCAGGCAATATTATCATCAACGCTCGCGATCAAATTGCCTTAAATAATCGTGCAGCTATCATTAACCAAGTCGATAAGAGCGGTAGCGGTAAGGGGGGAGATATTCATGTCAGTACGGGGACGCTAACAGGTACTAATTTGGGAGTACTGCAAACAGAAACTTTCGGACGAGGAAATGCAGGTAATGTCGTGATCAATGCACGCGATCACGTTGAATTTACAGGGATTTTCAACGACGAACAAGGTGGTGCTGTCAGCCTAGTGCGACCAGGTGCAGTCGGCAATAGTGGCAACGTCGAGATTACAACTGGATCTTTATTTATGAGAGGAGATGGCGCGGCGGTGATTGCCGGCACACAGGGAAAGGGCAATGCAGGCAATGTTATCATCAACGCCCGTGATCGCATTGTTCTTGACTCTGGCGACATTCAAAGCAGGGTTAATCAAAATGCAGTCGGAAAGGGCGGAGATATATTTATCACAACAAGTTCCTTAGAACAAATAAATGGTTCACAAATCGATGCTAGTACTTTTGGTGACGGAGATGCAGGTAATATAACCATTGTTGCGACGCAGCCTATCACAGTCGCAGGTATCAGTCAGGAGACAAAAGGCTCCAGTGCTATTTTCTCGACCACAGGGGATAATCCTGCTATTGCTGGAACCGGACCGACAATTGTTGGTAAAGGGAAAGGTGGCAATATCACAATTACAGCACCACAGCTAACAGTTCGCGATGGTGCTGTCATAGATGCTCGCACTTTCAACGATAAGCCCGGAGGGAATATCAATATTACCCTTGACAGTTTACAACTACTAAATGGCGGACAGATTTTCAGCACCAGCGAAAGCAGCGGTTCTGCTGGCACAATTACAATTAATGCAAAAAATAAAGTCGATATTGCAGGTAGCGATCCAACTTACTCCAGCCGTTTAAGCCAGTTTCCTCGCCGTGTTGTTCAAATTTCACCCAATAGCAGTCTCTCGGTTCGCTCTAGTGCAACAGGTCCTGCTGGCAATATCATCGTGAATACGCCCCGCCTGACACTCGATAACCAAGGCACGATTAATGCTCAGTCCAACGCAGTCGATGGAGGTGACATCACTCTTAACTCGGAGCTACTCCTGCTGCGGCGCGGTGGTAACATTTCTGCAACTGCAGGTCTTTTACAAGATGCTGGCAACGGTGGCAATATCACAATCAATAGCAAATTCATCGTCGCAGTTCCCAAAGAAAACAGTGACATCACCGCCAACGCCTTTCAAGGACGCGGCGGTAACATTACCATCAACACTCAAGGAGTGTTCGGCATCGTTCGGGCTTCCTTCCCCCCCCCACAAAGCGACATCACCGCCAGTTCCGAACTCGGAGTCCAAGGACAAATCTTCATCGTCATTCGAGCCAGTGACTCTGTAAAAATTGATGGTGTCTCACCATCCGTGCCTGGGTCTTATAGTTACATATCAAGTGATACTGGAGGTAGTGAGACTTCAAGAGCAACTGGTAACGGTGGCAACATTACAATTGAAACACCGAGATTCAGCCTGAGCCAAGGAGGAACGGTAAGTACCTCATCCATACAAAGTGAGGGCAATGCTGGAAGCGTCACTATCCGTGCTAAGGATGTTGAACTTGACGGGTTTGTGACAGTACCCAATGTTGGTTTCTCTCGAAGCGGTATAAGCACCCAGGTTTCACTGCCTGAAACGGATGTCAAGGGTGGAACGTTGACCATTGATACAGAACGGTTGCGACTCAGCAATGGCGCGAGGTTGAACACATCAGTAATAGATGGACGAGGACAAGCTGGTAATTTGGTGGTTCGAGCTAGTGACTCAATTGACATTTCTGGGGTAGGTCCTTCAAACGGCGATGGTATACCATTAGGCTCTGGTTTATTTGCTCAAGTGCAAACTGGAGGGATCGGTTCTGGTGGTAGCATCAACGTCGAAACAAAACGCTTGAGCCTGAGTAATGGAGGACAAATCTCTGCTGAAACCTTCGCTCAAGGCAATGCTGGGAATGTTTTGATTAATGCGAACCTAATTGATTTGCGTGGAAAATCTACTGCGATATTAGCTCAGTCTGAAGGATCAACTGGCAATGCAGGCGATATCCGTCTTAACACTCAACGATTAAATTTACAAGATGGAGCATATATATCGTCCAGCAGCTCCGGCAATGGAAGTGCAGGTAACTTAACCATTCGGGCAAATGACATTGCACTTGGTGGTGTAAACAGCTATTTATCCTCAGCGGTTGAAGAAGGAGCCAACGGTAATGGCGGTAATCTCAACATTACTACAGATCGCCTCACTATCCGTGATGGAGCAGGCATCAGCAGCCGCACTGCCGGAAAAGGACGCGCAGGTGATATACGCATCGATGCCAGCGACAACATCACGCTAGATGGTGGTATCCAGAGCGGATCATCCAGTTACATCAGCGCCAGAAGCACGGCAACGGCAACAAAAGCTAGCGGGGACATTACCCTCAATACAAATACCTTTAACTTGAACCAAGGAGCTACAATCCGCGCTACTACAGATAACGCTTTCAGTGGCGGCAACGTCACCATTAACGCCAATACCATTGATCTCACGAACGGTGGCCAAATTCTCACCTCAACAAGCAGTAGTGGCTCAGGTGGTACGATCGCCCTCAACGCTGATCGCATTAATCTTGCTGGGGTTGATTCCACCTATGCCCAACGACTTGCCGAGTTTGGCAGATCGACTGTTACTAATGAAAGTGATACCAGTGGATTGTATGCAACCACTACAAAGGATTCCTCTGGTAAAGGTGGCACTATAGGCGTTCACGCTCGTCAGTTGAATATCAGCGATCGCGCTCTTATCTCTGTTGATAGTCAAGGCAGTGCAGTTGCAGGCGATATCAACATTAATGCCAACACGGTACGACTGAGCGATCGCGCTAATATTGTCGCTGAAACAGCATCTCAAGATGGTGGCAACATCAGCATTAAGAACGCAAATCTACTTTTATTACGTCGAAATAGCCTGATTTCTGCCACTGCAGCACAAGGCGGTAACGGCGGTAACATCACAATCAATGGCAAATTCATCGTCGCAGTTCCCAAAGAAAACAGTGACATATTTGCCAACGCCTTTCAAGGACGTGGCGGTAACATCACCATCAACACTCAGGGAGTGTTCGGCATTGTTCGGGCTTCCTTCCCCCCCCCACAAAGCGACATCACCGCCAGTTCCCAACTCGGCGTCCAAGGACAAATCTTCATTACACAACCAGAAGTCGAACGCACCTCTGGACTGATTGAACTACCCACTCAAGTCGTTGATGCCACTACCCAAATTGCCCAAATCTGCCCCAGAAGCCCCAATGCCAAACCTTTAGGCGAATTTATCATTACCGGACGCGGCAGTTTACAACCAAATCCTCTAGAACCTTTGGCAGGTACACCTAACTTGAGTGAGTTGGCAACTTTGGACTCACAAAACTCTGCTAACGTACCGCAAACATCGCCATCAATAGCCGTTACGCCCACTGCACCTGCAATTGTTGAAGCGCAAGGCTGGGTTAAAGATCGCGATGGCAACATTACATTAGTTGCTTTTGCACCTCAAGCGACGCCATCTAGTCGTCCTGCAGCAACGGTATGTCCTGTTTCTAAATAACAGTAAATAAGCTCGACTCAACATGAAAAAATTCTCCCAGCTTTCGCGCTTGTTCTGGAGTTATCTTTTGTTGTCCATCTAAAATATCAGCAATCAAATTTTCTGATCCTAAAATCACCTGCAAATCTTCTCTAGTTTTGTCAGATTGTTCTAAAAGGAACAAGAGCATAGAGGGAGGATTCATCTGCTGATCAGGCTGATAATATTCTTGTTCAAATTTTTCAATTAAAGTAATTAATAACTGATATAGTTCATTTTCTTCAGGAGTACGTTCCCGGTGCATTAAATCTTCTACAATGGCTAAAGCTTGTTTATTTTCTGCTTCAGTCCTGATAATTTTAGGAATATAAGTAATTAATAATTCTTTATATTTCTCTGGATTAAAAGTAAGGGTCATTTTTCCATTCTTCCTTATCGTATTCTGCATGAGTGAGGATATATTTAATATAAATTAATTGCCCTTCATAATCTATGCTCACGATTAATCGCTATTTATTTCCTTTAATATTGAAAACCGTAAAATTAATAGGACTTATACCAATTCTCTGTAAACTTGCACTTAATACTTACTCTTTCATTCTTGGCGTTCTTGGCGACGCCAGTCGCCTACGGAGGGAAACCCTCCTGCAGCGCTGGCTCGTCTTGGCGGTTCGTTTAATAAACATTAAGTGCATCCTCATGGAGAATTGGTATAACTGGTTAATTGTTGAGTATCAGAAGTGGGCAAGCGCGTGTCCATCCAGTGAGACAATAATTAGCAATGAGAAGTGCTTCCTATGAAATCTACTAAACGACACCATAAGCGATTTATTCGTTTTGTTATCCCAATGGTGATAACTTCCTTCTTGTGTATTACATCACCTATACTTGCTCAAACTCCAGTAACTTCCACATTGATAGCCCAAAGCCAATCTGGATCAACTCTCGAACAGCAGGCGCGATCGCACTACAGCACCAATCAATTTACAGAAGCAGCAACGCTTTTTCAACAAGCCGCCCTTGCTTATAAAGCTGCTGGAAACCCGATCCGTCAAGCTCTCAGTCTTAGCAATTTATCGCTTTGCTATCAACAACTGGGACAGTGGAATGATGCTAGTAAAGCGATCGCTGACAGTCTTGCACTTATAGAAGCAACTATACCAAACTCCTCAGAGAAATCACTGACGCTGGCACAAGTCCTCGACATCCAAGGCGGTTTATTCCTGGCACGTGGAAAAACCGAAGACGCGCTGAAATCCTGGGAAAGCGCCACACTTGTTTACACTCAGCTAGGCAAGCCTGAGAAGGCACTCATGAGCCAAGTTAACCAGGCACAAGCTTTACAAAACTTAGGATTATATCGACGGGCGATCGCCTTACTCCAAACCGCCTTAAAGTTACCACAGCGTTCAACGACGAATACTGAAACAATAACCAACGCTGTTCAACTCAAAACTCTAGAAAGTCAACTGCAAGGAATTTCTGCCTCCCCAGAAACTGCAACCGCGCTTCGTACTTTAGGAGATTCGCTGCGGGTGACTGGTAATTTGACTCAAGCACGCCTGGTTTTAGAGCGTAGTCTGGCGATCGCCACCAAGTTGCAACTACCCGACATCATCACATTAGCTCAACTGGGCCTCGGTAACACTGCCCGTGCTCAACTCAGCCTGGATAAAACTGACGAAACTCCAATTGATCCCCAAGCTGCCCAAGCTGCCTTGAAGTTCTATCAACAAGCAGCTTCTACGGTTTCTCCTCATTTACGGGTACAAGCACAAGTCAATCAATTCAGTTTACTCGTCGATAGCAATCAACAGTCTGCGGCTCAAACCTTCCTGCCACAGGTTCAACAACAAATCGAGGCATTACCTCCGAGTCGCACCGCAATTGAGGCACGGGTGAATCTTGCCCAGTCGATGATGCGGATGGAAAGCCAAAAAAAAGGAACATCTTCGTTGCTTGAAGCTCTTCTGACAAAGGCGGTACAACAAGCCAAAGATTTAGGAGATTCACACACCCTTGCCTACGCGCTGGGTAGCCTAGGCAATGTTTACGAAAAAACGCAGAAGTGGGATGAGGCAGAAAAATTAACCTCAGAAGCACTCCAGTTAGCGCAACAAAGTAACGCAGATGATAGCATTTATCTTTGGCAGTGGCAGCTGGGACGGGTGCTGAAGGCTCAAGGTAAAAACACAGGTGCGATCGCAGCTTATAAGCAAGCAGTCGCCACAATCAAATCTCTGCGAACAGATTTAGCGGCGGCGAGTCCAGATTTACAGTTTTCTTTCCGCTATGCTGTTGAGCCAATTCACCGTCAACTCGTCGGACTCTTGGTGAACTCGAATAAACCCGATGACTTGAAGGTGGCGCGGGATGTTATTGAAGCATTACAATTGGTCGAACTCGATAACTTCTTCCGGGAAGCATGTCTGAATGGAAATCCAGCACTGATTGATCAGGTGGATCAACGTGCAGCTGTGATTTACCCCATCCTTTTAGAAGACCAGCTTGCCATCATCACGAGTTTACCGTTATCCGCGAGCCAAAACCAAACCAAGCAACCTCGCAATTTACGCTACTACAAAACCGATGTCAGCAGCAAACAGGTGGAAAATCTCGTATCGGTGCTGCGCCAAGATCTTCAGCAAAACACAACCGGAAACTTGGCATTGCCGCAACTCCAAAAATTATATAATTGGCTTATCCGTCCGGTAGCCGCAGAACTTGCCGCGAGCAAAGTCGAAACCTTGGTCTTTGTTTTAGATGGTGTTTTGCGAAATATTCCGATGGCGGCACTGCACGATGGTCAAAAGTTCCTTGTAGAACAATATAGTATTGCTTTGACACCTGGATTGCAACTTTTGTCGCCGCGATCGCTCAAACAAGAACAACTAGGTGCATTGGTTGCTGGACTTAATGCCGCACGTCCTCCAGCGTTTCCGTCACTACCTTATGTCGAGACTGAGGTAAATAAAATTAAATCCGAGATTCCAACCCAAATCCTGTTTAACCAAAAGTTTACAAATACCGCCTTTCAAAATAGGGTATCTGCTGTTTCGTCACCGATTGTTCATTTAGCAACACACGGTCAATTTGGCTCTACAGCAGATGATACTTTTATTCTCACTTGGGATGGCAAAATCAAAGTCAATCAACTCAGTAGCGTCCTCAAAACAGTCGAACTGTCGCGGAACAATTCGCTTGAACTCCTTGTGCTGAGTGCATGTGAAACAGCAGCTGGCGATACTCGTTCGGCATTAGGATTAGCGGGGGTTGCAGTGCGTTCCGGCGCACGCAGTACCGTAGCTACGTTGTGGCGCGTCAACGATGAAGCTTCAGCAACGCTCATCGGTCAATTTTATGATCAATTGGCGCAAATCAGTAAAACAGGTATCTCCAAAGCAGAAGCCCTCCGTCGTGCCCAACTTGCAATTCTTAAAGATCCCAACTATCGACAACAACCCTATTACTGGGCGGCGTATGTGCTGATTGGTAACTGGACGTGAGAGGTTTTGTTTTCTTCCCAAATATTTTTGGTACTTTTCACTGTTCACTGTTTGAATGGACAAAGGATATCGGCGTTCAGTGTTGAGTTTTCTTTTTTCCCAAATTGTTGACAGCATTCTCAATTGTTTGGGTTCGCCCAACGTCTTTTGACTCAAACGAGTGAAAATCCATTTAAGCGATCTGCGCTCCGCGCTGCAGGTGAGCGATCGCTTACCTGCAGAATGTCGGATAGATAAAAACATATGATATTTGCACTTATCATTGAGTCACAGTCTTTAGTTATAAAAAATCCACACAATTAATCAGACTGGAGACGGAAACAAAAGTACTGTCTAACCAATAGACTTTTATTAATAATAGAGGAATTAATGATGTCAGAATATAACAACCCTGAATATAACGACCGTGAATATAACGACCGTGAACATAATAACCCTGAAGGAGTTGGGGAGTTTGCTGTTGATGCTGGAGTTGATACAGCAGCAAATAACGTTGTTAATAGGGTGATTGAAGGGATAGCCGAGCATATTCCAGGTGGTCGGGCAATTGAGCCTATGCTTGAAACAGAAGTTGATTTAATGCTTGATAACAGAATCAATGAGGAAGTTAATGAGCGTATAGAAGGTGTTGAAGACAGGTTTTCAAACCGTTAGTGATCTAGACGTAATCAATTTCTTGAAGCCGCGCTATCATGATAGTCTAGGCATCGTGTTATTAGTAATAGAGGACTTTGTGATGTCAGAACATAATCACCATGAACATAATCACCATACACATGGTAACCCTGAGGGAGCCGGTGAGTTTATAGTTGATGCTGGAATTGATACAGCAGCAAATAACATTGCTAATAGGATGATTGATGGCGTTCTGTCCCATATTCCAGGCGGTCGGGCAATTGAGCCTATGATTGAAACAGAAGCTGATTTAATGCTTGATAATGCAATCAATGAAAGAGTTAATCGGCGTATCGAAGGTATCGAAGAGGTGTTTGAAAATCCTCCCCATCATCGCCACCACCATCGTGAATCAGAATAATAAGACGGCTATAAAGTAGGGAAGTCACGCTCCATTCGCCCTAGCCATAGTCCGTAGTCCGTCCGTTGTAATCCCCTGCATCCTGGTGTGGCTGTGGGGGTTTTTGGTTTTTTGGGCTATAGCTTCTCTACGAGACGCTGCTTTGTATGCCTAACGGCACGCCTTACGGCGAACGCCCTCGCTTGCGTGCGCTTGCGCTTACGCACTCTGCGCTCCTTTGCAGATCATCGCCCCCCGAAACGCCCCAAACCCATCTACTATTATTTCTGCTGACTCCCATCCGATAAGTATTTTAGCTACTTTTCTGCACCTTTTTTTAATACCTACTCTTGAAAGCTACTCCTACTCCCTGCCCCGTTCCCTCAAATCGCTTTTAGTCTAAACTCCAATAAGGTAGTTACCCAAAACAGACTATGAAAGCTGAAGCACAAAACCATAACCGACTAACTTGTGAAGTCGAAACCACACTCAAAGTCATTGGTGGACGCTGGAAGGTTTTGATTATTAGAGAATTAATGGATGGTGTGAAACGCTTTGGTGAATTACAGCGAGCTTTAGATGGAGTTACTCAAAAAATGCTAACTCAACAACTCAGGGAGATGGAGGAAGATGGGGTTATTGATCGCAAAGTTTACCCGCAAATTCCTCCAAAAGTAGAGTATTCTTTAACACCTTTAGGGGAAAGTCTTAAACCAATTCTCTATGCAATGCATGAGTGGGGCGTCAAGCATTTATCTGAAATAAATAATAAGAAGCAAAATATTTGATCAGTGGACTTTGTTAATTAATTCCTAATAATGGTAAGGCACAAAAGACTAAAAAATTTCTTCACTCCAATTGTAAATATTCAATCGCAGCCTCTACTTTTGACGGATATCCTTCAGCAAACTTTTCAAACCAAAGCCCTTCTGAGGAAAAGCGATCTAATTTAGCTAACCAATCTTCGGCTTGCTTTTTCAACTCCTCTAATTTTTTAGCCTGAAGTTGTTCTTGTTTTATTCGTTCTTGTTCTTGTTCTTGCTGTTTCTGCAATTTCTCAGCAGTATCTTTTTGCTCAAAATCAGCTTTGACTTCGGCTAAAAGTTTATCTATCAAGAAATTTGATTTCTCTTCCATTTTGCTGACTGGTTTGATTAAATTTGCTTTTAGCTGATGCTGTTGGGGTTTTTGTTGTTCATATTCAGCTTTCAGTTCAGCTAAAAGTTTATCAAGAGAATCCATGTTCTGAAATCCTCCGTAACTACTCCAAATTTAGTTTGCTCCTCTATTCCATGAAAATTCACCACAAATGCTTAATCATTAATAGCGTTGAGCAGTACTTCTGATAAACTCATGTCTTCCATATCTTCTATGGTGATTGTGTCGCAGATATCGAACTTTGCACCAGCCCCTTGCAGTTCATCATCTAATACTTTGAGAAAGCGAGTCGCTTGAGCATCTGTACCTACTTGAATAAAAGAAATAGCAAGTTCTTCATCGCGATCCATGTGGCGAGAAGCTTCAATAATTACTTTCATAACTGCTTTGCGATCATCTGGTTCACCATCAGTCACCACTAAAATAGTTTCACCATTTGGCTGAGTTTCACCCGCAGCTTTGCGTTGAAAATAGTTATCAGTTGCGTGTTTCAGCACACCTGCCAAATCAGTTGTACCAGAAGGATCATTTTCTTGGAAAATTTGCAATACTTTGCTTGATGTCACATTTTCATAGCGCTTGAAGCGTCCAGAAAACAGATAAACAGTGATACCATCAGGGTCAAGTTGCTCGCATTTACTCGCCAAGGCAAAAGTAGATTCTTGTGCAGCAACCCATCTGCTTCTACCACCTTTTTGGTCTTGGGTTGCCATACTGCCACTTTTGTCGATAATTAAAGTATAGTCACGATTATCTAGCATTTTTCAATTCTCCCTATCAGTTATCAGTTATCAGTTATAGGACTCATATTTGATTTTTAACGAAGCTAGGTACACTTTCTGTTCCCTGTTCCCTCTTCCCTTATCACTCATCAGTTATTAATAACGAACAAATGACAAAAAACTGATTAATCAGTCACCGCATTCATTAACACATCAGCAAGACTCATATCTTCCAAATCATCCAAGGTGATTGTGTCGCAGATGTCAAATTTAGCACCAATATCTTGCATTTGGTCATCCAAAGCTTTGAGAAACTTGGTTGCTTGAGGATCTGAGCCTATTTGAATTAAAGAAATTCCCAATTCTTCATCACGTTCCATCTGACGCGATGCATTAATTATCACCTCAAAGACTGCTTTACGGTCATCTGGTTCACCATCGGTGATCACTAGAATTGTTTCGCCATTGGGCTTGGCTTGACCTGCAGCTTTGCGCTGAAAGTAGTGATTGGTTGCATCTTTGAGTACACCTGCCAAATTTGTCGTGCCACCAGGATCATTTTCTAGAAAAATTTGTGCTACTTTCGCTGAAGTGACATCATCGTAACGTTTCAATTTACCGGCAAATACATAAATTGTGATGCCGTCAGGGTCAAATTGCTCACACTTCCTTGCCAGTGCAAGTGTAGATTCTTGAGCCATTTCCCAGCGACTTCTGCCACCAACTTGGTCAGGAGTGGACATGCTACCGCTCTTATCAATAATTAATGTGTAATCGCGATCGCTCATCATAATTTCCCTTTGATTGTTAACCTTGCTACCTTGTTGTTCTAGTCTAGCTTTTGAATTGTAGTTTTAACAGTTATCAGTTTAGCCCCAGCTACAGGGCATACTTTAAAATAGCTATAGGAATTCGGTTTGATTTATGAACTGACTCGTGAATAGAGGGAACACAACGACCACGCTCAGTGCATCGCGCTTAACGCTTAGTACCAGAAGGGGGAACATCAAATGCACTTAGTTTCACAAAAACAAATATGAGTACTATAAATAAAAAACAAATTTGATACTTTAAAGAGAAAAAACTTTGTATCCTGATGTTAATAGGTTTTAACAATTCTTTTATAAGCTTGTGCAGGAAGATTTTAGACTCATAGTTGATTTAGTTTCAGTTTTTGCCGTTGCTGCTTGTGGCGGACTCTTGGCGGCGCTCTTAAGACAACCCGTTCTACTAGGGTATCTTATTGGTGGAATGGTCGTTGGGCCATCCGGACTGGGACTGATTAAAGAATTGATTCAAGTAGAAACGTTGGCTCAGTTTGGAGTCGCTTTTTTACTATTTGCCTTGGGTGTTGAGTTTTCCTTTACGGAACTGAAAAAAGTCCAGGCGATCGCTCTTGGGGGAGGAGGACTACAAATTGCCCTAACAGTTCTCATCACAGTCTTAGTCTGTGGAGTAACAGGGGCTTGGTCATATCTACCAGCTAAAGGCATATTTTTAGGGGCAATTTTGTCTTTGTCTTCCACAGCAGTTGTTCTCAAGTGTTTGATGGAACGTAATGAGACGGAAACGCCCCACGGACAGGTGATGCTGGGAATTTTGGTTGTTCAAGATTTAGCACTAGGACTGATGATCGCAGTCTTGCCAGCCCTTCACGAACCTGGAGAAACGCTTGTTGTCGCAGTTTTGTTGGCACTGTTGCGGATTGGTTTATTTGCTGCTGGTGCAGTTGTTGCGGGGATTTGGCTCATTCCTCCTTTGTTGCGACTGCTAGCCCGTACTGAAAGCCGAGAGTTATTTTTATTAGGTGTCGTAGCACTGTGTTTGGGTATTGCCTTACTCACAGAGTCTTTGGGGCTTTCTATTGAAATGGGGGCATTTGTTGCTGGCTTGATGATTTCGGAAGTGGAATACGCTGATCAAACCCTTACGTATGTTGAGCCATTGCGAGATATTTTTGCCAGCTTATTTTTTGCCTCGATTGGGATGTTAATCGATCCAGTGTTTTTGTGGAACAATCTGGAATTGATTCTGGGATTAGTGACACTGGTATTTATTGGTAAATGTTTAATTATTACGCCACTTGTAAAGTTGTTCCGCTATCCGTTGAAAACAGCGTTAATCGTTGGGTTGGGACTGGCTCAAATTGGGGAGTTTTCTTTTGTTCTGGCAAGCGAAGGACAGGCGCTGGGGCTGGTTTCACGAAAAGTATATTTATTGATTTTGGGAACAACAGCAGTAACATTGGTGCTGACTCCTTTTGTGCTGCGTTTGGTTCCAATTGTATTTGACTGGGTAGAATCAATACCTTGGCTGAAGCCCTATTTAAGCGGGGAAGATCAGCCGTTGGGAGTTGCTGAAGAACTGCCAATCAAAGACCATGTAGTTGTCTGCGGCTATGGGCGAGTGGGACGAAATTTGGTGAAGTTGCTTCAGCAGCACAATTTACCTATTGTGGTGATTGATCAGTCAGAAAGTCGAATTCAGCAGTTGCGTGAAGCTGAAGTTCCTTATGTTTATGGTAATTGTGTGAGTTTTCACGTTTTAGAAACTGCTGGAGTTAACACAGCACGAGGAATGGCGATAGCACTTCCTGACCCCATGAGTACCCGTCTTTGCGTCAAACGCGCTTTGGAAGTGTCTCCTGATCTAGATATCGTTGTTCGCGCCACAAACGACAAAAGTATTGAGGTACTTTATCAACTCGGGGCACGGGAAGTTGTGCAGCCAGAGTTTGAGGCTAGTTTAGAAATGGTGAGTTACATCTTAACTGATTTGGGCTTATCATCTAGTGTGGTGCAACGAGAAATGCAGGAAATTCGCAATCGTCATTATTTGGATCTGCGCCCTGAACAATCCGCGTCTGAGGTTTCTCGTGATTTACAACTAGCAACTCAAGACCTGAATAAACGTTGGTATTCTTTACCATCTGGTTCACCCCTGATTGGTATGACTTTAGAAGAAGCAGATATGCGCTACTTAACAGGCGTGAGTTTGATGGCTATTCGTCGTGAAGGAGGTGAGGAAATAGATTATCCTTCACTCCAGACCAACTTAGAAGAAGGCGATCGCCTCTTAGTTGTTGGTTCTGATAATGAATTAGCGGCTTTGGATGAATTCGCCAAAGGTCAAGCTATCGTCCCTGGAGAAAGCAGCGCTTGTCAGTGGGTTACTCTCAATACTGATAGTCCAGCTGTTGGGAAAACCCTTGCAGATTTGGATACCCGCAACAAATATGCGGTTATGGTGCAAGCAATGCGACGAGACGGCAAATTTATCCGCTTTCCCGATGAAAATAAGGACTTGCAAGTCCACGACCAAGTTTTATTGTGTGGAAATTTGCTTTCTCTGAATCAAGTTGTACAATTGCTTGTCCCAGAAAGCAAAATACCGCTATCTATCCCAATCGGGAAAGCAGGCGAAGCAGAAGCACTCAAAGAGTTTTTACCAAGAGATAGTTTGTTGGATTAGTCATTAGTCATTAGTCATTACTCCCGAACCGCTATGTTGTGGGTTAAGGGAGTGTGCAACCAATAGCTCATGAGCAAAGGACAAATGACTATTCTTTTGCCTTAATATATGCAATGGCTTGCTTCCAAACAGTCATCTGTTGACTGTTTTCATTCATAAGACACATACATTGAGAATCCTGCCATATGATTCTGCCAATCAATATGTCGCCAGTAAGCAGTTTGATCTCAATTGTGACTGCTTGCTGTATCAAATTTTGTACTTGCCGAATGCTAGGCAGTGAGGTGTCAAGTCCCATAATTGTCATCAGTTATGAGTCATCAGTTATCAGTTATCAGTCAGTCATAACGAACAACTGACAAAACACATTACACTATGATGTAAAAACTCAAATATAATTGATCGACTTTGGCAATGGCAATAGAATTTACTAAGTATCACGGTCTGGGCAATGACTTCATATTGATTGACAATCGCTCGTCATCAGAGCCTGTAATCACTCCAGAACAAGCGGTTAAGTTGTGCGATCGCCACTTTGGTATCGGTGCAGACGGTGTTATTTTTGCCTTACCTGGAGACAACGGTACTGACTACACCATGCGGATTTTTAATTCTGATGGTTCAGAACCAGAAATGTGTGGTAACGGTATTCGCTGTCTCGGTGCTTTTTTAGCTGATTTGGAAGGCAGCGCCAAAAAAAGCGACCAATATCGCATTCATACTCTAGGTGGTGTGATGACACCCCAACTCATGCCAGATGGTCAAGTTAAAGTGGATATGGGTATCCCCAGGCTACTTGCTGGTGAAATTCCCACGACTATCAACCCAGCTAACGAAAAAGTTGTCAATCAACCGCTAGAAGTCGCAGGCAAAACTTGGGATGTCACGTGTGTGAGTATGGGAAATCCTCACTGCATCACCTTTGTAGAAGATGTTGCAACAATTCCTCTAGAAATTATTGGTCCTCAGTTTGAGCATCACCCAGTTTTCCCTCAACGAATCAATACTGAATTTATCCAAGTTGTGCGTCCTGACTACGTGAAAATGCGTGTGTGGGAACGAGGGGCTGGTATAACTTTAGCTTGTGGAACTGGCGCGTGTGCGTCGCTTGTGGCGGGTGTGTTGACACAGAGATGCGATCGCAAAGCTACAGTGGAACTTCCAGGAGGACCATTGCTGATAGAATGGTCCCAAATCGACCAACGGCTTTATATGACAGGACCAGCAGAGCGGGTTTTTACTGGAAAGATTGATTAAAGGCTCTTGTGGGGCAATACGGTTAAGATCCCCCCGCCTGCGGCGACCCCCTTAAAAAGGGGGTTAAAGAGGGTTAAAAGCCACTACTGCACTTAAAATGCAAGCCGATACATTATATATCAATGACTCGACAAAAAAGAAACTTACAAACCGGATTTTCCTACCACGTCACCACTCGCTGCAATAACCGCGAATTCAACCTAGCGCGGCGGGAATGCCGGGAAGTCTTGTTGTATGCAATCAAAAAAGGTTTGGACAAATATAACTTCAAACTTTACGCATTGTTCGCGAAGCGTGCCGAAGGCATAGACATCTCCGACGGACAATGACCTTTGGTCATTAAAGGAGTGGGGTGGCTCTTGAAGTTTCCACTCTCCAGGAGCTTCTAACAGAACCGAATTTATCCAGACATTGTTCAAGAAAAGAGAATGCTTGCTTGGATGGAAACGTGTCGCAAAGTGTATAACTACGCATTGCGGGAACGCAAAGATTGGATTGCTTCGCGCAAATGTGCTGTCAACGCTTGCTCTATTCGCTCCGAATATATTATTCCGGTTGACACGCCATACCCTGACTACTACAAACAACAAAACGCGCTGACACCAGTCAAGAAAGAAAGCCCAGAACTTCAAGACGTTCAGTCTCAGGTGTTGCAAGACGCATTGAAACGACTTGATCGAGCGTTCAAGTTTATGGCAGAACGTGGTTTTGGTTTCCCCAGATTCAAGAAATTTGGTCAGTATCGTTCGTTTGTGTTTCCGCAGTTCAAATCTAATCCTGTTACGGGTTTTCAGACGGCAGGTGCTACAAGTCGGCATAGCCGACGCCAGATCCCTCAACGGGGGGAACCCCCGCACGGGACAGGCTCCCCAACGCACTGCCGAATTAAACTGCCTAAGATTGGGATGATACCAATCAACTTGCATCGTCCAGTTCCAGACGGGTTTGTAGTCAAGCAGGTTAGGGTTATCAGCAAAGCATCGGGATGGTACGCTCAATTGATTTTGGAATCTGGTGTTTCCGTGCCTGATATCATGCCGAACGGTAATTCCATAGGTATTGATGTTGGGTTGGAAAAGTTTTTGGCTGTTTGTGATGGTCGGTTGGTAGAAAGACCCCGGTTTTTCAATTCTTTGCAACGCGAGCTTAGATGGCTGCAACGCAAGTTGAGAAACAAGACCAAAGGCTCTACTAATTACCGGAAAGCGCAGCGCAAGATACGCAGATTGCATGAACGCATTTATGACACGCGCAAACAGTTTCACATCAACACAGCACACTCTTTGTGTGACGGCGTTGGTATGGTCTTTGTCGAGGATTTGAACCTCAAGGCAACAAGTCGAGGGATGTTGGCAAAGCATTGCTTGGATGCCGCTTGGGGTAGTTTCCTTGAAATCCTTTCTTGGGTTTGTTGGAAGCGCGGAGTGTACAACGCCCGCGTAAATCCCAACGGAACTAGTCAAACCTGTCCTCAATGTGGAACTCATACCGGGAAAAAGAAACTGTCTGAGCGTGTCCATACCTGTCATGAATGTGGATACATAACAGACCGCGATGTTGCTGCCGCTATAGTGGTGGAACAGAGGGGTCTTGCAGCTGCGGGACTCGCAGTCAAGCTGCCTGTGGAGGTATCGTTGTCCGGGGACGAAAGTCTAGGCGCGACCCGTGAAGCAGGAAGAACCAGGAAGTGATTCTTGGCAAGCCCCCACTGTACTCGGTACTCCGAGTCAGTGATGGGAGGATGTCACAAACCAAAGCCTACAAAACCACCATCAACTGCAATACACTGTCCAGTAATGTAAGTGGCTGTTGGCATACACAGAAAGGCTACTAAACCTGCAACTTCCTCTGGTGTGCCAACTCGCCCCATTGGAGTACGCGATAACACGGAGCTTAACACATCTGAATTGCTCAAGAAAGATTCAGTTAAAGGAGTGAGAATAAACCAAGGAGCAACAGTATTTACACGAATTTGGTTTTCTGCCCATTCTACAGCCAAAGAACGAGTCAGTTGTACAAGTGCTGCTTTTGTCATTCCATAGGGTGCGCCTGTGCGAACTCCGGTTAACCCAGCAACAGAACCAATGTTGACGATGCTGCTGTTGTCTCCAGCTTTCAGCAAAGGATAAGCGAGTCGGCACATTTCAAATGTAGAGGTTAAGTTAGTTTGAAATATGCGCTCATACTCTTGTTCTGTATATTCCAGCGCTTTTTTGCGAATATTAGTGCCAACGTTGTTGACGAGGATATCTAATCCTCCTAAAGTTTGATTGACTTGTTCAATTATTGCCTGACGACCATCAGATGTGGCAACATCTGCAGCAATTCCATAAGCTTTCCATCCTTGCGATCGCCAGTTTTCAAGCTGCTGGTTTATTGCTTGTGCATCTCTGGCAACAATCATAATTTCAGCACCGAGAGACAAGAATTCTTGGGCGATCGCTCCTCCAATTCCTTTGGTTGCTCCCGTAATCAAAGCTTTTTTTCCTGTAAGTGTCCAGCGGTTATTGTCCATTGTTTTTTTGAATCTTGATTTTTAGTAAATAGATGATGCACTTTCAAACATTTATTCCCAAACTTTATCAAAATCTTGTCTGTGCTGAAATTTTCTTTGAAAACAGAACTTTGAGATTAACAAAAGAATATTCCCAGCGATAGTATTCATAAGCAGCATCAGCTTAATTTAGTAAAATTGCTAAAGAAGCGCTTAGTGATGTTCATGAATTGCTCGCCGATTTCGCCTCCTATCCCCAAAGTTACCCGGTTGCGTCCTCATACTCGTTTTATCAGCAAGCAATCAATTTTGCGACAAATCGCCTTGGGGATTCTTAGTATTGGGTTAATTCCTACTTTAACCGCTCGTCCTAGCTTAAGTGCAGAGCGGTTGACTCTTTCCTATGGTGCTGTGTCTCGCTCTATTTCGATTGATTCTCTAGAAACCTATGCCAAGACAGGTAAAATAGATGATGACCTAGCTGCATATGTTGAGTATGCAGGTAAAGAGCAACTAAAGCAACTGCCGCAATTGTTGCTGACTCCCATTCCGCTAAATGCTGTACAGGTTTCGCAGTTTCTTTATACGCCGATCGGCGAAAGAGTGTTAGCAGATTTTGGAGAAGTCGTACAGCAAGAATCTCACATTAACGGGTTCTATGCAATTCGAGGAGCACTGATTCTTGCAGCAGCCGATCCACAAAATTTCACTTTATTAAATATACTACGCAAGTTTCCCTCAAGAACGATTTCGATAAATTTAGCTCGCAGTTTGGAAATCGCACAGGCATTCCAAAATATAGTTAATCAGACTCAACAGGCGATCGCACTCATCAACAAGCAGTCGTTGGATACAGCAAATGCCTCTACTTCAGATAAGATTTCACTCACAGATCTG
Source organism: Brasilonema sp. CT11 (assembly GCF_017982655.1). Classification (GTDB taxonomy): domain Bacteria; phylum Cyanobacteriota; class Cyanobacteriia; order Cyanobacteriales; family Nostocaceae; genus Brasilonema. The sequence goes on along the minus strand of NZ_JABXYX010000021.1, from coordinate 6,984 downwards.
CCACGATCAGGAAAATATCGTTGGCAGAAGCGGAGTATTACGCTCAACGACACATCTCGTAGTCGCACTTTTCCTGCTGACATTTATCTACCAGATGTATCTGGCTTTCGTCCAGTTATTGTCATCTCCCACGGACTTGGTTCTGATCGTACCAGTTATGCTTACCTTGCTGAAAACCTTGCTTCTTATGGCTTTGTCGTTGCTGTTCCAGAACATCCCGGTAGTGATGCCAAACAGTTGCAAGCTTTATTATCAGGTAGGGCGGCGGAAGTCACAGGTCCAAGAGAATTTATTGACCGCCCTTTGGATGTAAAGTATTTGTTGAATCAACTGACTAGCCTATCTCAAACCGACCCTGCATACAAAGGGCGCTTGAATTTGGAACAAGTCGGCGTAATCGGTCAATCCTTTGGTGGTTACACAGCTTTAGCATTAGCAGGAGCACCAATTAATTTTAAGCAACTAGAAAAAAACTGCCCAAGTTCACCAGATAAGGCTAATCTTTCACTGTTACTTCAGTGCTTGGCTGTGAGTTTACCACAATCTAGTACATATAACTTATCTGATTCACGAGTCAAAGCGGCGATCGCCATTAACCCGATTGACAGCAGTATTATGGGGCAAGACAGCATCAGCCAAATTAAAATTCCTATAATGATTATGGCTGGCAGTGCCGATACAATAGCTCCAGCATTTCCAGAACAAATTCAACCTTTCACCTGGTTAACCACCCTAAATAAATATTTAGTCTTAATTAATGGTGCTACCCACTTCTCAACAATTGGAGAATCACAAAGTTCTGGTGTACCCGTTCCCGAACAAGTGATTGGTCCGAGTCCTGCATTAGCACAGCGATATGTCAGGGCTTTGAGTCTTCCCTTCTTTGAAACCTACGTTGCTAATCAACCAAGTTACCGTCGCTACTTGAGTGCCAATTACGTCAACGCTATCAGTCAAGAACCCTTACGATTGAGTTTGGTACAGTTTCTCACTTTGAAAAATTCTGCCTTGAGTCCAATCCAACAGCACTCTGCTGTTTTTAATTCGCAATCTTCTGTTCGTAAAGCGAAGTAAGTAGCTGTCAACAACTAAGGGTGTAAGGGTGTAAGGGTGTAAGGGGGAAGAAGTAGGGAGCACGCTGAGTCCTTTGGACACGCTACGCGAACGCTTGGGTGCAGGGTGCTGGGGGAAATTAGTTCACGTGAAGTAGTCCTCTCCCTACTCCGGTGCTCCCTGCTCCCTTGCTTTTTCAAGCTGGTGGGCGGGAAAACTTACAAGTATGATACGAAAAATTAACCAGAACTTTTTTTGTTACATTTCATACAATTTATTTTGTCCCCTGCTCCGGTGCTCCCTGCTCCCTACTCCGGTGCTCCCTGCTCCGGTGCTCCCTGCTCCCTGTTCCCTGCTCCCTGTTCCCTGCTCCCTGTTCCCTGTTAAGCGTTCCCTGTATTTATTGAAAGTTTTGCCTACACACAAAAAATACTAATTTTGTGCGGAAAGAGACTTTTTCTATCTGTAGTTATAGTTTGACTGCTTGTCAATTAAACAGATTCACCCATTTGTATGAGGTAAACATGAGCCAATAAAAGTATTTTAGAACTAATAACACATTAAAAATATGCTTATAATTTTACCTAATAGGATTAATCGTGAATGTTAATATCAGTTCTCAATTCCTCAAACGAGTCTTTACTTGTTTACTCTCAATTAGTTTAATCGCAGGCTGCGAATCAATGCAAGCGCAGCAAATAACTATACGAGAGAATAACGTTGTTTATGGTCAGAGTAATGGCGAATTAGCTGACCAAGGTTACGCCCGCACTTACGATATTTACACGCCAAAGTCTTATTCTCCTAGTCGTGCTATGCCATTAGTTATGGTATTTCATGGAGACGAAGGCAGTGGACGCTCAATTAGTAATGTATCTCAATTTAATAAATTAGCAGAAGAAAAAGGGTTTATTGTCGTTTATCCTGATGGCATTAACCAGAGATGGAGCATAAGAAAGAAAAAGGAAAGAAATTTTGATGATGTTTCTTTTGTAAAGAATTTAATTAATCATATAGAAGAAGTTAGAAATATTGATAGCCGTAGAATATACGCTAGTGGCTTTTCTAGAGGCGGAATACTAACCCAAGCTTTGAGTTGTCAACTATCTGATAAAATAGCAGCTTTTGCTTCAGTCGCTGGTTCTTTGCCAAGGCGACTAAAACCAAATTGCCAACCACAAATGCCTGTATCTATGTTGATGATTAACGGCACAAACGACCAATCTGTACATTATGAGGGTGATAAGAAAACTCAAAAAGGATCGCTCGTTTCTATTCCAGAAGCTGTAGAGTTTTGGCGTACTCACAACCAATGTCCTGAATATACTGCCAATAATGTATCATTTATTGCTGGCAATCAGAGCGATGCTCCAGCAGGGAGCCGCGCAAGGCGCGATCCCTCAAAACTTAAAACCTATTCCTACTCCGGTTGTAGCGCTGGTTCCGAGGTTGTAGAATTAGCTGTAGTCAACGGCGGACATCTCTGGTACGGTGGTAGTTCTACTGATAAAGATGTTAATGAGTTCAATAAAGACCTCGGTTTAGACTCAACTCAGACGATTTGGGACTTTTTTGAGCGTCATACTTTACCTTTAGTTTGATAAGACTTACGCAAGTGATACAGTGCGATCGCCCAGAGCAAGAGATGCATAAAGTAGTAGGTGTAGGGTGGGCATTGCAATGCCCACTCTACTTACCTTGCACCATTCTCAATAATCGGGAGGCTGAGCCTCCCAACCCTCGTTCCCAGGCTCAGCCTGGGAACGAGATATCGAGGGTCTACTTATTTTCCTGTCAATTTATCTAAAAAATCAATCTTCACACCCAGGTTAATTATCCCTCTTCCATCACGAGTTTTGATTTCCGCATTATTAAGACCAATTATGTACGGTTGATTACCTATCACACCAATAATCGCTCCCCCGGAAGAACCACCAGTGGTATCACAGTCGTGTAACAACACATTGCCTTCTTCACCCACGATGCTGCAACCTTGTTGCACGCTTGCTGTCCATCCCTTACCTGCGGTAAAAAATCGATACTTTTCTTTGTTTGTGTTAGGGAAATCACCAGAATAACCAACGAAAATATATTTATTGCGGTTTTTGGTGAGAGTTGATGAGGGTAAAGATTTCCAACCGAGATATCCGTATTTTAAGCCAATAGGTTTATTGAGTTTCAAAAGCGCCCAGTCGTCAGTTTGATTTTCTAACTTAGTTTTAGTGAAATCAGTGCCATAAATGACATTTTGAACTTGGGCAATATCCGATTCATCCGCGACTTTGCCATTGATAAGATTTGGGAGAAACAAGATTTTTTGACTAGCTTGGTGTGTTTCAGGATCAATCACGCAGTGTGAATTGGTTAAAACGACATCTTCACTAATTAATGTACCTGTGCAATGATATTCCTCGCCTTTAGTGGTTAATCCCTGTACTCTACCAATTGCTGACCAAGGATATTGTCGGCTTAACATAGGAACTCGGTCATCCCAACCAATGATTGCCCTGCGTTTAAATTCTTCATCATCAGCTTTATCTGGTTTATTCGTCTGTTGCAAATTACCAGGTTGAAAAGCTTTACCGTTTCCTTTGATACTGAAGTTCTTCACATCTTGCAATTTGGTATATTTGGGTGGAGTTGTTTTTGCTGGCGTGGTTTGGGCGTTTGCATTCCACCAGGTATTTAACGTAATTCCGCTGATAGTTGCTGCGATAAATAATGCGATTGATTGTTTGCTGATGAGTTTGTTTTTCATGGGTATTTTGTGTTGGTCTGATAGTTTTTGTCTGTCGTCTGTTCCAAGCGAAGAAACCTCACCCGCCTACGGCACCCTCTCCTTATAAAGGAGAGGGTAAGAAGAGTTTTTTCTTTCTCCCTCTCCTTTATAAGGAGAGGGCTGGGGTGAGGTATCTCCGTGTCGTTTCTAACCACAGGGCTGGGGTATTGTTGTGTTGGTAGTGTAGTTTTTGCATATCGTCTGTTCCAGGCGAAGAAACCTCACCCGCCTGCGGCACCCTCTCCTTATCAAGGAGAGGGTAAGAAGAGTTTTTTCTTTCTCCCTCTCCTTTATAAGGAGAGGGCTGGGGTGAGGTATCTAACGCCACTCTCCCTGAACAGTGAAACCCGCCCAGTAATAGGGACTATGCCATTTTGAGTTTTCCCATAACTTGCGTTGTGCTGCACGTAACGCAAGTTATGGAGTTTTCTTTTGCTGCAACAAAACTGTGTAAAATTCTTGCATCAATACAGATGTGCCTTCATCGCTAACCTGCCACAGCGACAGCATAACCCGCGCCGCTCCCGCATACATTAACCCGCGTGTCAACCCCACTAAACCTTCACCGTTGACATTTTTACCAAGTCCGGTTTCGCAGGCACTCAAGACGATTAACTCTGCTGGGTAGTCTTGATTAAACAAATCTCCCAAGCGCAAGTGTCCTCTGATTGGCTTGCCTTTTTTATCAACCAATGACAGTACAATTCCGGATAACTCTGGTTGCTCTTGATTGACGAAGCCGTGAGTGGCAAAATGCAAGATACGGAATTGATTGAGAGTTTTGCTTGTTGCCCAGTCGTAATTAGCATCAAAACTCAATGCCTCTAGGCTAGTTGCTGCTGGTATCAGTTTTAAAATTCCTTTTGCTTCTTCTGCTGTGTTGGCTAGCCTGTTCCAACCATTGCGTTTCAGGCTTCTGGCGGAACGGGCAAGAGCAGAGCGTTCAAATTCGATTTCGGAACCGAGTTGAGTATTTTCCGGTTTACCTGTGACTCGTGTGTCGGTAGCACTGTATACCGGATCGGCAAGTACGGCTATGGCTTTGGGTGCGCTTTGGCGGTTGGCAAGTTTTTGGCGTTGGATGGCAATGGTAGAGGCTGAGGGTAAATTGATAATTTCATGGTTTATCATCAGTGGTTGGTATTTATTTGAAGTGATATCAGCTAATGCCCCAAAGGGAATGGTTTGTAGCCCTAAATCAGCAACAATCACCAAACGCTTTGCTGTTAATTTATCAGCAACAGGTGCGAGAATCAGTTGAGTGAGTTGTTTTGCGCTCTGGATCGCTAAGTCAGTAGCTGTTACTTGCGGCAAATCTGTACCGAATCGCTCTGCGACTTTTTCTATTTCCTTTTGTCCGGGGAGTGTGTAAACTTGCATTTGGGTGGGAGTGACTGCCCACAAATAACTGTGTTCTTCTCCCAAAGAATATTGCAATAGCAGAGTGTCTTTATCAAGTTGTTGTTGGATTTGCGGTAATTTGAGAATGTCCTTTTCCGGGTTTGGGTTTGTCAGTTTTGCATATTCTGGGCTAGTCGTACGGATTTTGGCTTGTACTTCCTGGTGTTGGCTGAAGAGATTTTCGATTTGTGTGGTGAGTTTTTGAATAGATGCTTTGGTGGAGTCGTTTTTATTTGGTGAATTTGCTAAATTTTGCCGCAGTGTCTCTGTTGCATCAATTTGCTGTAGTAAGCTGCGTTCTTGTTGTATGAGTTGTGGGTTTGCGCCTTTGAGAATTTTGGCATTTGCTTGTGTTAATAGTTCTATCAAGCTTCTGGCGCGGGAGCGTTCGCTGATATGTAGGGCTAATGCATCGTATCCTTGGGATGGCTCTTTTTTGTGCAGTTGCATCAGCAGGTCGATGTAGAGTTTATAGTAAGCCTGAACTGTGGCAAAGTAGGAAGTGCGGAGTTCTTGCCTGTCGATTTTGGTGCGTAATTCTTCGATAATTTTGATTGCGGCTTCTTGGTTAGTGCGGGCTGCTTGCAGGTTGCCGCGACTGCGTTCTAGGAGAGCGATGTTACCAAGGGTTGCTGCTTCTCCTGCTTTGTTGCCCACTTGTTTACTCAAAGGCAGAGAAGAGTTGAAGTATTTGAGGGCAGTTTGTTTATCTCCTAATGAGCCGTAGACTAAGCCAATATTGTTTCGGGTAGCAGCTTCTCCTGCTTTGTCGCCGACTTGTTTTCTCAAAGGCAGAGAATCGTTGAAGTATTTGAGGGCATTTTGTTTATCTCCTAAATCGAAGTAGACAAAGCCAATATTGTTGAGGGTTTTTGCTTCTCCTGCTTTGTCGCCCACTTGTTTTTTCAAAGCCAGAGAATCGTTGAAGTATTTGAGGGCAGTTTGTTTGTCTCCTAATTCGGAGTAGACAAAGCCAATATTGTTGAGGGTAGTAGCTTCTCCTGCTTTGTCGCCGACTTCTTTTCTCAAAGCCAGAGAATCGTTGTAGTATTTGAGGGCAGTTTGTTTGTCTCCTAAATCGGAGTAAACAGCGCCAATATTGTTGAGGGTTGTTGCTTCTCCTGCTTTGTCGCCCACTTGTTTGATCAAAGGCAGAGAATCGTTGTAGTATTTGAGGGCACTTTGTTTATCTCCTACAGCGGAGTAGACAGCGCCAATATTGTTGAGGGTTGCTGCTTCTCCTGCTTTGTCGCCCACTTGTTTGATCAAAGGCAGAGATTGGTTGTAGTATTTGAGGGCAGTTTGTTTATCTCCTAAATCGAAGTAGACTTTGCCAATATTGTTGAGGGTTGTTGCTTCTCCTGCTTTGTCGCCGACTTGTTTACTCAAAGCCAGAGCAGAGTTGTAGTATTTGAGGGCACTTTGTTTATCTCCTAAATCGGAGTAGACTAAGCCAATATTGCTAAGGGTTGTTGCTTCTCGTGCTTTGTCGCCGACTTGTTTACTCAAAGGCAGAGAATCGTTGTAGTATTTGAGGGCATTTTGTTTGTCTCCTAATTCGGAGTAGACACTGCCAATATTGTTGAGGGTTGTTGCTTCAAGAGCTTTGTCGCCCACTTGTTGACTCAAAGGCAGAGCAGAGTTGTAGTATTTGAGCGCACTTTGTTTGTCTCCTAATTTGGAGTAGACACCGCCAATATTGGTGAGGGTTGTTGCTTCAAGAGCTTTGTCGCCCACTTGTTGACTCAAAG
>NZ_JABXYX010000349.1 GCF_017982655.1 Brasilonema sp. CT11 | reverse complement strand
CTGTACTTAAATGGACCTCTAGATGCGCTTTCTTGGGCATGACAATTGAATCACTGATTTCGGTCGGTTTTTTGAGTGTGATTTTAGACTACTATTTTTTGGGGGATTTGAAAACCGGATTTAGTATAAGCAGTCCCCAGATTCATTTGCGTCATTGCCCAATATTGGGGGAAAGCATCCTTGGTATAAACGGACAAAGCAGCAGAGTAGGATGTGATTGCACTTTCTAAATTCTGTGCCTTATCGCCCAATATTTTGACAAAGTAAGCATTCCCCAGATTATTTTGCGCCATCGCCCAATCTTGGGGGAAAGCGTTCTTGGTTAAAACGGACAAAGCAGCAGAATAGGATGTGATCGCACTTTCTAAATTCTGTGCCTTATCGCCCAATATTCTGTCAGAGTAAGCAAGCCCCAAATTATTTTGCATCATTTCCCAATATTTGGGGGAAGCGTCGCGGGTGAATACGGTTAACACGGTTTCATAACCAGCAATTGCAATTTCCATGTTGCTAGCTTTGTCACCCAAGGGGAATTGCTGAATCAGATTACTAAAACTGGCAATATAATTTACAGCGAAGAATGGTGCTGCATCTGTGCTAAGTTCCGCCAGCGTATTTGTCGCCCAACGCCGCAAGACTTCTGCTAAATTACGATTGAGATATTGTGTGTTGTTTGCCAGCAACGGGTAAATTACCCTTGCGTCACCTTGGCTTTCTGCTGTTGCTTCCAGTACCCTCATCAAGAATTGTAGATGCGCTTGTAAATCCTCTTCTGAAGTGTTCGCAATAGTTGATGGGGGTAAATTCAAAGCTTTCCTCAACTGAATTGCCAAATTTCTCAACCAATTCGCTGTATTTTTATCTCCCTGCTGTGATACATACTCCGCCGCGCCTTCCAGCATCTCCAAGAATTCAGCATACCCAAATTTTCAATATCTCGTGCCCACACTTGCTGAAAAGCAATTCCTAATAGTACTCCATTAATTGTTGCAGCCAGTGTTGAATGTACTTTTAATCCAAAGCTTTTTGTGTGGTCAAGATAGCCTAGACCATTTGTTGCTTTATGGCTGGTTAAATCTATACTCGTCGTGTCCTGAATCATCAACACCACATCATGTTCTTTGATTCGAGCAACTGTGCTTTTTACATGGGCGTTACGTATATCATCTGGCTGAAAGTAGGGTGAGTTCCAAAAATCGTATGCTGCGCTGGTTGCGGCTATGTTTCCACAGGCTTGAGGTACGCTACTGCTTGGTTGTGCTGCCAAGTCTTCTACGATCTTTACTAGACGCTTGTTTCGTCTTGTATCTCCTAAATCTGCCTGTTTTAATTCAACTGAAGCCCATTTTTCCATAATGCACCATTACCCGCAAATCTTCTCTTCTCTCAAAAACTATACCTATCAATGCTTTTGGCATATTTTAACTAAGTTGTATAAATGTTGAGAAAGATGCGGGTAATGGATAGCCTTAATAAGGAGAGGGAAAGATTTTAGCGCAGCTAAAAGCTAGGGTGAGGTGAAAAGCGAGATATGTACGCCACAGTAATGTTAGATAAGAGAAATTCGGATTACCATTAATTGCGCTGTTATGAAGCTGAGTTTATCTGCGCACACTTATTTCATTATTCATACAATAGCATAAAATCTAGATTTTTTGTAGGCGATCGCCCTTGACTTACGACAACACCTGTAAATACCTTGCCGAAAACTACCCAGCCGAATTTGCCAGATGGTTACTTTCATCTGACACCTCAGATATTGAGGTACTATAGCAATTGTCAAGGCGGTTAGGACGTAGACTAAAAGTATTATCGTAATCTGCTATCGTCTACTCTGCCATGCCTAAACCCTACAGTTACGACTTCCGTCAAAAAGTGATCCAAGCGATCGAGT
>NZ_JABXYX010000348.1 GCF_017982655.1 Brasilonema sp. CT11 | reverse complement strand
AGAAATGGCTGATTCAAATGCTTGCAAATTACAACACCATTACAAACCGAAAAGTCTATGAAGTTTGTTGCCAACTTTCGGATGTAGAACGCAAGCAAATTAGACGAGCTTTTTTCAAAAGTATTTATCGGACACTGAATCATTAGACTTCTTGCAAAAGTCAAAAAACGTGAATGTCATTCTGAGCGAAACGCAGTGTAGCGAAGAATCTCCACCAGATGTTTCGCTCCGCTCAACATGACAATTCAAGCATTTTTGCAAGAGATCTATTATGGTGGGCGATAAGATTTGGATAGGACGCTTTGAAGGCAAACAAATGCCATCTACCAATCTCGATGCGATCGTGTATGAGGACTTTAATGAGTTGCGCTCAGTTCGTGTTTTAGAAGATCAGCGCATAGAAGTTTTCATGTCTGAATTAAGTCAGCATTTCTTTACCAAAACTATGAGCTACGTTAATACTCAGGGTAAGCTTTATACTAGCAATGGTTATTCATACATTCAGAACCGTTTTAAGTATGAATACTTGACATAAAGTAAATTGGTGACTTTCAGCTATAATAAATACATTTTCTAAAAAATCTTAATACAGGTGCTTGTGTGAAGCGCATAGTTGAATTTCCTTTAGAAAGCGGCGACTCTATTCTTGTAGAAGTAGATGAACCAGCAGTTATTGACGATCGCATTGGTTTACGGGATCAGATTGTTGACAAAGCTCATCAAACTTTTGAGTCTGCCCTAGAAAAAATAAAGCCTGTAGCCAATGTGATTCTGACTAAGGTACGCAATCTTAAAGAGCCAGCGGACGAAGTATAAGTCAAGTTTGGCGTCAAAATTAGTGCAGAACTTGGGGCAGTAATTGCTTCTGGTAAGGGCGAGGTCAACTATGAAATTACCCTAAAGTGGAAACGGGACTCACACAATGACCACACCGCTTGAGTCATCAGTTGTCAGGATTTACTCAAACAGTGGCAAAGTTGTTGGTGCTGGCTTCTTGGTGTCCCAAAAGCATATTCTCACTTGTGCTCATGTAGTAGCATATGCTTTGGGATTGGCGCGAAATATTGTTGAAAAACCTGAGCAAGCAGTTAGCTTAGACTTCCCCATAGTAGCAGCAAAACAGTTGTACAAAGCGAGAGTCATCTTTTGGCGACCAATTAATCCTGACGAGTTTGCAGAAGACATTGCAGGATTGGAGTTAGAAGATTCTCCCCCAGAAGCTGCAAAACCAGCACAATTGGTGACATCAGAAGATTTGTGGGGACATCGTTTTCGAGTACTAGGTTTTCCGGCGGGCAAATCCGATGGAGCTTGGGCTGATGGCGAGTTACGCGCTGGCATAGGTAACGGTTGGGTACAGCTTGAGGGTGTGAAACAACAGGGGTATGCATTAGAGCCTGGTTTCAGTGGTGCGCCAATCTGGGATGAGCAGCTACAGGGTGTAGCGGGAATGGCGGTAACGGTGGAAATGAACCGACCAGATGCCAAAACTGCTTTACCATCAAGTAGCCAAACCTTCGCCACTTTATCGACGAGTCGCTTACCAATTTCTGCATCCGGTTCTAGTTGTTGCAGTTCTGTATCGAGAAATTCATAACGTCGTTCCCAGTCAATGACAGCGTAAGCCAGAGGGAAAAAGAATTCCAAAAAGCGAGGAAAAAATTCCTCAATAATGTCCTTCCAAGGACTATCGTAGTTAGTGCGTTGCTCGGTCATTCAATTTTTAATTGTAGTTGTTTGGAGGCGATGTCTCTCAGTATTGCTCAGTTATATCATGTCCGCCTAATCGCTTATGATAAAAGCAGGCAGTGCAAATATGACCTATGCCAAAACGAATCAGTATAGCTCCGCATTCAAAGATTTCTGAATTAGAACAGCTTTACCGCCAAGCTAAAG
>NZ_JABXYX010000159.1 GCF_017982655.1 Brasilonema sp. CT11 | reverse complement strand
CTGACCGTCGGCAACTTAAACTACATCAGATTCGCCAACAACAACTGCAAGAACCATTGTTTGAATTTTCTGGTGCTTGTGCTGGTTGTGGCGAGACGCCTTACCTAAAATTACTGACACAATTGTTTGGCGATCGCGCAATTATTGCCAACGCCACAGGTTGTTCTTCAATCTACGGTGGAAACCTACCGACAACTCCTTGGACAACGAACGCCGAAGGAAAAGGTCCTGCATGGTCTAATAGTTTGTTTGAAGACAACGCTGAATTTGGCTTTGGTTTCCGCCTCTCCCTAGATAAGCACGCCGAATTTGCCGCTGAACTTCTGCAAAAACTCAGCGATAAAATAGAGGATGATAACCTCGTTCAATCTATCCTTAAGCAAGAGCAAAAAACCGAAGCAGATATCTACGAACAACGCGAACACGTTAAGTTGCTAAAACAAAAGTTAGATCAGCTGCTGGAGAGTGAACAAAACGCAAAGACCCAGGAACAGCAGAACGCAGAGAGTTTTGCTCTGGAAAATTTCAACTCTGAAATTGTAACTACATATAACAATGGATACACGCAGAGAAAACAAACAAATGTCAGCGTACCCTTTTCTTCTGTTGTCGCAGATGCGACAACAGAACACATAACTGCGAACGGGAAGCCCTCCGGGGATGACCTTCGGTCACGCGGCGCTAACGGGGGTTCGCAATCGACGCTCACCGGAGCCACTGCGGTGGACGGGTCTCCCGGCATAAAGCCGGTGGCGTCCAAGACTGCGATCCCCTCACCGCAGCATTCATCAGCAGTTCAAACCGCAGATATACACGAGCACACGCAGAACCAAAAAATAAATGTCAGCGTACCCTTTTCTTCTGTTGTCGCATCTGCTACGCGAACAGAACGCCTAACGGCGAACGGGAAGCTGCAGCGTCAATCAGCGGTTCAAAATCTTAAATCAATAGCTGATTACCTAGTAAGGAAAAGTGTTTGGATTGTCGGCGGTGACGGTTGGGCATATGACATCGACTTTGGTGGAATCGACCATGTACTTGCCAGTGGTCGCAATGTGAATATTTTGGTCATGGATACCGAAGTCTATTCCAACACAGGTGGTCAGTCTTCCAAAGCGACTCCACGAGCAGCAGTTGCTAAATTTGCCGCCAGTGGCAAGCCAGCAGGCAAGAAAGACTTGGGACTAATTGCCATGACCTACGGTAATACTTACGTAGCAAGTGTAGCGCTTGGTGCACGAGATGAACATACTCTCAAGGCATTTCTGGAAGCAGAAGCTTATGACGGGCCATCACTGATTATTGCCTATAGCCACTGCATTGCTCATGGTATCAACATGACTACAGCAATGAATCATCAGAAAGCTTTGGTAGAAGCAGGTCGTTGGTTGCTGTATCGGTATAATCCTGACTTACGCAAAGAGGGTAAGAATCCTTTGCAATTGGATATGCGTCAGCCCAAACAATCAGTAGAACAGTCGATGTACCAAGAGAATCGCTTCAAAATGCTCACTAAGAGTAAACCTGCCCTTGCCAAGCGCCTGTTGGAAGAAGCGCAAGCCGAGGTAGATGCACGCTGGCAGATGTACGAGTATTTGGCAAATCGCAAACTACCTTAACAGCTTTGGATTTATTGCAGGACTTACGCAAAAATAACGTACTTGCACCCGTTGCGACGAGGAGTGCGCAATCTCACAGTCAAGTTCATTAGTAACTCGTGCGTAAGTCCTATATTAATGAAGTCCGACCAAGCCTTTCGGGCAAGCTAGAAGGCAGAAGCGTGATGATGGGTAATGAGTAGCAGGCAAGCAGAAAACCGGGTTAAGCTCGAAAACAAAATATGATAAGGATTCTACCGAAAGCCATACGCACTGATTATCTTTTTTCGATACCCGTCCCTGGCAGAGAGGGTGTATGTTCGACTCTAACTCCCTGAAGTTTTTTCGGATTCAGTCCTAGTGCCTCCAAGATTGTAACTGCAATCTGCTTGTTAGAAACTGTCTTGGTTTGAACACTACCCTTGACACTAGCATTAAGTCCACCACTAATGAGAATCAGGGGAACATGGGTGTCATCCTCGGAGTAGCCGCCATGTTCAGCCACCTTGCTAGGATTATTAGGATTACTGACCAAAACAACACCAGGCTTGAGTTTAACCACTAAGCTGGGCGCACGATTATCAGTCAGGGGATTACCAAAGCCAAACTTCACCAAGTCATCCTCAATCAGAATTTGTTCAACATTAGGATTGTTCAGCTTAGTCAGGATATCTTTTGCTTGTGCTGCCTGACTGGGGTCTTGTAGCCATATAATAGAGGCGTCATCAGGTACGTTATGAACCACCGTAATTCCTGCGGCTGTCAGGGGAGCAGTAAAAGTATCTTCACTGAGCAGAGTGACTGGTTGCAAGCGAGGATTCTGACCATGCTTTGCCGTGAGTACCACTAAAGTGCTATCAAATTGGTTCTTTTGCTTGAGGGCATCGACGATTTTGCCAACACTGGCATCGGTGTGCCCGAGTGCATCGATAAACCCAGCAGAAGGCGTTCCATCTGCTGCAATGCCATTGCCGGGAAGCTTTTCGGAAACGCTGACTGCTTGGAAGTTAGTACCAAAGATAGCAGGGGGATTGCTTAAAGTTTCTTCGTTAGCATCCACATAAGACTTACCTGAGGATGTCAAACCTTGAATTTCATTAATAACGGCATTGACTTTGAGGTCATCGTAGATTTCCGTAATTTTGATATCCTTGGTAACCGTTTTGAAAGTTGTTCCCTGTGGTGCTGTTGATTTGTCAACTAGTTGATCATTGATGATTGCAACAGTTGCGTTAATCTCAGGTGTGTACAGGTCATCAACACCTTTGCCTGAAGGACCGTTGAGGAGGTCATAAGCAGGATGTTTCTCTGCATAAGCCGTTCGTAATCCAGCTTCTTTTGCGACTTCAAAGACAGTATTTACCTTGAGGTAATTATGAGGGTAAACAGGGTTACCATTCGCATCGATGGGAAGTTTGCTCTGGTCGATACTATCAGTACTAAAGTTGCCGCCACCCCTGAGCAAAGTGCTATCTTTATCAATGCTTTCGTCAAAGGTAACTTCTGTTCCCAAGCTGCTACTGTCAGGAGCTTTGAGTGTGCGATCATAGCTAGAATCGTAGTATACTCCAGTGGTCAATGGACCAGCCCCAGTGAAATAAGCCAGAGTGCCAGGAAAGGAATCGCTAGGAATAGCTGTAAAGGCGTTAGTGTAAGTGATGCCTGTTTTCTGTAAGTTTGTTATATTAGGCAAGTAAGCTTGCAGCTTGGGATCTGTCAAATCCGATTCCCGTAAACCATCGACTGACAGCACCAAGACGCTCTTATATTTTCCAAAGTGCTTACTGTAGACTTGAGCGTATTTAGCAGGAAGTTTTTTGGGAGTTTTAACTTCGGCTTTTTTCTCACCAACTGTAATTCTGAGTCTTGACGAGGAATACACAATACTGACTAGTTGAGGCTGCAAGTATTGAATTGGTATCATGATACTCTTATGTATTATTGAAACAGAGTTCGCTCAGCGATTTTAGATAAGTATGTATTCAACCTAGGTAAAGAAAGCTTGAAAAAGGCTATCAAATCCTAAATAGAAATACTCACCTTTAAAACAAAAGGATACCAGTCAAGTATTAAGGAAAGGTTATAAGGTTGTTAAGTCACAGATATTGTCAACTTACAGCAGTTTTCGGGTAAATAGACCACACTCTGCGGGACGCAATGCCTTGTACCCCTATAAAAAATAGTGGTTCAAATAGATGAAAATCGCTGTAAGTCAGGATTGGCAATCTTAAATCAACCGCTTAATTACTTATAATTCCTGCCTTACCCTCTGTGTGACATCCGAGAGGTTAGGGGTGAGGTTCGTGAAATTCTTCGTTTTTTGTAAGTGTTCATCCGGACACGATATCATGCCGCATAGATGTATTAGTTGCTTCAATCCAAGTTAACTCTAGTGAGCCCGTTTCTAAAATTTATACATAGTTATTTGTTCGATAAATACATTTTTTAATTATTTAAATTTTCAACAGTAATCTTATTAACATTGTGGATCAAAAGAGTCATTCTAATAAAATATTTAGCTCTAAATCAGTTCATATCACCCTATCAGAAACTGTAGAGAAGCTAAGATATATATGAAAGGCTCTATCAAATTTGATGAAAAATAACAACATTGATGATCTCCTCAGAAATAATCAGGCTTGGGTTGCAGAAAAACTGGCTCTAGACCCGATGTACTTTGAACAATTATCCAGCGGACAAACACCACCCTATCTCTACATCGGGTGTTCTGATAGTCGTCTGCCCTTAACAAACTTTACCCGTACAGAGCCAGGAGAGTTATTTGTACATCGTAATATTGCTAATCAAGTTTCTCTGACAGATATTAACTTTTTAGCTGTTTTAGAATACGCAATTTTACATCTTGAGGTGAAACACATTATCGTTTGTGGTCATTACGATTGCGGAGGAATTAAGGCGGCTTTAGAAGGAAGAACCATCGGGATTATTGATAACTGGGTGAATCCAATTCGGGAACTCTATTTACAGAAACAAGATGAAATTAATGCCTTGACAACAAGAGAAGAACGTCTAAATTGTTTGGCAGAAATCAATGTTGCGGCGCAAGTAAAAAATCTTTTCCAAACTTCGGTCATGCGTCAGGCGCTTGAACAGCAAAAAGCGCCGATGGTTCATGGCTGGGTGCTGGATATACGCACTGGCTTGATCAAAGATTTGAACATCTCAACCCTGGAATGGCAATTACACCCCTGCCCCTTGCTTCTGGAGTTTAGACTCTATGCCATCTTAAAAAAGAAGAATCAAGCAGAACCAATATAGGTAAAAGTTAATGCCCTCATAACCTTTGTCAGGTCTTTATTTATGCAAATCAGCTTGAGCGAGAAAACACCTGGCTGAAATACTCAATTCGACTATTACTCCACTACCTAAAACTCTGGGATGTTCCAGTTCCGCTGCGGATTCATACCCTATGGCTGACGCCACGCCTTACGGCTATCGGGAACGCCCGTCACCAGGGCGTGGGAAACCCTCTCCGAAGTTGCCACAACGCGGGGAACCCGCGCAAGGCACTTCTCTCTGCAGTGCTGGTCTCACCGCCATTATGCAACGCCAAAAATTCGTCAAAAGCGATGTAGCAGACTTAAAAATCATCTGTCTTTTCGGGCAATCTGAACCGCAGAGAGATATGAGAGTTGAATATTCTCTCCAAAGTCCTCCAACTTTTCCCTCAACCTTTCAAATAGCAAATCTTTCGTCTGCGGCTCAAGCGATCGCAGAGTACTTAAATAGCCAGTACTTAGAAGATTAATAAAATTATCGATACTATATGTAACTTCACACGCTATCTGCTCAGACACCAAATCTCTAAAATAACCTGAATTCAAAATGTTTTGTCCAAAACTTCTCAAAATATCCGCTTGAGTTTCTGCACCTTCATAATGCGCAAGTGAAGGAGCATACGCTTGATAAACCTCCTCAATCGCTTGGTAAACTTCGTATCGAGGTTCGGGTGTCATGTTCCATAACAAGATCAAGCAACCGTTGTCTTGTAATGCCTCAGCCGCTTTGGAATATCCAATCTCTGGCGGTATCCAGTGAAAAGCATTGGCTGACAAAACAGCGTTAAACTTCTTAGCTTCCACTTCCCACTCTTCAAATGAGGTATTGCAAATCTCAACTTTTGAATATGGCGCACAATTGCATTGTGCTAGACGACAAAAATCCTGGTTTGGCTCAAGACAAATCATTGAAAAACCCAATTGAGCAAAACAGACTGTTGCATTCCCCGGACCACAGCCGACCTCAAGAATCGTTGCATCTGAAGAAAGTTGAGCTAGACTCACAGCACGATTAATCAGTTTTTGAGAATAAGGTGCTCTTGCTTTGTAGTAGACATCAGCGACAGGAGAATACCAAGTTTTTCTCTGTTCCAAGTTCATGGAATAACGAGGGCTTATTTGTTGTTTCGGGTCTTGCATGAGTTATTCCTACTTACCGATAACTGAAGCAGCACAACAACTTCAGACTGACTTCGTTTATTTTACATACGTAATTTATCCTTGACTGGTTAAGGTCAGAAACAAAGTTATATTTTGAGAATTTTTTGTCCTGTACTGATGAGAATGTCATGAAAGTTTTATTGTATAAATGTATCCACAATGACACTTGTCGTCAGTGAAATTGAGAGTGTGTATTCCCTTTAAACTTATCTGCTTGACAATTCTGTCTATCCTAGTTTTTCTTTTTTCTGGACTTCCCTGCTTTGCCCAGGAAACCTTGACCAAACTGAACCACCCTGCACCTCCTCCCCTTGTATCTACTGACAAACAAGGTCCAACCGATCCTCAAGAGCTAGAAGCTTTTATTGATAAATTCTTCCTCCAATTGAAAGACGGGAATATTCCTGGTGCAGTGTTTGTTCTAGTCAAAGATGGCAAAATCTTCTTCTCTAAAGGCTATGGCTATGCCAATCTAGAGCAGAAAACACCTGTGATTCCAGATAAAACTCTATTCCGTCTTGGGTCTATTTCCAAAGTGTTCACAGCCACAGCCGTAATGCAACTAGCTGAACAAGGCAAACTCAACTTAAACGAGGATATTGATCACTATCTCAAGCAATTTCACATTCAGAACAACCAGTTTAAACCTATTACCTCTGCCCATCTGTTGACTCACACAGATGGGTTTGATGTAGCATGGTCGATTGGGGCTGCGACTCGCTGTCAGTCTCAACTGCCATCTTTAGAGGAATTTTTGAGTAAAAACCTGCCCAAGCGAGTCCGACAACCGGGCGAACTGTATGTCTACGGCGATGTAGGGATAGGATTAGCAGGTTATTTGGTAGAAGTGCTGTCTAAAGTTTCATTCACCGAATACATCAACCAAAATATTTTCAAGCCATTAGATATGCGCCACAGCAGTTTTCAGCAGCCCTTACCAACTGCACTTGCTCCTGATTTAGCCGTGGGCTATAGCTACAGAAAGAATGCATATATACAAAGCCCCTTCACCTGTGCCAAGAGTGTTCCCAGCGCTGGTATGAGTGCTACAGCCACAGACGTTGCTCACTTTATGATTGCTCAATTACAGGGGGGGCGTTATGGCAATGCACGAATATTGAAAGAAAGCACCGTCCAAGAAATGCAGCGACAGCATTTTACCAACTTTCCCAACCATAATAATATGGCAGGCTCTGCTTATGGATTCTATGAACGGTTTCAAAACGATCAACGCGCTTTAGAGCATGGTGGTAGCATCTACGGCTACACGAGTCAGATATTTATGCTGCCAGAGCAGAACTTGGGGTTTTTTGTTGCTTTCAATCAAGAGGATAAGCTTGGTTTACGGGAATATTTAATGACGGAGTTTTTAGATCGTTACTATCCACAACAAAAGAGCAAAACTGGACTACCAAAAACTCACATCAGTGCCGAATACCAACGAATTAAACAAATCGAGGGCAACTACCGCTTCATTCGATATCCACAGGATTCGTTTGCGAAATTGTGGATAGTTTGCTTTGGTTCTCAACCAGATGTGCGCTTAAAAACGAGTCGTGATGGTACTGTAACTCTGCTGCCTAGAGGAAGTCAGTGGAGAGAAATTGAGCCGTGGTTCTTGCAATATGAAAGCGGCGATAGCTATCTCATTTTTCGGCGAGATGCTCAAGGGAAAATTACTACCATGTCGCTGAGCAACTACGTCTTTGTCACCCATGAAAAATTGGCATGGTATGAAACAATTGATGTTCAAAAGTGGCTACTTCTATTTTCCTTGCTGATATTCCTATCAGTATTTTGTTTGTGGTTGATAAATTTGTTGATCCAGCGTTGGCGCAAGCGGTCTTCTCACGTTTCACGTAGAACTCGTATCGTTCAGCTACTCATGCCTTTGATTAGTGGGTTAAATTTATTTTTTCTTCTAGGAATAGTCCTGGTCGTACTTCAAATTAATTACTGGGAGTTTTTCTTTGGTATGCCCGTCGCTATGAATGCTTTGCTTTACTTGCCAATATTGACCACAGGTCTAACTACTACTTTGCCAATTATTGGATTAACAGCTTGGAAAGACAAATCTTGGTCAATTGCAGGACGACTCCATTATCTACTGACCATACTAGCTTCAGGTATCTTTATCTTGTTGCTTAACTACTGGAGTCTTTTGGGATTTCGATTTTAACCCGAGTTGAATGCACCAAAATTCCCAAAATATCCTTCTCCACATGTGAGGAGGGTTATTTCGAGAATTTTGGTAATCGAGTCGAGATAAAATTACCTAGTTGGTAATTTTTGCTTTAGGCTATTAACTTGAGCTTCCTTTTTTATTCATTTTGCGCTTCATTTGCCAACCTATTCCCAACGCAGCCAAGCTACCACTAATAGTTAATGGTTCTGGTACTGGTACCGTAGGATTACTTGGATTTCCTGGACGATTGGGGCCCGACAAGTCATCTAATAACCTTTGAGGTATTATTTGGGCGAAAAAGGTTGTGGAACTCGGCACAGAAGATGCTTGAGCAGGAGCAAAATTTGCCCCTATCGTTGCAAACAATACAACTCCAGTTGCAATTGAAATTTTGCCGATTGTATTCAATTTCATAGACCTTGCGACAATGTATTTACTAGGTTTTGCAGGTTACCAATCAACACCGAATTCCTATCAGATGCTGACGGGGTATCAGGCTTGGTGAAAGCTTGCGGTTAATTTCTGAGTTATTAGACTCTGAAAAACTTTTGAGTGTGGTGAAACCCTGTTTTATGTATTGCACCTCAAGTATGGGTAAAAGCACCTTGAATTCTAAGGAGCGATCTGTAGCAAGGCAGCAGCGCTTAGCGATACTCCCAAGGGGAGCCGCGCAAGGCGCGATTGCCTACGGCAGAGCTACGCTTAACGCGCAGCATCTTTCTAGAAATTTTCAAGTGCTCTTTTTTTCCCTGATATCTTCAGAGCCTTATATTTGAAAGAATTGCCTTAGAATTCCAATAGAGTTACTAGGACGTTTGAAACGCTAATTGAACTCTATCATCACCCTTTCTCCTAGAATACATCTTTAGACATAGGTTATGATAATTCCTACGTATCTTTACGTAAAAAACATGAAGAATTAGGAGTTTTTTAAAAAACAGTTAATAAATCGTATGAAAATGTTTCTGCCGCGCCACAATTTCATACATTAAAGGCAAATTCGGCACATCTTCTGGCGGAAACATCCGGCGTCCTGGTGCTTCCCGCATCCGTTCAAATATCTTACAGCCGTTGGCGTAAGCGTACTCCTTCAAAACCTCCAGAGTTAGTCCAGCTGACAACAGTGCAGAGATTATGTCAGCGATACCCCATTGAAACTCATGACTGCGGTAGGGATTGCGAAAATTTTCAACACCTGTTTCATAGCCCCAAGGAGTTAGCGCCGTACCTGATGAGGCTACGTAATCACTTATTCCATCTTCCCAAGTTAGAGGCTTTCCTTGACTGAAGTAAGAAAACTTGTGACTCCAATCCACATCAAACATCATAGCTACAGGATGGAAATCCACCAAAACAAAGCGTTTACCAGGTTTGAGAACGTCTGCAATTCCTTTTGCCCAAAGGTTCAGATTAGATATCCAACAAACTGCACCATAACAGGAGAAGACAATATCAAATTGCTCGCCTCGCCTTGCTGTTTCTTCCAACCAATCAAATACGTCTGCGCGATCAAAGGTAGCTGGAATTCCAGATTCTTCTGAGAGTTTTTGAGCAAAGGTAATTGCTTCGTCACTTATATCTACACCAGTGACAAAAGCACCAAGTCGCGCCAAACTCAAGGTATCTTGTCCGGCGTTGCACTGAAGATGAACCAAGGATAAGCCAGTGACATCTCCCAGAAGTTCTTTCTCTTCTGAAAAAAGGGTGCTTCCCCCCTCCCGAAAAAACTTAGCTTGATCGCCTTTATCGCTATTATGTGCCTTGGTAGCTTCATTCCAAGATAAACGGTTTTCTTGGTGAAGATTTTTTCTTACAGAACTTGTATTCATCATCTTGCACCCATTCTATAGGTTAAATTCATCCGAAACTGGCTGAGTACTTTTTACTATAAAACCCCTTGATGAATTTTCGCTGCATTTACTAAAAAGACTTGTTCCTAACAACACAAAAAATAAAATACGGGTGAGCAATGCCCACCCGACACAATCTACCTCTAAATGTTCACTTCCAAAAATTTTTGGTTTTTTTCTTTCGTTTTCCTTATTCTTTTTTTTGTTTCAGTTTGTTAACTCAATGTTTATTTTCTAAGAATTATCCACACAGCGTGGACAATTCCAGGAATATAACCAAAAAATGTCAAAATTAGATTAATCCAAAAATCTGTTCCTAAACCAACTTGCAAAAATACTCCTAAAGGCGGAATAAAAATAGCACACAGTAACCGAACTAAATCCATTGTTTCCTCCTATAAATATCAAAACGAGCAGGATTGTTATACTTTTTAAACATAACATTTCTGTGCTAAAACAACATATTTCTGAAGTTCGATAAACACAACAGATTAACCACCGCTAATTTTAGCTTTATAACCTAGCTTGGTTACAATCTCTAGTATTTTCTGCTTATGGTCGCCTTGAATTTCTATTTCGTTGTCTTTAACTGTACCACCTGTACCGCATTGAGCTTTCAATTGCTTCAGTAAGGCTTGTAAGGTTTCTGGTTTGGATTGAAAGCCAGTAATAACAGTTACAGTCTTCCCTTTGCGTCCGGCGCGAGTAGCTTGCACGCGCAGATTTTGCTGTTGAGGGGGTAGTTCCTCGATTGGTCTTTGTAGGGCAGCAGACATTGGTCTTTGTAGGGCGGCGGAGTTATCGTTGCCAAATTCCCGGTAGACAAGACGGTTTTCAGAGGATTTGCGATTTGATGATGACATAAGGCTAAATTGAATGAACCGCACACAACCAAGAGACAAAGAGGAAAAAGAGTTTATATAATGATGGTCGTTCTGTTATTTTAGCTTGTCCTGTGACTACGATTCCCCTACCCTGTGGCTTGAAATCAACAACTCAACTTCCTGATATACAAGGACGTTTTGGCGGTCAGTATATATTTAAAACCCTCACGAGTGCTGTTGCTGGATTAGAAACAACGATTAGGGCGGTACCGTAGAATGTGGTTTGATATACGCTGTCATAATCTCGATGGCGATGCAAAGAAATACGGTAACTTAAGTATCATTTTTAAAAAAACTTAGCTCTCTTATGATTGTTTTGAAAGACTCTTGACGCTTCTAGTTATGATATGCCATCATTTCCTAACTTCCTGAATACAAACAAGTATACGGGTATATGAAGAAACAAAAAAATAAGTTCTGCGTCTTACAACTTTACATACTACATAATTCTCCATGTTACGACAAACTGCTTTTGGCATTGCTTTAAGTACGCTTGTCCTTGCTAGTGGAATGTCATCCGCTTATATACGAGGTCAAACCTTACCAAAGAAATCAGACCAGAACCAGGTATTGTCAATGTCCTCACCTCGCTTGACGCCACCTGTTACTGTGAAATCGACTGATTTAGAAAGGTCAGTTTTTGACCAAATTAATCGATATCGAGCTTCTAAGGGTTTGCCAAAGCTGGTGCTAAATGCCAAAATATCGCGGCAAGCAAGACTTCACAGTTTAAGCATGGCTAACGGTAAAGTTCCGTTTAGTCATCAGGGATTTAGAAGGAGGGTTGGTGCTATTCCTATTCGCTGTAGAAGTGCAGGAGAAAACGTTGCCTTTAACTTAGGATACAGCGATCCCGCGGAGGAAGCTGTAACTGGTTGGATTCACAGTTCCGGACATCTTGCTAACATCAAAGGCAATTACAATATGACTGGAATTGGTGTCGCGACTAATAGCCAAGGTAAAGTTTATCTGACGCAAATTTTCCTTCGTAGTACTAGATAATTCAAAAAATCTGTTCATAGTGAGTGTTTAAGCGCTCACTATCCTAAACAACCAAAGTCCCGCAACCTGAAACAGGGAGAGAGTTAGAAGCTCCTCAAGAACCCATGAATATAGATAATATAGGTATTTAACCAAACGAAATCTCATTCATGGAAGATTTTCAGGTTTGCGATCGCGACCTTAGTGATGATGCACTCTCCCACTATCTACAGGCTGATGCTATTGCTGTAGATACCGAAACAATGGGATTGTTACCACAACGCGATCGCCTGTGTCTCGTCCAGCTGTGCAGCAGCGACGGTAAAGTGACTGCAATTCGTATTACTAAAGGTCAAACTGATGCTCCAAACTTAAAAAAACTCTTAGAAGCCGCGAATATCCTTAAGGTCTTTCACTTTGCGCGCTTTGACATTGCCACGTTGCGTTACAATTTGGGCATTCACGTTAATCCTATTTTCTGTACTAAGATTGCCAGTAAGTTAGTTCGTACCTACACACAACGTCATGGACTCAAGGATGTAGTGCAGGAGTTGGAACGGGTGGAATTGGATAAAAGCGCTCAAAGTTCTGACTGGGGAAACGCTGCTAATTTATCCGATGCACAACTGAGTTACGCCGCCAACGATGTTCGTTACCTAGTCAGTGTACAGCAGAAACTGGTTGATATGCTCAAACGAGAAGAACGTTTAGAACTTGCTCAAGAATGCTTTCGATGTTTACCGACAATAGTTTCTTTGGATCTGTTGCAATTCAAGGACTTGTTTGAACATTAATCACATTTGTCATTTGTCTACGCCAGTACTGCTTTAAGGGTAACGCTGGCGCAGACAACTGACTTTACCGTTAGGTCAAAAGTCAATAACTAACGACCCTTCGGGTTCACCCTATGGCTAACGCCACGTCTCACGGTGAGTCCAGCGCTGCGGGAGGGGAGCCAGTGCGTTGCGGGGGTTCCCAAGGCGCGAAGCTCGCCGGGTGGAATCTTCCATCCGGCAACGCCAGACGCCTCAACGGTCGAAGCTCGTCGGGGGAAGCTTCCCCCGACAGACTTTGGGGGAACCCCCGCACGGCGC
>NZ_JABXYX010000158.1 GCF_017982655.1 Brasilonema sp. CT11 | reverse complement strand
CAGTAAGGGTTCGAGGATTCTCCACTCTTCGTCTGTGAGGCTGCTAGAGTATGGCATAACTACTGTTTACAACTTTTGCGGTCACTTTACTTCAACACACTAAAAGATGTCAAATGGGTTCTATAAAATACCCGTATAACTCTAATAAATTTCTTTTGAGTCGAGATATATTTTGGTAATTTATATTTCATCCAAAATAAGCTTCGTTAACGGCTTTACTCGTAAACCAGAGTATAAGTCTGGCATTGCCTGCGCCAGAAAAATCTAGAATTTTACGGTGTAGCCCATATCCTCACTGATAGTACAGTTGGACTAATTGATTCAACTGACATTTTGCAGCATTATCAAAAACGCAACCACGCGATAAGCCCGCTTGCTGTCTTCTTGTGCGTATCGCCTAGAACTGAAGTTCTTCGCTTATACCCCAAGTCCATTAAAATGGACTAAAAGCCTTGCTCAGTAAGTATTTAGTCTGATGCGCAAAGACTTAAAATATTACCCATAGGTTTCTAATCTATGGCAGTTGTTGGCAGGAGTGCAAAATATGAGTTCAAGCAATTCGATGACTTTGTTTTTTGTTAACGTTCCATCACAAAACACTTGTTAAGGGAGAGTTAACTTTTCTTAGTTTGATAGCTTAACTATAACCTGACCAGTTTTTCAGTCGGGAGTCACGAGTCATGCCACTTCCATAAGTGGTAGGTACAAAATGGAGTTTAAATCCCCATCTTGTGATAACTGATAACTGATAACTGTTTTAACCGTTTCCAACCTCGCACAACTTTATTATTCGTTGTTGAATGTATGAAGTCTTATTTAGCCGCCGCGATTCAAATGACCAGTGTGTCCAATTTACAAAAAAACTTGGCACAGGCAGAGGAATTGATTGATTTAGCCGTGCGTCAAGGTGCTGAATTAATTGGTTTGCCAGAAAACTTTGCCTTTATGGGTGAGGAAAATGAAAAAATGGCTCAAGCTAGTGCGATCGCCCAAGAAACAGAAAAATTTCTCAAAACAATGGCGCAGCGTTTTCAAGTCACCATTTTGGGCGGCGGCTTTCCGGTTCCTGTAGATGACACCAGTACTAGAGTCTACAACACTGCCTTGCTTCTTGAGCCTAATGGTCAAGAAGTAGCACGTTACCAAAAAGTACACCTGTTTGATGTGAATGTCCCAGATGGCAACACTTATCGAGAATCCACAACAGTTATGGCAGGTAAGGAATTACCGGCTGTCCACTACTCGCGAGAACTTGGTAATATTGCACTCTCGGTTTGCTACGATGTTCGCTTTCCAGAACTTTACCGATACATGGCTCACAAAGGCGCAGATATCATCTTTGTGCCTGCTGCTTTTACTGCCTTTACTGGCAAAGATCATTGGCAAGTCCTTCTGCAAGCACGTGCTATTGAAAATACTTCTTATGTGATTGCTCCAGCACAAACTGGCATCAACTACGCCCGTCGTCAAACACACGGACACGCCATGATTATAGATCCTTGGGGAGTGATTTTAGCGGATGCAGGTGAGCAGCCGGGAGTTGCGATCGCCGAAATCAACCCAGCCAGACTAGAACAAGTTCGTCGGCAAATGCCTAGCTTACAACACCGTGTCTTTGTGTAATTTCACTTTTCGCTTCGCTAAAATTTTTCCCTCTCCTTTATAAGGAGAGGGATGCCCGACAGGGCAGGGTGAGGTGAGACCAGCGCTGCGGGAGGGGAGCCAGTGCGTTGCGGGGGTTCCCCCCGTTGTAGCACCTGGCGTTTTCCCTCCGCAGGCGACTGGCGAACCCGGAGGGTTCCGAGTTTTGAGTCATTCGATGACTTGTGTGTGAAAGTGCCTTTATATGGGGGAAGGTGCCGTTTGCCGTTCGGCGATCGCCGTGGCCGTACCCACTGGGCATAGGCGGATAGGGATAAACCAGGAACTTCGCTGACATCAAAATCAGTCTAACCAACAGAAAAGTTTCAATCTTGACTGAGCGTAAAGCTTAATCAGTCCTTATATTTTTATTAATATTTCTTTATATTTTCATCTCTTATCTTTATAACCAATAGGGAATAAAGTGTAAGCGTTACTCGAACCGACGCCAACGCAGCCCTTACAGAACCCAGGTATTCTAAAAATTAAGTATGAAGCTCATTCCTAATAATCCTATTCTGAATTACATATTTTTGAATTCCCGTTCCCGAAGTATATTTCATATTCTTATTTGTGGATTACTTGCAGTCTCAATCTTTTTACCGCAACTAGCTGTTGCTCGTCGTCGCCATTTTTCAAAACCTGCTGAGCCTGAGAATGCTCCCACAACAACAACTGAAGCTTGTAGTAACAATAACAATAACGATATCAGTCTAAATAACCAAGTTTCTCGTGCGGCGAGCAATTTTGTTTTGGCTTCTACTTGGCTGACTAAGCCTAATTGGGGACTAGAAAATATTGTGGAAGCTGCTGGTCCCTACGTCTATGCTTTCCTCAATCGTACTTCCTGGCCCAACATTAACCAAGCGGCGAAGGAGGCAAGGGTACCCATTCTCATGTATCACGACATTTTGCCAGAAAAACAAGTCTTTTTTGATGTCACCCCAGAAGAATTAGAACAACAATTCCAAACTCTGAAAGACAATGGCATGACTCCCATTAGTCTTGACCAGCTGATGACGCATTTGCAAACGGGAATGCCACTCCCAGAAAAGCCTGTTGTCTTGACGTTTGATGATGGTTACGGGGGACATTATCAGTATGTCTATCCATTGCTCAAAAAATACGGTTACCCCGCTGTATTTTCTATTTACACCAATGGTGTCGGCAACAACACCGGTCGAACTCATGTCAGCTGGGAACAACTCAAGGAGATGGCGGCTAATCCTTTGGTAACCATTGCATCTCATAGCGTTAGTCACCCACCAGATTTAACAGTTTTCCCACCCAAACAAATCCAAATAGAAGTTGTTGAGTCTAAGGCAATTTTAGAAGCAAAGTTAGGAATTCCTATTCGCTACTTCACCTATCCTGCTGGAAAATATAACGAGCAAGTTGCAAGTTCGGTGCAAGCAGCCGGATATGACCTAGCACTGACGATGAGTGATGTGGATGAACGCTTTGCTGGTGCATCAGACAATTTATTGGCTGTTTCCCGCTTTGGTCAATCCAAGCTACAAGACGTGATAAAGCAAGCTTGGGGAGGCGCCAAATTACCAAGCTGGAAAACAGGCTTTGACTTTGCAAGCCCAGTTCAAAAAACTGACATGACGATTGATAAAATTCCTCTGATTCTAGTTTCGGGTGGTAAACCGATCACTATCCACGCTGATAGTCGTTATACGGTCAAGGAAATTGTCGCTAGAAGTAATACAAATGCTGTTGCTGCTGTAGACGGGGGTTTCTTCTCCCTGAAATTATTAAATTCCAATGTGATGATTGGACCAGTATACAGCCAGGTGACAAAACAATTCATTCCTGGTAGCGCCTGGGACATCCAGAAAATTGCTGCACGTCCTCTGGTATTGATTAGTCCTCATGAAGTGCGCTTCATTCCCTTCGATCCACTCAAGCACAACACTTTAGAGGGAATACAAGCTGAAATGCCCGAGGTGACTGATGCTTTTGTGGCGGCGGCTTGGTTAGTCAAAGATGGTCAACCTCGTGAACCAAGCAGCTTTAACGGGTTGTATGGTTTTGACATAGCACGTTATCGGGCTTTTTGGGGCATTAACCAAAAGAAACAAGCCACCGTCGGCGTTTCTCTAGAATCTGTTGACTCTATATCTTTGGGAAAGGCGCTGGTTAAGGCTGGGTTACAAGATGCCGTAATGGTTGATTCCGGTCAAAGTACTTCCTTGGTTTATCAAGGAGAATCTCTTGTACGTTACCAACCTCGTCCTGTCCCTCATGCAGTTGCACTTTTAGGATCTCCATCCACGAACACCCCACCTTGTGTTTTGGTGGAAAATAAAACAAAACACCGCAGAAGTTAAGTTTGTAGTAACCCACATTCCGCACCTTATACTCTCACAATCGGTTATTTCGCAATTTTGGGAATATTTTCCTTTTTTTTGATACTTAATGTACTGAAATTTGTCTTCCTATTCCCTATTCCCTGTTCCCTATTCCCTGTTCCCTATTCCCTGTTCCCTCAAAATAAAAAACCGGGGAACCAAAACATTACCCGGCAAAGTCTCAGCAGCTTAGAAATCCTCGGTGATTTAGGGACACAGCATTGCTGTATCCCTATTTATTTGTTCTCAAACTTAGACAGCTGCAGCTTTCTTAGTAACAGCGTTGAGTTCACCCTTAGCATACCTAGCGGCAAAGTCTTCGAGTGAAATTTGCTTGATCTTGCTAGCATTACCAGCAGTACCAAATTGCTGATAGCGATCAATACAAACCTTCTGCATGTATTTAATAGAAGGCTTGAGGAAGTGACGGGGGTCAAATTCTTTGGGATTTGCAGCCAAAGCTTCACGCACAGCAGCGGTAATAGCTAAACGGTTGTCGGTGTCAATATTTACTTTACGCACACCGCTCTTGATACCTTTTTGGATTTCTTCCACTGGTACACCGTAGGTTTCAGGAATTTTTCCGCCATACTGGTTAATCAGGGCGAGCAAATCTTCGGGTACAGAGGAGGAACCGTGCATCACCAAGTGGGTGTTAGGCAAACGGCGGTTAATTTCTTCAATGCGGCTGATTGCCAAGATTTCCCCAGTTGGCTTGCGGGTAAACTTGTAAGCACCGTGGCTGGTACCAATCGCAACAGCCAAAGCATCTACTTGAGTTTGCTCCACAAAGTCCACCGCTTGATCTGGATCAGTCAGCAGTTGGTCGTGGGAAAGAACGCCTTCCGCACCGTGACCATCTTCTGCTTCACCCATACCAGTTTCTAGAGAACCCAAGCAACCTAGTTCGCCTTCAACGCTGACACCCAGCGAGTGAGCCACTTTCACCACTTCGCGGGTTGTGTCAACGTTGTACTCGTAGCTAGCAGGGGTTTTGGCATCGGCTTCCAGTGAACCATCCATCATCACGCTGGTAAAGCCGTTTTTAATTGCTGAATAGCAGGTAGCAGGTTCGTTACCATGATCTTGGTGCATGCATATGGGAATATTGGGGTAGGTTTCTACCGCTGCCAAGATTAGGTGACGCAGGAAGTTTTCACCAGCATACTTACGAGCGCCACGAGAAGCTTGTAAAATCACGGGGCTATCTGTTTCCTGGGCAGCCTGAACAATAGCTTGAATCTGCTCCAAGTTATTAACGTTGAAAGCAGGGATGCCGTAACCGTTTTCTGCTGCGTGATCCAACAGCAGCCGCAGGGATACGAGCGCCATAAGTAGTCCTCCTAATATGATTGTCAGCTAGTCGATGTGAGACAAGCGTAATGGGTACGCTATTCTTAATATTATTTTAAGCTTATAGGAAATTATAACTACTCTTGTGTCCTTTCTGTCGAAAAACTTTAAGCAAAGTAGGGTGGAGACTACCAACCTTACTCTATCATTCCAATTTGTTAGTTTTGTACCTTGAATTACGAAGCTAAATATGACTGCTGACGATTGAATAATTTTATGGTGCGTTAAAGCGGGGTTAGACCCCTTACGTCTACACCAGCTGTCTTTAATTTTGAACTTTGAATTTTGAACTGTTAAATGGGTCGCCCGGGATTCGAACCCGGAACTAATCGGTTAAAAGCCGAGTACTCTACCGTTGAGTTAGCGACCCGTTATTTGCATTTGCAAAACCTAACCAATCATAGCATAACTTTAGAAAGATTTGTAAAGGGGTTTAGAAAAAATTTGCCGTCAAGCGTATAGTTGCTGCATGGGTAGCTTCTGGTTCTAACACACTCAGGTGTTCACCAGTGTTGATAGCATTACGAGCAGCGCTCCAAGGTTCCAAGCAGTAATAGTCTTTGCCTTTAACCGTCCAAAAGACGAGGGTAGAATATGTATCATCGTATTCCAGCGTTAATTTCAACTTACGGGCATAATCTGTGACTGTAGCTGATTTAGCGCTTAGTTGTTTAAAAGCGACATCAATTTCATCTCGGTTATAGTCAAAATCACCGTTAAATGAGTGAGTTTCCTTGCTGATTTGGTCTTGGTACTCTTGCGAGGGTATTTCAAACTTGAGTTGATTTTTATCCACTGTTAAAAAGTAAGGATGGAAGCCTGCAGAAAAAGGCATTTGTTCAGTGGAAAGATTGGTGTACTTCTGTTTGATTTCTAATGTATTGCCCTGTATTTGATAAGTAAAAGCCACTTGAAAGTCAAAAGGATAAACTGCGCGTGTTTGCTCGTTACTGTTTAAGACCAAAGTGAGGCTGGCTGTTTCTGAAGTTACGTAATCATCTGTAAATTTCCAAGGCAAATCACGAGCAAAGCCGTGTTGTTTGAGAGTGTACTGCTTGTTGTTAAGAGTGTAAGTGTTATTAGGTAAGTTACCGCAGATAGGAAACAAAATTGGAATTCCACCTCTAACACTCAACTCAGGATTAGCAAAACGTTCCTGATCCAGATAAAGTATTTCTTCACCTTGTACGCGCCAACTGGTGATAATACCACCTCTTTCTGGTACAACCTCAAGCTGGGACTGATTTGTTTGAATGTGGAGTTTACTCATTGTATTGGTTTGATTGGAGTTTTTTTTGCAAATGAGTCCAGAGTATTCAAGTGGTGAGTATTTTCTTTCTACTTGAATACTCCGGATTGGTACACTTTATTATTCGTCTTCGGCAAATACAAAGCGATACAACTCGCTGGCGTTGGGTTCGGGGCTACTTTCGGCGAATTTCACTGCTTCGTCGATTTCTTGCTGGATTTCTCGGTCTATTGACTTAAGTTCTTCACTAGAAGCCAAATTTTGCTCAATCAGATAAGCAGCAAGTTTCTTTATTGGATCACGAGCAAACCAAAACTCTTTCTCAGCCTTGGTTCGTAATTCATCTGGATCAGCCAGAGAGTGACCTCGGAAACGGTAAGTTAGTGCTTCAATTAAGGTAGGACCTTCCCCAGCACGCGCACGGGCTACAGCTTCCTGGGCGACTGCTCGCACCGCCAAGATATCCATACCGTCTACTTCCACACCTGCCATGTTAAAAACACTGGCTTTTCGATAAATCTCTGGTTGGGAAGTCGCCCGTTCGTGAGCCATGCCGATCGCCCACTTATTATTTTCTACTACAAAGATAATCGGTAGTTTCCACAGGGCTGCCATGTTCAACGTCTCGAAAAACTGACCGTTATTTGCAGCACCATCACCAAAAAAACAAGCGCTCACTTGGTCAGCGTTTGGATCACCTAACGCTTCGCGGCGGTATTTCGTTTGAAAAGCCGCACCAGCAGCAACGGGAATACCCTCAGCCACAAAAGCATAACCACCTAGCATCCGATGTTCGCTAGAGAACATATGCATTGAGCCACCACGCCCCTTGCTGCACCCTGTGGCTTTACCAAATAACTCTGCCATCACCTCTTTTGCAGGAACTCCTGCGCTCAGAGCATGAACGTGGTCGCGGTAAGTGCTGGACACGAAATCTTCACCTGGTCGCATCGCTCCCTTAATCACACCGCTAGATACGGCTTCCTGACCGTTGTATAAATGGACAAAACCAAACATTTTGCCCCTGTAGTACATTTCGGCACACTTGTC
The DNA here is from genome assembly GCF_017982655.1 of Brasilonema sp. CT11. Taxonomy (GTDB): domain Bacteria; phylum Cyanobacteriota; class Cyanobacteriia; order Cyanobacteriales; family Nostocaceae; genus Brasilonema. The sequence goes on along the minus strand of NZ_JABXYX010000158.1, from coordinate 5,414 downwards.
TTCAAAGGTGCGCCCTAGTACCATGTCCTCGTACAACAGCAATCCTTCTTCTTTGGTTATTTGTACGTTAGCCGCATCAAATTTGGGTAATGTGCGTTCTTGAACCATCTCTTTCTAAGTATTCCTGTTGTAAAACTTAAAGTTACGATTTGAGATCAGTTGCGCTCATGCAGCGTAAGCTTTTAAAAAGATAGCGTTTAAAGGAGTCAATAATCAAATTCACGCTAATTCGGCTGTCGTTCATTTTGTTCCACAGCAATTGGTAGTATGCCAACCTTGGTTTATAGATTACCTACCAAAATAACAAGCTTTCTGCATATTTCTTAACAATTTCGGCTCTTATTCCCGAAATTAAGTATTTTTATGTAGATTTTTGTACTCAAAGAAGAATTTGTGATAAGCTGTAGGTCGCTGTATACTAGCAAACCTTAAAAGTGGCGCTTTTCTCATCATGTGCTGGGAATGGTTCCTCTAAAATCAATTGCAGGGAACATCATGCCATATATCCCATAAACAGAAGGAAAAAATATTCCTGCAAAGAGACGATCATGTATGCTGTTATCCAAAATACTATAGTCAATTGTTTGTTTGTCAAAAAGGTTGGAATTTAGAAAAGCTTAAGAAGAATAGAAATATTCTTAAAAAATTGGATACTTATCAAAATCGACAAAACACTACTACCATAACAAGATTATACCAGAATAATGTGAAAACACGCTCCAAGTTGTAACAAAACATACTTGTAGTCTGAAATTAATAAGTTATTGTTATGGCAGTTTTTTACAAGCCTGGAATGCTTTAGGAAAATTATGTTGATCGTGCTGCAGGGGAAATGAGCCGTGCGAATTCCGCTAGATTACTACAGAATTTTAGGGACACCAATGGCGGCAAGTGAGGAACAGTTGCGGCAGGCATATGGCGATCGCGTTGTGCAATTGCCACGCCGTGAGTATTCCCAAGCAGCAATTACATCTCGAAAAAACTTAATAGAAAAAGCTTACATTGTTCTGTCTAATCCAAAACAGCGTAAAACATACGACCAGCTTTATCTTGCTCATGCTTATGGTTCTGACAGCACTGAAGGTGGGGGAGTCGCTGTTGAAAGTCGTAACCAAGGTCATATTGGTGAGCTTGATTCTCAAGCCCTTAGTATCGATATTTCCCAAGATGAATTCGTTGGTGCTTTATTGATTTTGCAGGAACTTGGGGAATATGAACTTGTTCTAAAACTGGGTCGTCCACACCTAGTAAATAGAAATGGTATAACCAATATTCAAAGCGATAGAGACAATATAGAGGAAATTCCTTTTTATAGTGAACGTCCAGACGTTGTACTTACGGTTTCTCTGGCTTGTTTAGAACTTGGTCGCGAGGCATGGCAGCAAGCTCACTACGAAAATGCCGCGATTTCCTTAGAAACTGGAGAGGAATTTTTAGCACATGAAGGGTTATTCCCCAGCGTTCGCTCTGAAATTCAGTTTGACTTGTATAGATTGCGACCCTATCGTATTTTAGAATTATTGGCGCTACCTGAAGAACAGACGACCGAACGAAAACAGGGGTTGCAATTATTGCATGATATTTTAGATGAGCGTGGTGGCATAGATGGTACAGGAAACGACAAATCTGGTCTGAGTACAGATGATTTTCTGAGATTTATTCAGCAACTGCGTAACTACCTGACAGTTACTGAGCAGCACCAACTATTTGAAGTAGAAAGCAAGCGCCCCTCAGCAGTCGCCACCTATTTAGCAGTCTATGCTTTAATCGCACGGGGGTTCGCTCAACGCCAACCCGCATTAATTCGTCAAGCCAAGCAAATGTTGCTCCGCCTGGGTAGACGTCAAGATGTCCATCTAGAACAGTCGCTGTGTGCGCTTCTGCTGGGGCAAACAGAAGAAGCAAGTCGTGCATTAGAACTCTCACAGGAGTACGAGGCTCTAGCTTTTATTCGGGAAAGTTCTCAAGACTCTCCAGATCTCTTACCAGGACTATGTTTATACGAGGAACGCTGGTTGGAAAATGAAGTGTTTCCAAACTTTCGAGATTTGGTAGACAAGCCCGCTTCCTTGAAAGATTATTTTGCTAATCAACAGGTGCAAGCTTATTTAGAAGCTTTGTCCACAGAAGTAGAACCCACAGATTCAGCAACTGGAATCAACAGACAGTCTTTCCAAACACACCAAATAACTCGTGAGACTCGCCGCAATAATTCCCCAAATAATTCCAAAGTGATTGAGGGGAAATTTGCAACTCAAAATACTCTCAATTCAGAAACACCAGCTACATCAACATTTTCCTCTTCCTCACCCAGTTATACAACATCGTCTTCTTCATCAAGTACTTGGAGTTCACAACCCGAAACACCTGTAGCACCTGTAGCACAAGTTCACAGCATAGACGCCACTCCCAGAGGAACTTACCACAACTCGAATCGGCGATCCAAACATCCCACCGCACCTGCTCAAGGACAAACCCAAAGAAAGCGCAAACGCACTGTATCTGCTAGCGAAGGACGTGGATCTGCTTATCCTCAGCGAATTTTTGCCCGTATTTCTTCACCACAAATGCGGTTGGTGCGGATTGTGTTTGTTTCGTCGGTGAGTCTATTGGTGCTGTGGTTTTTGATCACAGGAACTTTCGGATTGTTGAAAAATTTGTTTTTCCCTGGACCTTCGTTGAAAGGAGAACAGGTATCAGTTGAGCTAAATCAGCCCCTAGTCCCAATTCCTGACCAAAACAGTAAACCACAATTACCACCAGGAAAACTCACTGAAGCGACAGCAGAGGAAATGATTCAGGGTTGGCTAGATACTAAAGCCGCAGCTTTTGGACCTAACCACGAGATTGATGGTTTGAAGTATATTTTAATGGGTTCAACCTTGACAAAATGGCAGCGATGGGCTCAACAGGAAAAAACTGATAACCAGTATCGAAAATACGAACATAGCGTGAAGGTAGAATCTTTAGAGGCAAATGCAGCTGACCAGTTTCATGCTGCGATAGAAGCTTCGGTGAGTGAAGCTACACAGTATTATACGAATGGTCAGATGAAAAAATCTGATAAAGAAAAATTACGAGTTAGGTATCAACTGGTTCGCGTAGAGGGTTCGTGGCGCATCCAGGATATGTCAGTTCTCAACAAAATAGGTATGATTTTTTAGCTCGTAATTTTTACTGGTTCTGGATAGCACTAAAGATTTTTGGTTGCCAGCAATAAGCTTTGTTATCCTTTTACGAAAATCTTCATACATTTCACTCAACAACTCCTCCTGGTAATTCCTTTGTGGATTTTAGTCTATGGTGAAGGGTTCATTCCAACCCTTCACCATAGAAAGCAGCGTGTCCAGAGGACATAGGACATACCCAGAGGTCTCTCCCGTTGGGCACCGCAGTTTTTCAGTACGAGTGATGAAGCAAATCTAACTTAGTACAGAGCCAAAGACTTTTGTCAGCAAACCTTGACATAATTGCGACTAATGAGATGTATAACCTGCTTTTAACAAGCTAAAATGTCATAGGATCATAACTTTATGATCCCCAAAGGCTGATAAATACGTGAAAATCTGAAAAATGTGTCTGTAACCCCCTTGATCCCAACGCAGGATTATTAGTTAATATTTATTAACAAAGACTCCTCTGCTCCCCAAAAGAAAATGCTGTCACATTGGCATCACAGGGAATCGAAAGGGAGTGATTTGCAATTTAAAAACACCTTAAAAAACACAAAACTCGGCAAAACCAGGAGTCAGGAATAAGAAGTTTTTCTGGAGGTCTACGGCTATTTATCAGCCATTTAATAACCAGGGGACATCATGAACCTTTCAAACTACTGGAGGCCAAACTTATGGCAAAAGAACGCCCACCTTTAGAAGAGATGACACTGCGGCAACTACGTAAAGTAGCTAGTGAATATAGCATCTCTCGTTACAGTAGAATGCGTAAATCGCAACTGTTGGAATCTGTTCAACAAGCTCAACGCAGCAAAGTTTCTCTCACCCAATCTCGTTCAATGGAGGCACAGGAAACCGTGGAAGCAGCAAAATTTGAGTTGGGTCAAATTGATCGTACTGGCGGTACTCTCGCTGATGTTGATGAAGGACTAGCGGATCTGCCTCAAGGCTATGGAGAAAGCCGTATTGTTCTTATGCCTCGCGATCCTCAGTGGGCTTATACCTACTGGGATGTTTCTAAGGAGCATAAAGAAGAACTACGCCGTCTTGGGGGACAACAACTGGCACTGCGTATTTATGATGTCACCGACATCAATTTAGAGTACCAAAGCCCCCACAGCATTCAAGAATACCCCTGTGATGAACTTGCACGGGAATGGTATTTGCCAGTTCCGGTGAGCGATCGCGATTATGTCATCGACATTGGTTACCGTTGTGCTGATGGTCGCTGGTTAGTATTAGCTCGTTCTGCACCCGTCCACGTTCCTCCTGTCTATCCTTCCGACTGGATTGAAGATGTCTTCATCACCGTGAATTTTGATGAAGATTTGCGTGATAAAACTGTTTATGAACTGGTTCCTCCCGCCAAGAAAGTGGCTCCTACTGCTACTGCTACTCCTATTCCTGGTGCTGCTGCCAACGGTAACGCCATCTACGACCAAATCTTTGGTTTGGCAGAATCTGCCGAAGTCATGCGCGTTGCAGGTTCTGTGTTCGGTTCCATGCACCAGGTTCCTGGTTTCGTTACTCCAGAACAAGCCATCAGCTCTTACGTCTTCCCCTCTGGTATAGGTATGTGGGCAGTTCCAACTACGTCTGGTTTGAACATGTCTGGCGTAGGTATGTCTGGCGCTGGCTTCTCTGGTAACGTGCCAATGCGCCCGCGTAAGTTCTGGTTAATTGCTGATGCTGAGTTGATTGTTTATGGTGCAACAGAACCTGATGCGACTGTCACAATTGGCGGTCGTCCGATTAAACTCAATCCAGACGGTACCTTCCGCTTCCAAATGTCCTTCCAGGATGGTTTGATTGACTATCCAATTATGGCTGTTGCTGCTGATGGTGAACAAACACGGTCAATTCAGATGAAGTTTAATCGTGAAACACCATCTCGGAATACCAATACCAAGGAAGAAGCTGTTTTAGAATGGTTCTCTTAATCTAAAATTTGGAATTTTTGATTTTGGATTAACCTGATAAACCTCCGTCACAATATAACTGTGGCGGAGGTTTTGTTTGTTGGAAAAATTTTGCTTTTGATAAACTTATCCAGACTGTTATATCAAGCCTTTGACACTCCCACAACTGCCCAAATATCGCACTGCGTGCTCATTATGACGTGACGCGCTTTCAATTTAGCGTGTTCAATACGTTTTCTACTTATCTGCAAGTGTTTGCGTGCGTATCGGTTCCGAGCCTTCTTTCTACCGTTCTTACCCTTTTCTTTTTTGTAGATTCTCC
>NZ_JABXYX010000157.1 GCF_017982655.1 Brasilonema sp. CT11 | reverse complement strand
GTGGTGATTGCGGTTGGGGTGGTGGTTGTGGCGGTGGTGGTGGTGACGGTGGTTGTGGTGGTGGCGGTGATGGTGGTGGTGGTGGCGGTGGCGGTGATGGCGGTGGCGGTGGCTGAAATAGTCTCTTACTTTTTATCGGAAGAAAACTTAATTGTAAAGTTCTGTAACAAGATAGATAATTTTATTCCACTCCAACTGAAGAACATATAGAGCCAACACTAATCCAAATATCACTTAGCGTGATATTCATTTTGTTGAGCTGCGTTCCGTGGCGGCAGAGATATAGCATATCTGCTATATCCTCTGTCTTACTTATCAGTTTCACTGTTTCTGGGGTATTGATGATAGCAACATTTTTTTAAAGTTCAACCAGCAGAGTTATACAAAAGCACTTCAAGAGGATTCTCTTGAAATGAAAAGTTTTAATTTGGATTTATTCATCAACTGGACAGGAGGAAATGAAGAACTTAATCCTGATAATTGCGGGAATTGCAGTATTCGTGGGAATTATCGGTGGTGTATTAATAGTTGGATTAATTTCTCTCCAACGACAACGTCAAGTAGTAGATAGCTTGGTACGTAGTGATAATATCATCGGTTGTTTTGGAACGGTAGAAATTCCTTTGAATTACAACAGTCCCGGAAAGGTACGTGTTAATCTCAAAGGTTCTTTAGTAGATTTCGTTGCCTTTACTGACGAAACTCAACAACTTCATCAAGATGAGCGTGTTGTTGTTGTTGGTATGAAGGGCAATAAAGTATGGGTGGTATCTGTGTAGAGAGTGAGGTAACTTGAGGCAAAATAACACAAAATACCACGCACTAAAAACAACAATTAATCACTAATGACTAACTACTAACTATGAAAGAGCAGCAAAATATAGCGACGGTGCCAGTAGCACAAATTAATATCGACACACCTACTAATAAGAACAACAATGGTGTTGAAGGATTACTTTTTAGCAGTATCCCCATTGCACTTTCTATCTTTAGCGCTGTTATATTTGTATGGTTTGTTAAATCTTTTTTGTGTATCTGCAAACCCAATGAAGTATTGGTTCTTTCTGGACGTAGGTGGCGTACTCACGATGGACAAGAAGTCGGTTATCGAGTGCTATTAGGTGGACGGGCTATTCGTATTCCGATTGTGGAAACTGTTAAGCGTATGGATGTTACCACTATGCCGGTACGGGTGGAGGTACGAAATGCTTACGCCAAGGGGGGAACACCTTTAAATATCCAAGCAATTGCCAATGTGAAAATCTCCACAGATCCAGGGGTTGTGGGTAATGCTATTGAACGCTTTTTGGATCGCGATCGCTCAGAATTAACTCGTGTCTCTCGCGAAACTCTAGAAGGCTATCTGCGGGGTGTCGTCGCTACTCTCACACCTGAAGAACTCAATGAAGATCGTCTGAGTTTTGCCCACCGTATAGCCTCTGATGTTAGCCGCGACCTTACCAAATTGGGATTACAACTCGACACCTTGAAAATTCAAAGTGTTTCTGATGATGTAGATTATCTCAAATCTTGGGGACGCAAGCAAATTGCTCTTATTGTTAAAAATGCGGAAATTGCGGAATCGAATGCGATCGCCCAAGCAGAACAAATAGAAGCCCAATGTGAAGAACACGCCCAAGTTGCCAAAACCCAAGACAGAATTATTGTGCTGGAGAAAGAAAACGAACTTCGCACAATCAAAGCAAAACTAGAACAAAAAGCCCGTTCTGAAGAAGAGATTACCACAGCGGCTGCTCAAGAAAAGAAAGCAAAAGCTGAACAAGTCTTGCAAGCACTACGTTCAGAATTAGAACGCTTGCGCTTACAAGCAGATGAAATTCTCCCAGCCCAAGCCGAACGCCAAGCCCAAGAACTCCGCGCCAAAGGGGAAGCCGCCTCCTTGGAAGAAAATGCTAAAGCTGCAGCTTTAGTTAACGATATTCTTTCCCAAGTTTGGCAGCAAACTGGAACAGATGCTTCCAAATTATTCTTAATCCAACAAATTGAAACTGTACTCCAAGAAGCAGTGCAGATTCCCAAGCGCATTCAACTCAAAAAAGTAAACGTCATTGACAACGGCGATGGAAAATCTTTAGCCAGTTTAGTCAACGTTTATCCCGAAATCGTGCTTCAGTTCCTAGAAAGCGTCAATCAAACCCTTGGTATTGATGTCACAGGAACTCTCAATCAAGGAAAGGACTAAGGTTTTAAGTAACTCACTATTTCCAAACTCCCGAGGTTTTTTTATGAACACCTTAAAAACTTTTGCGATCACCATGATTGCGGTGACTTTGGGAACGCAGAACCCATCTGTAGCACTGATTAACAAACCAGTATCCCATCATAATGTAGTGTTTATAGCACCTAAGCAGCCAGATCTCATTGCCAACGATGTTACTTATTCGACAGCGCAGGGCGATACTCAAATTTGGATGCCAGGGCGTATAACTGAGAAGAAACCCGAACAATTGTTTTCTGAAAGTCCAACAACTCAAACGGTATATTTCATCCTCTACGTAGACTTACCTAAGGAAACGGAATATCTATCTACTTTAGGGCTTCGGAAAATTATGCAAGATGAATTCCGAAAGAAATTCTCTGGTAAACAAGAGTTGTCTGGTAAAGTCGTTCGGAGTACCGATCTTGTGATTGAGGGGTATCCTGGTACAGAGTTTCTGGTGCAACATTCTAATGGAGCTTTGGGACAATATCAGTCTTTTATAGTTAAACGACGCATGTACTTTCTCGGAGCTGTAGCACCTGGTGAATTAACTACAGAAGCAGCTAATTTCTTCGCTTCTTTCCGAGTGTATCCAGAGCAGATTCGTTATCCCGTTGAACGCACCCCAGCGAAACAAGTTATGGGTAAAGTCCCCCAACTCACATCTTTTGGGTACAAAAGCAAAGGAACGACAATTCCTGAAATGAGCGATTGCCTACGGCAGAGCTAATAACGTTAATTAACCTGTTTTAAGGTTATACAAATTACACTTGAATTCGGGAGAAAAATGATGGAAATAATCGCTTTACTACTGGGAATTTTTGGTACTGGAACTGCCGCTGGTTGGTGGGTGATTCGTAACTTATACTATATTTGTCAACCAAGCGAAGTATTGATTTTCGCCGGCAGTCGCACTTCTCTTGATGATGGAAATTCCGTTGGATACCGCTTAGTGAAAGGAGGTAGTAGGATTCAAACCCCGCTATTAGAGAAAACTTTCCGCATGGATCTGACAAACATGATTATTGAATTACGAGTATCGAATGCATACTCCAAAGGCGGAATTCCCTTAACAGTAGAAGGGGTAGCAAATATCAAAATTGCTGGAGAAGAACCGACAATTTACAATGCAATTGAGCGACTCTTGGGGAAAAGCCGCAAAGATATAGAACAGTTGGCAAAGGAAACGCTCGAGGGAAATCTGCGGGGAGTATTGGCAAATCTGACGCCAGAACAGGTGAACGAAGATAAAATAGCCTTCGCCAAAACCCTACTTGAAGAAGCTGAAGACGATTTGGAAAAACTGGGATTAGTACTAGACAACCTACAAATTAAAAACATCTTTGATGAGGTGCGCTATCTGGATTCTATCGGACGCAAGCAGCAGGCAGAATTGTTGCGAGATGCACGCATAGCAGAAGCCGAAGCGAAAGCCGAGGCAATAATTAAAGTTTCAGAAAACAACCGTATTACCAAACTCAAACAAATTGAACGGGATTTGGAAATTGCTAAAGCAGACGCGGAACGCAGAGTTAAAGACGCGCTGACAAAGCGGACAGCTATGATCGCAGAGGTAGAAGCGGTTGTCAATGCCCAAGTCGCAAAGGTGCAGGCAGAAGTTGGGGTGCAAACCGAACGCATCAAAAAGGTAGAAAACCAGTTACAAGCTGATGTGGTTGCACCAGCAGAAGCAGAATCCGAACGGGCGATCGCCAAAGCAAAAGGAGATGCAGCCCGCATTGTAGAAGAAGGTAAAGCCCAAGCAGCGGGGACGCAGTATCTCGCCGAATCTTGGCAAAACGCTGGCGCAGCGGCGCGAGAAATCTTCATCTTCCAAAAATTAGAACCATTATTGCGAATGTTGGCTGTAGGAGTACCAGAGGTACGGGTAGACAATTTGACTGTCATTGATGCTACAAATGGTGGTAGTGTTCCCAAAATGGCGTCTTTCTTAGAACAGTTACGGCAGACTACGGGTGTCGATGTTACAAAGGTTATCAATCAATTTAAGTCTGAAGACAAAAATAGCAAGTACGAAATCAGATCACATCTGGAAAAGTAGCCATAAGACTTGTAGGGGTAAGTTATGCCAAGACTATTGCCAGGTAAAGAAAGAACAATCAAATCAGACTGACGATGACAGTATGGATGAATTAGAAGTACAAATCCTCCAACTTGTGAAACAAACCTGTCAGCATCCGAGAGGTAGCATTGAACGTCAAAAAGGATTGCACAAACTTTTTTTACTAATTCAAAAAACAGGTAAACTGTTGCGGGGTACGGGTGTACCTGATGCGGAGGAAGCACTACAAAAAACTTGGCTATATTTTTGCTGCAATCTTTGTGAGGCTTGTACCGCCAAGAACCCCTACAATCCAGAAAAAGGTAGTGTTATAACATGGCTCAACGGGTATTTGAAGTACAGGTTGGAAGATAATCGTAGGGTTGGTAGTAATAATACAATTCATCCCATACAAGATCAAAATGGTGAAGAACTAGATCCAGTAAATTTAATTCCAGCGCGATCGCAAGCACCACCTATATTACAAGAAATTCAGGAATGGTTAAAAAAAGAAGCCAATAATTTGCGTCGCATCCATGTACAAAATCGTCCAGATATTAACTGTCTTGTCTTGATAGAACGTCGTTTACCACCTGAAACTCCCTGGGAAGATTTATCTCAAGAGTTCGGTATATCCATATCCACCCTCAGCAGGTTCTATCAACGTCAGTGTTTTCCCCGCCTTCTCAACTTTGGCAAATCCCAAGGTTATTTTGACAGCGAAGGTTATTTTCATATCGAATCCTAATTTTTGAATCTACGGCTATGAGTTACTCTACCCAACAGCAAATCATCTCTATTCCCATTCCGGCGAAATTTCGAGAAACTGCTCTGGAATTTGCCCAAGAACAACCAACTCAACCAAAAGCTAAACAAGTGTATGTAAATACTCTAGCTGTACTAGTGGTCAATAGCTACTTGGAAATGCTGGATATTCCGACTGAATTAGAAGCCAGTTATAGCTGGAACCAATACGGGCGCTTGATGGCAGATGTTGCAGATTTATTGCTTACCGGAGTGGGACGTTTAGAATGTAGAGCAATCAGGACAGGCGATCGCCTTTGTTATGTTCCTCCTGATGTTTGGGACAATCGTATTGGTTATGTTGTTGTAGAACTAAATAAAACCTGTACAGAAGGAAAAGTGAGAGGATTTTTACCTGATCTTAAAACATCACAAATTGACATTGAAGAGTTGCAACCATTGGAAAGATTAATAGAATCTTCCCATCTTGTGCATTTGCGGCAATGGCTAGATGGTATCTACAAATCCCAATGGCAAAGTCTTGAAGAATTATCCCATCAAAGAAGTCCTCAAGTAGCCTTTCGTTTTCGACGAATCGCAGGATTTCAGTTAGATAAATCAGAAGAAGTTTGGAAAGTAATTGAGCAATTATATCCCCATCGCAGTTGGGAAAACAACTTACCTTCAGAATTTTTAGAACAAATGTCTCGGAATCAAGTCGAAGACGTAGAATCATCTGAGGATAACATTAACTCTCTTAGTGTTACCGATGTACTCGCTCATCTTTTAAAGACAACTGAAGATGAAGAAAAGCGTTGGAAGCTTGCAGAAACTTTGTGGACGATAGAACCAAAGCACCCTGCTATCAGTGCTAGACGCATCATGGATTTAGGGATGCAACTCGCCAATAATCCGGTGGCTTTAATGGTAGCAATTTTATCTAAACCTGACAAAACTGTTGCTGTTCTGTTGCGAGTATATCCGATAGGAAATCAGCCTTATCTACCACCAAACTTGCAATTAGCCGGGCTGTATGAAAATGGACAGCCGTTTCTTGAAGTCAAAGCAAGAGTTGTTGATAATTACATCCAATTAAAATTTTGTGCCGAATTCGGCGAAAGATTCGGAGTTCAGGTTAGTGTAAATAATGCAAGCATTACAGAACACTTTGTCATTTAGCTAGACAAATGAGTACAGGGTGAGAAAAGTGGACATGCGGGTTATCTTCGGGATTGAACAAGGCAGTTTTGAGAAAGGATTTCCTGTCAGAGTTAGAATTGGCAAAGAAGGTAAACCTGATTCTGACGAATTTTCTGGCAGGTTACCGCCCGCATTGGCAGTTAAGGAAAACTACGAGAATTGGCAAAGAATTTATCGTAACTTACCAGCCAATTGGTTAATCACCCTTCCTGAGAGTCAAATAACAAATGTTTCTACTTTAGAAGATTGTAATCAAGCTGCTCAAAAGTTTCAATCCAGTTTCAACGAATGGTTAAATCAACCATCAGTACGAGAATTAGAGCGACAATTTTTCCCAAAAATTGGTAATTTACAGGATGTGCGCTTTATTTTGCAAACGCAAGATTCTTTGCTACAGCGACTTCCTTGGCATTTATGGGATCTTTTCAGTCATCCCAAACCGGAAATTCTAGTAAGTTCGGAGTACGAACCATCTAAAAAGAAGTTAAAAACTCCTGTTAAAATCCTCGCGGTTTTGGGCGACAATCAAGGTATCAATATAAAACAAGATTTGTCAGCCCTAGAAAACAATTTACCAGGCGCAATAATTGAATCGTTAATAGAACCATCATCTCAAGAACTGAGAGATAAATTATGGACTAAATCTTGGGATATTTTATTTTTTGCCGGACACAGTTGTAGCCAACAAGATGATAGTTCGGGAGAGATTAAAATTAATGCCAACGAGAGTTTACCGTTGGAGAATCTGCGCCATAGTCTCAGACATGCTGTCCAAAAAGGATTAAAACTAGCAATTTTTAACTCTTGCGATGGACTAGGACTAGCACGTAATTTGGCTGATGCGCGAATTCCTTATACAATTGTCATGCGGCAGCCTGTTCCCGATATAGTAGCACAACATTTTTTGAAATATTTTCTCACAGCATTTGCGGCTGGTGAATCTTTATATGCATCTGTACAACAAGCTCGCGCACGCTTGCAAGAAGCATGGGAAAATCAGTATCCTTGTGCTTCGTGGCTACCTGTTATTTTTCAAAATACTGCAGCAGCAGAACTAAAATATCCCCGACAGCATAATTGGAAAAAAGTTGCTTTGCAAACAGCTATTGTTGTCGGTGCATTAGTAGGCTTTAGTGTTATTTCATGGCGTATTATTCATGAGTTTCAATCTCGTGCTAGGTTTAGTTTTGGCGATAAAATATTAGTCGAAAAATTTACAACTTCCTATAAACAAGAAGGCATACAGGCGTTTCATCAGGGAAATTACGACTTAGCAACCACTAAGTTTGAAAAATCTTTGCAGCAGTATCGTAACGATCCAGAAACGTTGATATATCTGAATAATTCCAAGATTGGTAAGAAACCAGCACTGACAATTGGTGTTCCGGTACCCATTGGTACTAACCCTAATGTTGCCCAAGAAATTCTCCGAGGAGTGGCGCAAGCTCAACAAGAGATAAACAATCAAGGTGGCATGAATGGGAAGCTATTGAAAGTTGAAATTGCCAACGATGATAACAATCCTGATATTGCTGTAAAGATTGCAGATCGATTTGTTCAAGATGAAGATATATTAGCGGTTGTTGGGCATAACAGCAGCGATGCTAGCGTTCCAGCCTCTGAAAAATATCAGGAGGGAAAATTGGTGATGATTTCACCAACTAGTACCTCTACAAAATTAACAGAGCGCCCACACGGCACCGACGGTAACTATATCTATAGAACAGCTATCAGCTTTACCAAAATTGCAGATGCTTTAGCTGAATATGCCAAAAATGCTGGCAAAAATAGAATTGCTACCTGTAATGATTCTAAAGCAGAAGACCAATCATTTAAAAATGATTTTGAAAAGGCAAGTTTTGATAAGAGCCTTCAATTGATTGACATTCACTGCGATTTAGTAGCAAATAATTTTCAGCCAAAAACCATTATTGAAAATGCAAAAAAACAAGCTGTAAATGCCATACTTCTCAACCCTCAAGTAAACAGAATGCCCAAAGCGATCGCACTCGCCAAAGCAAATCAAAGTCAAATTACGTTATTAGGAAACCCCAGTTTACAAACCAAAGATACTCTAGCTGCTGGCGATGCTGTTAACGGTATGGTGATATCAGTTCCTTGGGACGCCACCCTCTCCCCGGACAAAAACTTTGTTCAAAATGCATACAAATTATGGGGTGATACAGACTTAGTTACCTGGCGTACAGCTACCGCCTTTGATGCTACCAAAGTCATTGCAGCAGGGCTTAAACAAAAGGATACTAGAGACGGAGTACAACAAGCTTTATCTGGTACTTTCTCTCCGCAGGGAGTTACAGGTACAATTAAGTTTTTATCTTCAGGCGATCGCGTTGGCAACGCTGTGTTAGTAGAAGTCAAACCCAATCCCAAAGCTTCCACTGGCTACAGCTTTGAACCAAAAGACTCCATCATCAGCCGCATCAGTCTAGGGGACAAAATCTTAGTTCAAGATAACCCTAGTAGCGAGAAACAACTAGGCGTACAAGCTTTCGCTGCAGAAGATTATGACAAGGCGATTGCACATTTTCAAGCATCTGTGCAAAATATGCCCAACGACCCCGAGGCCCGGATATACTTACAAAATGCTTATGCTGCTCGTAGTGGTAAAATCTTGAAAATTGCTGTGAGTGTTCAAATTGGCAGCAATCTTAATGTTGCCAAAGAAATACTTCAAGGTGTTGCTCAAGCTCAAGATGAAATCAATAAAAAAGGTGGCATTAGAGGACATTTATTACAAGTAGAAATTGCTTCTGACGGTAATAATCGCAACATTGCTGAAAAACTTGCCAATTCCTTAGTGGCAGACCAGAAAATTTTAGCAGTTATTGGTCATAATGGATCTGATGCTTCTGTTGCGGCTTGCCCCATTTACCAGCAGAGGAAATTAGTAAATATTTACCCTACCCTTTTTTCTTTAAAATTATTAGGATGTGGCTCTTATACATTTCGTACTGCTCCTAATATTCGTGTTATTGCTGAGGCTTTATCTACCTATGCTATCAAAGATATCAATAAAAAAAAATTAGCAATTTGCGTAGATGAAAAAGCCATAAGTAATCAATCTCTTCGAGATGAATTTAGTTATGCCATAAACAAAAATGCAGGAGAGCTTGTAAATATAACCTGCGATTTCTCAGCACCAGATTTCAACCCTAATCAAGTCATTGCTGATGCGATTAAGAGCGGTGCAGATGGCTTAGTCTTAGCTCCTTATGTAGACAGAATTAACAAAGCGTTAGATTTAGCCACAGCAAATAAAGGAAGGCTGAAACTGTTTGGCAGTCCTACCCTTTATACATCCCAAACCTTACAACAAGGACGCTCAGATGTCAATGGTTTGAAGTTAGTCGTACCTTGGTATCCAGAAGCGAACTTGGAAAATAACTTTGGCAAAAATGCTCAGCAACTTTGGGGTAATCCCGTGACTTGGCGTTCTGCCACAAGTTACGATGCAGCTGTCGCTATTATTAGCGGTTTGCAGCAAAGTACAACTCGTGAAGAATTACAAAAAGTATTGCAGAATTCCAACTTTTATGCTGAAGGTGCAACGGGAAAAATTCAATTTTCACAATCAGGCGATCGTCGCGATATCAAAAATGATGTCGTCTTAATTCAAATTCAACCTAGTAGCGCATCTCCAACTGGTTATAAATTTTTTTTGAATTCTCGTTGAATCCAGCAAAAATCTATATTTGCAGAAGTTATTAGACGAAAGCCACAGATCCCCGACTTCTCAAAAAAGTCGGGGATCTTGTTTATCACGTAAGCACAAAGCACACGCCAAGAGCGTTTTACGATTGTAGCGATTTTGCAATAACTCCTAATTGCAAACCAGGCGGATAACTCCCTTCCTCTTTTATCCGCTTAATCTCGGCTTCAGTGATCCGCAAATTTAACTTTTGTGCTAACTCCTGCACAATATCCCCTCGATCAATCACACCAGCGACAGCACCAGCAGGAGAAAGCACAGTGATGCGGGGTAATTGTTCATTTTCCAGCTTGTTAATCACCTCTGTTATGGGAGTTGACTCAACAACAGTGGGAATTTCTGTCAGGGGATGCACTATACTTTGCACCGTTAGGGTTTCCCATTCACTTCTTTCCACAAGGCGCAAATCGTCTATGGAAATGATCCCCCGGTAACGTCCATCAGATTCGGCAAAATAAACTCCAGGAGTGTTAGTCTCCAAAAGGTAGGAGTCGGCGAAAGAACGCAAAGTCTGATTAGCATCGACGACGCGAAACTCACGAGTCATGGCATTGGCGGCAACCAGACTGAGCAAGGTTTCTTGTAAAATTGTTATGCGATCATAGCTAGTAGCATTACGGATACCAAACCAACCTAACAAGGCTATCCACAAACCAGTGACTAATTCCCCAGTAAAATAATCTACTGCCAGGCCTAGGGCGATCGCCCCATAACCCAAAATTTGTCCTGCTTTTGCTGCTAACCGTACAGCTTGAAAGCGGTTCCCTGTTACTTTCCAAAGTGCTGCTTTTAAAACTTGTCCGCCATCTAAGGGTAAACCAGGAATCAGGTTGAACAGTGCCAAAACTAAGTTGATTCTGCCTAAATCTCTAACCATGACGCTAGCAGGACTGTTATCAGGCAAAACATTTACTAGCAGGCTGAGGAGGACAAACAGGACAACACTCACTCCCGGTCCGGCAATTGCGACTTGAAATGCTTTTCCTGGAGTTTTGGATTCTTCTTCGATAGAAGCAATACCACCAAATAGGAATAGAGTAATCGAATTGACTTTTATACCTTGCGATCGCGCAACTAAGCTATGACCCAATTCGTGCAATAATACTGAACCAAAGAGCAGTAATGCCATCAGCACTCCACCACTCCAAGCTAGAGTCGTTCCCCATGTTTGGTAAGCCACCCCAAAGTTAAGGGTTGCCAGCCCTAAAATCACAAACCACAGAGGGTCTAAAAACAGTGGAATTCCGAATAAAGACCCGATTTTCCAATTTGTTTGCATTACATTTTCCTAAAACTAGATATTTTCAACCGTCCAGAAAGACGTCTCATACGTTGTTTTTTACACATATATAATTTTGCCGCACTAACTATGCTTGCTGAGATTTGGATACTGCAGCATGGGCGAGTTAATAGGCTCCAATTTCTAGAATAGACAAATCTAAAATCCAAAATCTAAAATCTAAAATCCAAAATGGCATTACCGTCGCAACGCGTTTGTGTACGCCACATGCGACAGATTGCACCAAAGCCCTCCTGCTGGACTGATCTTACAATCCACGGCACTGGCTCAACGGACAGGTGCCTCAAGTCGGGAGATCCCTTCGGGGAAGACCTCCGGTCTCGCTGCGCTAACGCTCTTATCCTCTGTCGGGAAACCCTGATCAAGCACTGGTCTCACCGCCCACGGCACTGTCCTCCCCCACACCCCTTTGAATTTTGTGTACATAAATAACAAACCATATGGTTGAGGCACAGCAATGCTGTGCCTCAACTATAGTTCCTGCTTCTACGTTTATGCTCTACTCAGTGAAATAGTAGAATTCTCTTTCTTCGGGAAGATGTTAATTTTCCCAACTAAAGAAATCAACATAGTGTGAGAAAGAACGTGATATCTAAAAATCTAGAGGCGATTACTAATATTTGTCAGCCCTAGAACGATGCCAATGCCAATAATATGCCCAAAACACATAGCACCAATGAATGCTGGAAGACTTATGGGAAGTACAGGCAATTTGGGACCTACCTTGGGAGATTTAATAAACGATGTCAGCAAAAGAACTACCAAACAGCTGACGCTGATGATGATTCCTACTGTGGGGTTCCACTCAGGTGTTGCGGGGACATTGGCGGCGGCTGCTAGTAAGATTGATGAAATCAAGCTTTTATCTCCTAAATAGAAAAATTGACAAGTGGTCACTCATTAGCATTTGGCTAGCTATGTGCTGACTGCTTATTGGTAAACCATAAAGATTATAGAATCATAAAGGAAAGAACTTGAAATTGTTTATACAATTTCGGTTTGATGTAACTATTACTACTATTATTTGTCAAAAATATTTATGCGGGTAAAGATTTGCGGAATAACTCAACCACAACAGGGGAAGGCGATCGCCTCCTTTGGTGCAACAGCCTTAGGATTTATTTGTGTTCCAACCTCACCCCGCTATGTTAAAGTAGAGCAGATTCGATCTGTCGTGGAACAACTGCCCGAAAAAATCGACAAAATTGGAGTTTTTGCCAACACTTCTGTTCCTGAAATTACTCAAACGGTAGTTCATTCTGGCTTAACTGGGGTTCAACTGCACGGAGATGAATCCCTGGAATTTTGTCACCAGTTGCGTCAATCGCTACCAAATATAGAAATTATTAAAGCTTTGAGAATCCGTACCTTTGAGGATATTGAAAAAGCAGAAACTTATACTTCAAACGCAGATACGCTGTTACTTGATGCTTACCATCCACAGCAACTAGGTGGTACAGGCACAACTCTAGACTGGACAATGTTGCAGCTATTCAGCCCTAGCTGTCCTTGGTTTTTGGCGGGGGGACTCACTCCAGAGAATATTATACAAGCTTTAACTCAGATAACCCCTAGTGGCATTGACCTATCGAGTGGTGTAGAACGTGCCCCAGGAGATAAGGATTTAGACAAGGTAGCTAAGTTGTTTGAAAAGCTGCATTCAAAGTGCTGAGTATGATTCACAGTTATCAGTTATCAGTTATACCATTTCACGAAAAGCCTGATACAAATAAAGCTTCTAAAATGAAATTCCATCCAGCGATAGATTTAATTTGAGATGGAGTAAATTTATCTAGCTGTTTCCAGACAGCTTCTCGCAACTCATTCA
>NZ_JABXYX010000347.1 GCF_017982655.1 Brasilonema sp. CT11 | reverse complement strand
ACAATCAAAATTATTAATTTGATTGGATGATTGAAGTATTTTCATCCCATTGAAATCAGTTTTATACTATTTTCAGCCAAAGTTTGAGCGATCGCCTCTGCTGCTGGCAAGTAGCCGATGGCACCCAAGTCTGCAAGCGCACTTCGACGCAGTTGCAAATCCTTACCTGCCAAGGCTTGCACCAGGCGTTCTCCATAGATCACATCTTGAGTTAACTGGTACATGGCTCGTGCTCCAGCATACTGAATCCGCTCGATTGGATGATCCAAGAACAGCAAAATCAGCGGAACAGCGACGGTTGCTCCTAGGGTTCCTAAGGCTTCTAAGATGGCATCATAAGGTTGAGAGAAGTCTGGCTGGTTTGGAACGAGGTGATTTCCTTGCAAGCCTGCTTTGAGTAGGGAAATCAAATTGGGGATACAAACTGGATCGCCCAGCATCTCTAGGGATTGAGCTGCAGCTTCCCGGACGTAAAAATCTGAGCAGTCCAAACACTGAATCAGGGGTAGTACTGCTTGGCGATCGCCCAACTTTCCCAATGCCCTAGCAGCGTTCCGCCGTAACGGGTATCCACCTTCTTCTGTGCGATCGGCTTCGTCTTCTAATGCTTGGATGAGGAGTGAAACTGCTGCAGGTTCCCGTACCCGAAATCTGCCCAGCCACCAAGCCGCATACATGCGCAACCCCAAGTCTTCTCCTTGGAGGTTGGCGATCGCCTGCTCAATAGTTAAAGATCCACTGCTACTCGATTCATTTGCTTCAAATGTGTCTAAATTCATAATATGACCATTCGCTTTTTTTTATAATACAAATCTTATGAATCTAGGACTTACGCATTGACAATATAAGCAAGATGTGTAAATGGTGTGAGAAGATAGTACTTATGTATTAATGATTGAATTTATACCAAAGGTACAAACACCCTACCGACAAAAAACAAAGCCCTTCGAGGCGATTCTGAAAGGACTTTGTTTTTGCTAGTTCTCAATTCTTCTTCATGGGTGCGAGGTCATTAACTCACTTCTATTTTTTGTCAAGCGAAACGCAAGCGCTTTTTAGGCATCGATAATTCCGAAGTAAAGATTATCTCTGCGACTTTCTTTCGGCTGAATTTTTGGCAAGCAGCACTATCACAGTAATTGGAGCGAAGAAGATTCCAATAAAAAACCATAGCCATGCGTTACGACCAGTATTCTGCGCCCACAATGCACAAAACGCTCCAACAAATATCACAATACCTCCGGCTTGGCTGACATCGTTTTCTAAGTTTGTAACTTGAGACTTTAAACTTATAACTTGTGACTCTAAGTTTGTAACTTGAGATTTTAAGTTTACAATTTGTGACTCCAGATTTGTGGTATTCGGTGCATTCTGCTGGGCAATCCAAAAGCTTGTTTTTGGATAAGCTATTCCGTATTTAACTTGCATAATTTGTCCCCTAAAACCCGGATTATATCCCAACGATAACTTAGGCTAGAACTAGAAAGTTTCTTCGGGTTCAGGTTGTGCAATGGTGTCTGGGCGATCGCTCACTTCTAAGAGAAATTTTGACAATTGACCAATCTAGGAAAGCTTTTAAGTTAGATGTTTCAATCCCTAATAGGGAGAAAGAGAAATTTCAACGAGATTTGTTGTAATGCCTAAAATAAATGTGACTTGTTTCAATCCCTAATAGGGAGAAAGAGAAATTTCAACTCACTAAACCCTCTATTTTAGAATGTGAACAAATCGTTTCAATCCCTAATAACCTAAGTTGCGGGTTATTAAATTCTGAGTGAAAAGTACCTGTGTATTCATGCGATCGCCAATGACGACTTGACGGTTGCGCTATGCGTAACCGTCACTTAAACCCAACCAAAAGTAAAAGTGTTAAAGAAGCTTAGAGTATTAAAATAAACTCATCCAAGAA
>NZ_JABXYX010000156.1 GCF_017982655.1 Brasilonema sp. CT11 | reverse complement strand
GTAAAATTCTGGTTAAGAACTTTGAACGAACCCTGGCTGGTGCTACGGCCAAACTCAACCTCTGCTTCATCAGGTTAATGATTAAGAGGCTTGCAGCCTCTTGTTAGATGTCAAATGGGTTCTATATTGATGTGCTTGCGATCCAAACAACCAACGGTTACAGATAAAATTTCCTCTGTGAACGTTTAGCAATAGCATACTATGCCAGTCATGCGCACTTTTTCTGGTACTTCTTGGGAATCACAGGTAGGTTACTGTCGAGCAATAAGAGTTGCAAACCATATTTATGTTTCTGGTACAGCACCAGTCGATGAAGCGGGAGGAGTATTTGCTCCTGGCGATGCATACGCGCAAACAAAGCGTTGTTTTGAAATTATCCAGAAAGCTTTGCAAGACTTGGGAGCAGACGTAAGCCATGTTGTGCGGACGCGAATGTTTGTCACCGATATTAGCCGTTGGGCTGAATTTGGACAAGCGCATCAAGAATTCTTTATAGAATTTCCGCCGGCTTCAACAATGGTGGAAGTGAAATCCTTAATAAATCCAGCGATGCTAATAGAGATAGAGGTGGATGCCGTTTATGTGGATGATAGGTGTTGAAAACCTCAACTACTGATGATTTGGAGTATACAAACAAAGCCTGCTTCTGCAGGCTTCGTCTGGTAGTTGAGATCAAAAAGTCTATTGAGAAACTAGAAAACAACTCTCAATTCGCATGACTCGCGCTACTGTAGCGAATTCTTGTTCCTGCCCATAGCAACTTCTCTCGCAGCGTCTGATAATACGAGTTGTTCTCCCGTAAAATAATAAACTTAGCCCGACAATCTGCCATCCGCACATCAACACGGTGTCCAGGCCAAATGGAAGTAGCTAACACTCCATCAGTCCACAATTTGGTACTTAAATCGTAATCGCCCAAGGGCCAAATGCTGACGACAGAACCAGGGGGTAAGACGAGGGGACGACTAGAAAGACTCATTGGACAAATGGGAGTGATGGTAATTGCTTCCATACCATCATGTATAATCGGACCATTCGCAGAAACGGTGTAACCCGTAGAACCAGTGGGAGTAGAAATAACTAACCCGTCCCCTTGGTATTGATCGACGACTTCACCATCAATTTCCATCTCTAGAACTGAGGTAATCATCCGATCAGCGGAAGCGGGTTTGACACACATTTCATTTAAAGCGAGGTAGCGTTCAGACACTGGTTCCAAATGAGTCCTATCTCCCTCAAAGACTGAGGCTTGCAACATCATCCGCCGCTGCACAGCGTAACGGTCTTCTAAGAGTCGATCCCAAACTCGTTCAGTGTCTTGAAATTCGTCTACAGATTCGGTTAAAAACCCCAGATGACCTCCCACGTTGACTGCTAGTATTGGGACGCCAGCCGGGGCTAGATGTCTTGCACCAGTTAAAACAGTACCATCACCGCCAAGTACCACAGCCAAGTCAATTGGTTGTCCAGCTGAAGCCAAAAATACCGGATATGGGTTATCTTTCGGTCCACTTGGTCCCATCAAAACCTGGCATTGGCGATGTTCTAGTTGCTTTGCACAGATTTCTGCCCAGCGTTTACTTTGGGAATCTCGTGCTTTATAAGCAATAATGACCTGTTTGAGCTCCACAGAATTACCACTTCAGGAGATTAAACTGCTCCATATCAACAGTGTCGCGGTTACGATAAATGGCAAGCACGATCGCTAAACCTACCGCCGCTTCAGCTGCCGCTACGGTAATGACAAATACGGTAAATACCTGACCCTTTATTGCTACTGAGTCTAGGAAGTTGGAAAATGCCATTAAGTTGAGATTAACAGCATTGAGCAGTAACTCAATCGACATCAGCACTCTGACAGCATTACGGCTAGTAATTAAGCCATAGATACCGATGCAGAACAAAGCTGCTGCAAGTAGTAAAAAGTATTGGATCTGCATGAATGTTGGTGTCCCCCCATTGTCAGTTATCAGTTATCAGTGAGCCAGCGCTGCAGGAGGATCTCCCGACCTAGGCGACTGGTGAACCCGAAGGGTTATCAGTTATCAATGAACAGTGATAACTGTTTACTGAATATTACGGCTCGATTCACCGATTGAGACCAATTCTCTGGGACGTTCTGGTAACGTTAAAACTTGCTGTTGTTCTGAAGAAATGGTCTGTTCAGGCAGATACTCGCGACGTGCCAAAATTATCGCGCCTACCATTGCTATTAACAGCAAAATAGAAGCGAGTTCAAAAGGCAATAAAAAGTCAGTGAAGAAATGTTGACCGATTAAAACAATAGTGTTGCTTGGAGGTATGTCAGTAGAGAGTGACCAAGGAGTTGCCAACACCATCGTACTTAAAAGTACAAACAATCCCAAACTGACTACACCCGTGAGTGCTTTGCGTACCCAAGCAGTGGGGAAGGGCGCAAAAGCTTGCCGCTTGTTTACCAGCATAATGGCAAACAAAATCAACACGTTCACTGCCCCAACATAAATTAGCAATTGCGCTGCTGCTACAAAGTCACCATTCAGCAATAAATATAATCCAGCAATGCTAACAAATACGCCTCCTAGCATAAAGGCTGAGTGGACGATGTTCTCAAACAGCACCACACCGAGTGCTGTTCCAATTAACATCACTGCCAGTATGCCAAATGAAACAATTTGTACTCCTTCCGCAAGATTCACCGTTTTTTGTCCTCACTTAAAAGTCAACAGTCAAAGGTCAAGAGTCAAAAACTATGCACTGTTGACTCTTGACTAATTACCTTTACTTTTCCTGCTCTACAAGGTCTTCTGGACGTGCACCAGGGCGAGGTGCATCAGCAGGTAAACCGTGGGGATCTGTAACGCCCTTGGGTAAATAAGCCAGTTCACGCAAGGGTGTGACCATTGGATCTAGAGTCACCTTGTAGGGCAAACGACCAAGCGCCACGTTGTCATAGTTCAATTCATGGCGATCATAAGTAGAAAGTTCATAATCTTCTGTCATTGATAAACAGTTGGTGGGACAAAATTCCACACAGTTACCACAAAAGATACAAACTCCAAAGTCGATGCTATAGTGTTTGAGCTTTTTCTTTTTGGTTGGCTTATCGAAATCCCAATCCACTACTGGCAGGTTGATCGGACAAACCCGAACACAAACTTCGCAGGCAATGCACTTATCAAACTCAAAGTGAATCCTACCGCGAAATCGTTCGCTAGGAATCAGTTTCTCGTAAGGGTACTGCACGGTGACTGGACGACGCCGCATATGGTCAAAGGTAACAGAAAGACCCTGACCTATATAGCGACCAGCTTGCACCGCTTCTTTGGCGTAATCACCAACTTGCTTAAGGAACTTCAACATATTGTGTCTCTCTCTTTTGAAGTTATCAGCGTCATTTATCCTTTGTGCTAATGACTAACCACCAAAGGCAAAGGGAAAGGCAAGTTTCAGGGCTGCAGTTAGTAGCAAGTTAACCAAACCAACAGGCAGCAAGAACTTCCATCCTAAATCTAGCAATTGGTCAATACGAACACGTGGTACTGTCCAGCGCAACAGAATTGCCAGAAAGACCAGGAAGTATGCTTTAAGTACAGTCATGGTGATTCCCAAGGAGGCGGTTACAACCTGCAACACGGGATTTGTTTCACTGACCCCCAAAGTGCTCGCTATCAGGTTAATAGGAATCGGAAAATCCCAACCACCCAAATACAAAACTGATACTAACAGGGCAGAAAGGACTAGGTTAACGTAGGAACTCAGGTAGAAAAGAGCGAATTTCATACCAGAGTATTCAGTCTGATAACCAGCAACCAGTTCTTCTTCTGCTTCAGGTAAGTCGAAGGGTAATCGTTCGCATTCAGCAAGGGCTGCTATCCAAAAGATAATAAATCCAGCTGGTTGACGCCATACGTTCCAGCCAAGAATGCCATAACCAGATTGCTGTTCCACAATGTCGATGGTGCTGAGGCTATTGGACATCATGGCGATCGCCAGCACTGCAAGTGCCAATGGAATTTCATAGCTAATTGACTGCGCTGCTGCTCGCAACCCTCCCAGGAGAGAGTATTTGTTGTTGGATGCATAACCAGCCATCAACAAGCCAATAGGTTGAATGCTAGACAAAGCAATCCACAAGAACACGCCCATCCCAACATCTGTAATCACCAGATTCTGTCCAAACGGCACAATCAGGTAGGACAGAAACACTGGCAACACTACGATAATTGGACCAAGGGTAAACAGTATGGCATCGGATTTAGCTGGTACCACATCTTCTTTGAAAACCAGCTTCATACCATCTGCTACTGGAGCTAGCAAACCTAAAGGACCAATATATTCAGGACCAATCCGCTGCTGTGCGGCTGCGGAGATTTTCCGCTCTAACCAAACGCAGGTTAGGACACCAACTGTAGCACCAATAATCATTAGTATCATCGGCACTGGCATCCAAATTGACTTGGCTAGACCAGCGCTTAGTCCCAAATCCATGAGGGATTCTATAAAAGTTCCTTGCAGATCAATTCCTGAATTCATGTCTTTTGCTCTTCAAGTCCTTTAGATCATTGTCCTTTACAACTATCCACACTTGTTAATAACTGTAAATTCGCCCATTAAAATTTCTGCCTAAATCATGCAAAATTTAAGATTTTTTGCAATTCCCATGCCTAGTATATCGTTGGATGGTTTTCGCCCCTTTATCCAGACGAGAATTTCTATTTATGGTAAGGATTGGGATTTACGAAGAAAACCCTTAGTGGTGGGAGTGTGGGAGTGAGGGACTGTGGGAGTATAGGAAAATTCTCTCCTTCCCTCATAATCCCCTCATCACTCTACCGCTGGTCGATGGGAGTGTAAGAAACGTCATGCTTACCGTCGTAAACCTGGGTAGGACGGAAAATCCGGTTTTCTTCTAGCTGTTCTTTCCAATGTGCTAACCAACCAGCTACACGGGCGATCGCAAATATTGGTGTAAACAAATCTGTAGGAATTCCCAATTTTCTATACACCAAACCTGAATAAAAGTCAACGTTGGGATAAATTCCTTTGTGACTCAGTTTTTCCTGCACCACCCTTTCCATTTCTACGGCAATGTCATAATACTTGTCATGCCCGAACTTGGTAAACAGCTGTTCTGCCAAGTTCTGTAAAATCGTGGCGCGTGGGTCTTTCACTTTGTACACACGATGTCCAAAGCCCATAATCTTGGCTTTGCGTTCCAGACGATCCTCAATGTAGGGACGCACATTTTCTACAGAGCCAATTTCTTCCAACATCTCAATGACTTCTTCATTCGCTCCACCGTGTAGCGGTCCTCCTAACGTTCCCACCGCACTCGCTACCACTGCGTATGGATCAGTTAGAGTAGACGCTGTTACCCTTGCACTGAAGGTGGAGGCGTTCATCGTATGTTCAGCATGAAGTATCAAGCAGATATCAAAAATGCGCGCAGCCAATGGATCAGGTTCTTTCTCATTGAGCATGTACAGAAAGTTACCGGAATAGTCCAAGTCCGCATGGGGACGTATAGCATCATTCCCATTTCGCATTAACTGGAACGCCGCCACCATTGTCGGAATCTTTGCTATGAGGCGAACGACAGCATCCCGAATGTAAGCAGGATTATTCAAGTCACGACGTGAATAAAACAAGCCTAATGCTGCAGCTGAGGCTTGGAGTGCATCCATCGGATGACCGCTTTCTGGAAAGCACTTCATCATGTCGCAAATGTGATATTTGATCCGTCTGTGAGAGTGAACTTCATCCTCAAATGCTGCGAGTTCATTTGATGTGGGCAGCTCACCCCAAATTAGCAGATAAGCAGTTTCCAAAAATGTACTTTTTTCTGCTAGTTCCTCAATCCGGATGCCACGATATTCTAGTATTCCCTTTTGTCCGTCAACATTACTAATACTGGATTGAGCGGCGGGAATGCCATCCAAACCAGGCTTATATTCGCACACCATCATGGCAACACCATCTGCTTTTTTTTTGAAAGATCTTTTCAGGCTAACTTACCAGAAATTGTTATCACCATAACAGTATCCGTTCTCCTAAAAATTCTTTCAGAAACGTTACTCTACTGTTAGAGCAAGTACTTGGGTGGCGTCAACCAAAACATATGACTACGACCCAGAGGGGAGCCTTTTTCTGGTAGTTTTACCCCAATCATACCCGCTTTTTTCAAAACTAACGTTGCTTTTGCTTGTCCCCATAAAAGAATTTCTGCCCAAGCGCTCAAATCTGGTTCATGTCCAACCAAAGCAAGTTGAGTTTGGGGTGAATAATTTCTTGGACTCAACCAGTCTACAGCCCAATTTTCAATACGACCATCTGGAGCGAGATAGGAACATTCCTCTACCTTGCAACTCAGCCCTGCGGCTATAAGAATTTCTGCTGTTTGGCGAGCTCGTATTAACGGACTAGTTGCAATCAAATCAAAATACAAGCCCAGCTTTCGCAATCGCTGGGCTACTTTGTCTGTTTTTTCGCGACCTTCTTTGGTGAGTGAGCGTTCGTCGTCTTTGAGATCTGGTCGCCTTTCTTCAGCTATACCATGACGGATTAAATACAGTTCCACGGCTGAGTGTCCTTTGTGAGCGTAAGCTGTTTGGAGGCGAGGCAGTGCGAATAAACGCTCGTCGATGCAAGTGGTGTTTTACCCACACAGTGGAGGAAATACCCCAAGGATATTTAGTCATTAGTCCTTTGTCTTTGGTTACTAAGGACTAATGACTAATGATTCTACTCCGACTGTATAGGATTATCCTTCGGATTCACCAATCTTAAAAGCTTCTGCTTAATCTGAGAATCGAAAACTTCCCATTTCATCTTCGCATAAGCAGAATTTTCATTTCCTCCTGATAAGAAACCCATCGGAATTTCAAACCCACCTGCGCTTGTCCGTCCACCACCAAAAAAGCGTCCACTGCTATCTTGACCAAAGGCTTCTTTAATAAATTCATCGGGGTCGAGAGTGAGTTTGGTTGTTCTTAGGGAACCAATTACCACCTCTAGTTCTTCATCTTCATCGTGAACAATACCGTACACCAAAGCTGTGTGGACGTTTTCTTCTGTCACAATAAAATCTGCCGCTTGGGGTATTGCATCGCGGTCATCGTAGCGTAAGTAACCAACACCAGCAATAGAAAAGTTATTTTGCACGATGCGGTTTTTGAGCGATCGCTCTATAACATCCATCACTCGTTTAGAACGATTTGCCTGTAGAATTGCGTTCAGCAACTGGGCGTCATAAAATTTGCTCAAATACGCTGCTGCCATAAAATCTTCTTCCTGTGCTTGCATCAGTCTATTAGTATCCGATCGCAAGCCATGCATCAAGGCAGTCGCGCATTTTACATGTTGATTTATACTGCTATCTAGAGTCAGTAGCCCGTACTGTAAGTATTGAGTGAAAATCGTTGCTGTAGCTCGTACAGAGGGACGAACATCAAAAAAATCTGATTTCATGTCACTCTGTAAACTGTGGTGATCAATAACCGCCACTATTGGTATCCCGACCTCTTGCACAATTGGTACTAGCTGAGAAGTCGTTCCCTGGTTGTCTATGAGGACAAAACCTTGGTAGGAAGATAAGTCTTTGCTTTTGAGTGTTTGTACTGTCCAACGCTGCGCGGGTAAGCCTGTCAGCTTGACCAAAGCAATATTTTCTTGGTGGCTCAAAGCACCAGCGTAAATGATGTCACATTTTATGTCGTATTGCTGAGCTATGAGCTGGTAAGCCCAAGCACACGATAAAGCATCAGGATCTGGAAAATCTTGAAGAATAATTAACTGGCGTTCTTGTTTATGCGCAAGAAACGTGTTGTGCAGCTCTTCTGATTTTTGATTTACCAATGAATTGTTACGCAGACCCACAAAAGAACCATCACCTATCAATGTTGTACTTGAGTGTCTAGTGAGTGGAACTTCTGCAAAATCTTTGTTGTCTATTTCAAAATCGTCTGGAGTAGGATCACCCGTTAATGGCAAACTCGAAATCTGAGTCACAGAAGAATTAAAGTGCATACGAAACGTTTTTATAAGTGTGAGGCTCCTTTTTTTCATCAATAGATACTACAGTTTGTATTTCAACACTTCAGCCACACATTACGATCTTTGCAGAAATATCAGAGCATGACATATTATCTCTGAGCGTCTTTTTTTGTCAAGAACTTATCGTTGCTAACTTGGCAGGAAAACGCCTTTAATACCTACCCCTGATTTTTTGGTAAATTTAGAACGCACCCTGTTGTTTTTGGTGTTGATATGTGTTACTCTAGCAGAAGTGACTTCGGCAACAAAACCGCTTAACTGCTGCTTTTTTGCTAGCTTTTTAGCTTGAGACTATGTAAAGCTCTGTAAACAAGCTTAAATATCAAGCAAAGCCAAAAAACTGACAACTATCTGCCTTATTTAGATTCAGCAGAAGGTGTCAGAGTCCTATAACGTATTTTTGCCATTCTTGGTGAGTACCACTTTTCAGGTGCTTGGTGACCTCAAAGTAAAGGCTACTATAAGGCCGGCGTGGATTATGACGTAAGTTCATGTGAGCTTCGTTGGGTGTACGACTACCCTTTCTAACATTGCAGCGGACACATGCTGTAACAATATTTTCCCAGGTATCGCCGCCTCCACGTGAGCGTGGAATGACATGATCCAAAGTTAAATCATCGCCTGTGTAACCGCAATACTGACAAGTGTGACTGTCGCGGTGTAGTATATTTCGACGAGTCAAAGGAATCTCCTTATAAGGAACGCGCACATAGTGGCGTAACCTTATGACTGTCGGAAGCGGAAAGTCTAAGTAGAGTAGCGTGTTATTAAACTCTACTCGCTCTGCTTTGCCTTTAATCAGTAACACCACAGCTCGCCGCCAGCTCGTGATATTGAGCGGTTCGTAAGAGGCGTTTAAAACTAAAACCTTCCCCATTGATAGGCGCTCAGGCTATTATTTTTACATATATTAACACAATTATATTCAGCTTTGGTGATGAAAAAATTTTATACTATACCCAATAGTAAAAACTACAAATAATAAAAAGTCAAGATCTAAAAAGAATTCTCCTTTTTACCAAATTCTCGTGTTCATGATCTTGTGCCAATTCCGAAATCAGAGGTAAACTTCTTGATTAATCACAATTAGGCTTCTAGCAGTGAGAATGATCTAAATGATTTAGAAGCCAAAGACTGGTGTGATAGGAGTCATTCAAGATGTTGAGCCACGAGCAAACGTCCAGTGTAACCTCTAATCAGGAGTCAAATACCTACCCCTGGTTATCCCAACGTGCTTGGGTGGAAATTAACTTGTCAGCATTGTCGTACAACGTCAAGCAGGTTTTAAGGATACTGTCACAGCACACCCAACTGATGGCAGTGGTAAAAGCCGATGCTTATGGACATGGAGCAGTAACAGTCGCTCAAACCGTGTTAGAAGCGGGAGCGAGTTGGTTGGGAGTCGCTACAATTCCAGAAGGAATTGAATTGCGAAAAGCAGGAATTAAAGCTCCAATCTTGATACTAGGCGCAACCCATACCTCAGAGCAAATTCATGCGATCGCTCAATGGAAACTTCAACCAACACTCATATCTCCCAAACAAGCTTTAGTCTTTTCCAATACTCTAGAAGCGATCAATTGTAAAACTCCACTCCCTGTACACGTAAAATTAGACACGGGAATGTCCAGGTTAGGAACAAATTGGCAGGAGGCTGCTGAGTTTGTTCAGCTTGTGGAACGGTTACCTCATCTAACTATCGCTAGTATATATTCTCACTTGGCAACGGCAGATAGTCTTGATCCTACAACGATGAAACAACAGCAACAACGATTTGAGCAAGTGATTGCTCAACTAACAACAGTAGGGATAGAACCGCCTTGTCTACATTTAGCAAATTCAGCTGCTACCTTGAGCGATAAAGCATTGCACTACGATATTGTGCGTGTGGGTTTAGCTGTATACGGACTTTACCCAGCTGATCATTTACGCTTAAACATAGACTTGAAACCCGTTTTAGAAATCAAAGCACGAGTCACCCAAGTAAAAACTATTCCTCCTGGAACTGGCGTCAGCTACAGTCATCAATTTATTGCCTCAGATGAACTCCGTCTTGCTGTGGTAGGAATTGGTTACGCAGATGGAGTTCCTCGCAATCTTTCCAACAAAATGCAAGTGTTAATTCGCGGTCAACGGGTGCCGCAGATTGGCACAATTACAATGGATCAGTTGATGCTAGATGTGAGTGCATTACCAGATGTCCAAGAAGGCGAAGTCGTCACCCTACTTGGAACTGAGGGAAAAGAACACATTACTGCTGAAGATTGGGCAAATCAGTTAAATACAATTTCTTGGGAAATTCTCTGCGGGTTTAAGCACCGTTTGCCTCGTGTTGCGATGGCTTAGCTAATTCCGACACAAGCCCTACATTTTGTAGGAGAGTGTGAGAATGAATGGCGGGAAAAATGTGTGGACAGTATGGCACTCAAAGCTGATTATTGGTTCGCGGCTACTACTTACGCACTTGCCTTGAAATAAAATACCAGCAGATCATTCCTAGATTCCTCGTTACCAACCCGTCAACCCAATTGCGGCTGGTATTTTATTTTTACGGTCTCCCCTTAGCAGGTAGTCAAACAACTAACAACGAACTACTAATAATTAAGCGTTAGATATTGCAAGACATAACTTTGTTATGATATAGTAGTTGACTGATGCGGATGTGGCGGAATTGGCAGACGCGCTAGATTTAGGTTCTAGTGCCGCAAGGCGTGAAGGTTCAAGTCCTTTCATCCGCACTATGAAACAATGGTAATTAAGTGATTATGTTCGCAGGTGTTTTTTCTCACCTCTGTAACGTGTAAGTATTAATTCTTCAACGCCCCTGATCAATTTTGAATTGATTAGGGGTATTGGGGAATTGTTTTTTATGACCCCCTATGAATAGCCTGAGAGCGCGGAGCGCTAAGCTATCGCCCTGAAGTGCTGTTAAGGTTTACGCTAAAACGTATATTTTTTGGAGAGGCTGAGTATATTGTGAGATACGCCTCACCAATGCGTTCGCGAGAGTGTATGCCTGCTTCAGGCTAAGCGAACGCGAGTCCAACCAGGGTATGTTGTGGAGGAGATATATACAGTATTTGTCTCTATACACAAGGAATTTGTCCAAAAAGTGGGAAATATGTAGACTGCTAACTGAAAATATTAATTTATCAAAGTATAAAAATATCTAGCAAAAATAAAAGGTGATAATCCGTATCACTTTAAGGTTGATACGAATGGGCAGCATCTTGTGGAGGGTGGTCTTTTAGCGGGGGAAATAATTGTAGAAAAATTATTTGTATCAAGCATTTCGTCAAATGGTATAAGAGATTTTTTTAGCTCTTTGTTTGGAGACTATAATTTTTCTTTAAAACGGCACTTGTCTTAAATGTCTTTTTTGTACTACAAAAGCACCTCTATAAGTAGAAATCGCTACAATGACAATTGAGACAGTACACTACATACAACAGTCATTAGAATTTTTTTTTCATTCTTTCTCTAAATTTTTTTCGTTAAAATTAATATAAGTATAAATTTAAAGGCTGTATTAAGAATGTGATTGGCAGATTTCACTTTTGGGGTATATAACAGACAGTGATACTGCTCTGCTTCCAGGATATTTATGTAAAATTTACACACCGTACAAGTAAAAACACTGTCGTTTTAGCAAAATTTACCTGAGATTTACCTCGGTTACAAAAACCGTATTATACTTAGGTACGAGTACTAAAGATAGCAGGGTTTATCTGGCAATAAAAAGCAGTATTATCTCGGTTGGCATTAAACAAGGCTTACTTACGGGTGATTTGCTTCATCTAGTCTTTACATTTTTTTTACTTGTTATGTAAAGATGTCTGCTAATCTCAGTATAAGTTAGTAAATTTAACTGGAATTTGCGAGTTATCTGAGGTTTTTTCTATCTTGATAGAAGGGTGCTGCCGCTGAGTTTTCCCACAAATCTTAAGGCTAGACTTTTGTACTTTTGATAACAAAAGCTATAAAGCGTTTCAACGGACTTGTGGAAAACCCTGCATAAATTTAGCTCACACTAGCAAGAATTTAGCCTAAGTAAAAGCAAAATGAGCACAACTCCTCTAGGTAGCTACAAGTTTTTTCAGAAACTACATCCGCTATCTCTACTAGCACAATTAACAAGTCGGCGTGCTACAGGCTGCTTACAAGTATTTACAGAGTCGGCTTCTTGGTCAATCTATCTAGATGACGGTAAACTGGTTTATGCCTCTTCAGATAAAATGTTTGAACGGCTTGAAAATATTTTGGGGCGTTTGAGGCAGCAAACACATACTCTCAACAGTGCATCTCTTATGCGAGTAAGACTGATATTTGACCAAAATAAAGATCATCAGTCAACACCACAACCAGATTATCAGGCTATTTGCTGGTTAGTAAACGAAGAATACATCACTCCTCCCCAAGCAGCAGTTCTGATAGATGAATTGGCAAGAGAAGTACTGGAGTCATTTCTAATAGTAAAGCAAGGTAGTTATGAATTTAAGAGTGAAACTCTCTTAAATGAACTACCAAAGTTCTGTCGTTTGGACTTGAGATTACTTGTAGAAAATTGTCAAAAGCAGTTACGCCATCGCCAACAGACGCAATCAACCGTTGAGAAGCAACTTGCCTCTCATTTCGTCTCTACCACTGAGGTTGCGCCAATGGGGCATCAAGTCAAGCTAGCAGAAGAATTGCCAAAACGGAATAATTTTGAAACGTCTGATCTTAAGAGCAACAAAGATTCTTACCAATCTCGTGAGAAGAGTGCATACACAGTTGCCTGTATAGATGACAGTCCAACAGTATTAAATTCTATCAAGCACTTTTTGGATGAAAGTACATTTTCTGTTGTGATGATCAACGATCCTGTTAAAGCTTTGATGCAAATTCTCCGCAGCAAACCTGACTTAATTTTGCTAGATGTAGAGATGCCAAATTTAGATGGCTATGAGCTATGTTCTTTGTTACGAAGGCATTCAGCTTTTAAGAATCTCCCTATTATTATGGTGACTGGCAGAACAGGATTGATAGACAGAGCAAAGGCAAAAATGGTAAGAGCATCAGGCTATTTAACGAAGCCTTTTTCTCAATCAGATTTGTTGAAAATGGTGTTTAAACATATTGATAATTGTGGTAAATATATAGGAAAAGTCAAAAATTTTGATATAAACAATTTACTGATAAAGGAGACGTATAAGTGAGTATT
>NZ_JABXYX010000020.1 GCF_017982655.1 Brasilonema sp. CT11 | reverse complement strand
TTTCACCACGGTCGATGGCTGCCATCACTTTTGAGCGTAAGTCATCACTGTAGGGAGCGGGCATAGGAATATTTAGGATGTTCTGGATCTTCCTTAGTATGCCGCAACCCGAGTGGCAATAACTATATTACTGTGTCTAATCATGTTCTGGTTCCTAAGAATGTTTTCTGAACACCTCAGACCAATTACGGTCTGTCCTACCCGAATTAGAGGGATTCTGTCGCTCGTCTGACTTACTTGGGTTTTCGACCTTTCCCAAGACCTCTAACTCGTTTTTATTCGTTCCTCGGATTAGATTGTTTTGTGCCGTTAGATGTAACCACTTCAACCGCTAGAACCTCTTACTCATGCCGCTTGTAGGATAAAAAATCGGCGAGGTTTTAACTCTAGCGAAGTCAGGCTTTTACGTTATGCCCTGCTTCATCGTAGGTTGCTTTTTTAGGTTCTGTTTCATCTTGTACACTTCCTATTAGCGTCAGTGTCAGCCCATAACAGCCGTCTGATTACGCCCTGTTCCCAGCTTCAGCCTCCGAAATTCCGAGTTCGGTCACTGTGGGCAGGTAAGGTTTCAACTCTGAGTTTGAGTGGAGAGACTTTCACTCTCATCTTTTATCCGAAGTTCAACCATTTTTATTTGGTTGGCTAACTTATGTACGGACTGGTTACCGTGATTCAGTTAGCAACGAATCGCACTTATCCTCGATATGCTGTTTTTGTAGATCAAAATTTGCCGAATTCTTGAGCTTAGCGACGGGTGGATTTTTCTGTTGAGGTAAGTTGTGTTTCAGAAAGTCCCCTCGCAAACCGTAGCTAACTAATCCCATATACTCATAAAACATGAGCATTGCTTTTTTACTCGGAGTGAATTCAGATGGTATGGGACTTGTATGTGATATGACTTCAAACCCTACACTTTTAAAAGTGAGTAGCGATACGCCTTTGGCGTCTGCCCTTTGGGCAATCGCAGCATATGAGGAGGATCTGTGACTAGCAGAATTTGCTTGATTCCGCGTGGTTGTAGGATTGATGCGGTGAACAGTGCGTTTTCCTTGGTGGTTTGAGAACAGTGTTCTTCACCCAATGCAGCATCAGGAATACCTTTTGCTTTGAGTTGTTGGACAATTTCCGAACCATCTCCTAAACCACTGGCAAAAATGAATGGTGCGCGATGATTCCTCCAAAGTTCAGATGCAACCTGAACCCTTGAATCTCTAAATGGTACCCCCCGTCCGAGTACAACAATTGCATCTGCACTTGTACCAGGATCGGGGGGAATAAAAGTAACTACTCCCTTCCCGCCAGAAGAATACCTATTTAAAAAACCGCGAAGACGCGAAACACGCGAAGAAAGAAGAGAAGAAGGTTCGGTAATCTTGTAGCGGGAAGGGAGTAATCCTTTTTTTGCGATAGCTATGGTAAGTGGAAAAGTGGCAGAAAAGTAAACCATAACACAGTTCCCAAACCACTCCAAAAACGTTTCCAGCGCAGGCGTGGAATCATCCAAGGTAAAAAGACTAAAGTCAGGAGTGGCAATACGATAAATATTGGTGTCATTAGCCAGTGGGAGAGCGTTGATTTTTAGACTTGCCACTGACTAACTGAGCGATTGCCCAAAGGGCAGACGCCAGAGGCGTATCGCACAAAGTACCCACCCCAAACATGTGAACACACAAAGCTTGGATAACCATTGAAGTGAACTCCACATACTGTAAAGGCACTTCTTGTCATCGTAGCTAAATCTTCATTTCATGAACTGTTAATTATGAACGCCTGCGTTTAGGGTAGTTAACAGTCTAAATCGAATAATACAGTGGGAACGATTTTGCATCCTTCGGCTTTACATACACTCGCTGTTGCGGTTCCAACTTTAACTCGTCAAACCGTTCCCGCGTCAAATGAGCTATAACCATTTGTCCATCATCCAAAGTCAACTCTGCTTGCACTTCCCAACCCAAATGTATCAACCTACTAACAGTAGCTGATACTGTAGAACCGTTGGCGATCGTTTCCACAATCACATCTTGCGGACGCAAAAATATTTCTGAATGTGCAGAATCAAACCCATTACTTTGGAAAATCTGCGATGAGCTAGGTAACACGTTTACAGGTCCAATAAAACTCATCACAAAAGCTGTCGCTGGATGATCATAAATTTCTGCAGGCGTCCCCACCTGTTCCACACGTCCTTTGTTCATCACCACGACTTGATCCGAGACTTCCATTGCTTCTTCTTGATCGTGGGTGACGAAAACAGTTGTCACATGAACTTCATCATGCAAGCGGCGTAACCAAGCACGTAAGTCTTTACGGACTTTGGCATCTAGCGCACCAAACGGTTCATCTAAGAGTAATACCTCAGGTTCTACAGCGAGTGCTCGTGCTAATGCTACCCGTTGGCGTTGACCACCGGAAAGCTGTGATGGGTAACGATTACCGAGTCCACGTAATTGCACTAAATCCAGCAACTCTTCTACTCGCTGTTTGATTTTTGTTTTTGGTGTTTTGCGAATCTCTAAGCCAAAGGCTATGTTTTGCCTGACACTCATGTGTTTAAATAAAGCATAGTGCTGGAACACAAATCCAATGTTCCTCGCTTGAACACTTTGATATGTAGCATCTTTGTCAGTGAGCAAAATTCTGCCACTATCTGGTATTTCTAAACCTGCAATCAGGCGCAGCAGGGTAGACTTTCCCGAACCCGACGGTCCGAGCAATGCCACCAGTGAGCCACTTTCAACTTCTAGACTAACCTCATCAACCGCTTTAAAACTGCCAAACTGTTTGGATACGTTCTCAACGACTATGCCCACTGTTTAATGCACCTGGTGGAACTAATTTACCAATTTTTATAAGATTAGGGCACGTTATGGGTGCCATATAATATCGTATCAGTTGCTGCCGTAATAAAGTTGTAGAACTTCTCGTTCTTCCACCTTCGACTTATAAGTCCCCCTATGCCCAGAGGAAATATTAGAGATGCAGTTAAACACGTCTATTTTGGTTGAAGCAAATGCGAATCATCTTATATAGCAAGCCCGGTTGTCATTTGTGTGAGGGTTTGCAGGAAAAACTAGAACAGATACAAAACCTCAAGTTTGAGCTAGAAATCCGGGATATTACGACTCGTGAAGATTGGTTTCAAGCTTACCAATACCAGGTGCCAGTGCTTTTTTTAGCAAACCCCAGAAGTACAGAAGGCACACAGGAGCTACCTTTGCCTCGTCCCTCTCCTAGGGCAACAGTACAACAATTGGAGAATATGCTTCAGAAGTGTTTCTAACTCAGGTGTAAGCGAATATACTATACCCTAAACCGCTCTTTGTCGTTTCAATTTATTTTTACCCAAAGGGCAACATGGTGTTATTTTTACATTAAAAAGCGCTTGATAATTTTTTTAGATCAAGCGCTTTTTTGTATCATTGTATACCAATTCACTTTTTGTGCAACATTTGAAACTCGCAACACTCTGCTGGTGAGACAAATTGCGAATATAACTTGTGCCAAACATATTGTGAAATGGTATCACTCCTTGCATTAATAAAGATTAAACTCATACCATGAAACGCGGAATTAGATGAGTGACAGTTTATCAACTGACCCTAGTAGATGAGTTGTTAATTTACCAAATATTACGGAAATAACTGGAGTTTAAACTAAAAGCAGGCGATACGCATGATTGCGTCTGCTCAGTCTAAAGTCGAAAATAACTTCTCAAACATCCTGTTAACTCGACTTTATCCATTTTCCACCAATTGCGAACGCATACGCCCAAGCCCTTATTTCTCAGTACCTTTGACTTTTTCAGTCTCACCTAAAATTACTGACAATGGAAAAAGTTTTGCGTGACTGGCTAGAAGTTTTGCCAAATAACACCGGTTACGTTGTTTGATTTGGATAAAGTCGAGCTTAATCCCTAACTGAGAAGTCTTGCTACCTTAACTTTCTAAACACACTCTTAAACAATCACCTTTTGACTAATGTAATTAACAAGTTTTTGTACAGTCGAAATATTCTTAGCAACTTCATCATTAATTTTAATGTCGAAAGCTTTCTCTAAAACCACAACAAGTTCCAACATATCTAAGGAATATGCTCCAAAACTTTGAGCAAAATTTGATGCTAGGCAGACTTGGTTCTGCTCGACACCTAGTTTTTCTGCGATGATGACTTGTAATTTTTCAAAAATTTTCTGGTTTTTAAATTGGTTGAGTTGAATTGCTGTATGAATTTTTACTATTAACTCAACGATTTCTTCTAAGATTAGAACGATGCGCTGATAGTGCTGAATCTCTTCATGAGAAAGAGAGCAACCTTTACGAACTTGAAGCCACTTTTGACAAATCTGATCACCTCCCAAACAGAAGTTCCAAACCTGCAAAGGTATGCTTTCAAAGTATTGTGTTTGATTGATCCAGACGAGCCCATTGCTTGCGGTTTGATCCAGTAAGGTGTAGCACACTGTCTCAACTTTATTGTCCCCAGTGATGGGATATGTAGTAACCATTGGGACGTGCTTGTTAATATGAGATAGTTTGAGCCAAAGAAGCTCCGCCAACAAGTCAGAATGCGATTAGTGGGAGCACGGGATCTACTACCAAGAATGTTGACCACGCTGATCACAGATGA
Source organism: Brasilonema sp. CT11 (assembly GCF_017982655.1). GTDB lineage: Bacteria > Cyanobacteriota > Cyanobacteriia > Cyanobacteriales > Nostocaceae > Brasilonema. The sequence goes on along the minus strand of NZ_JABXYX010000020.1, from coordinate 96,079 downwards.
GCATGGGGGCAAAGAAGCTCAAGTCAGGAGGCACTCTAAAGAATACACACGCGCTGAATTATGCCTCCTGACTTATGACTACTTCTTTGGTATAACTGAAATAGTGCTACTGCTGAGTGTGAGCAGCTTCCTCCATCTTCTTGCGGAGACTGAGCGGTCTCATGTCAGTCCAAACTTCTTTGATGTAATCTAAACATTCTTGTTTGGGGCCACTTTTTCCAGCATCTTTCCAACCAAGTGCGTTGTCCCGGTCGGCGGGCCAGATAGAATACTGTTCTTCGTGATTGACTACAACTTTGTAAATCGTCGTATCTTCTTTGTCGTCTTGATACATAATTTATCTCCGTTAATTTTGGTAAACTGGAATCTCGAACAAAAGTCTATTTTTACAGAAGTCTTGCCATTCGGGTGTGATCATGTCAAAAATGATATTTTCGTCTTTGAAAATTCCATCTGTGACGACATAGTTTTCTTGCAGATAAAGAAAGTCATCATCGGTTAGTTCTCTTTTAACTTCGACTTCCTGACCATCGACTTGTTGCTTTTCTTTTCTTGTATTTTCTGAATGCTCAGTCCAGTGATTGAACTGACGTAATTTTTTGAGAGAGTAAGCTTTGCAGTATTTTCCCATTGTTGCCATAGTTTTACTTCCTTAAAGCTTTTATGTTTGAGCCAATTTGTCAGAGGAACTAGGCAAGAAACCTCCGTCTCGCAGTTCCCTTACACTATCCTTAATAGCTTGAATAATGAAATCAAGATCTTCATCTGTATGAGCTGTGGATAGTGCATGTAATGATGAACGCAGGTAAACTCCTTTATCGAGAAGATGATGATATAGTAATAAATTTATCAGCCGCATCTTCTCTAAAGCATCTGAACTAACTGAGGAGGCTGAATTTCCTAAACGGACAGAGTTAAATATTGAACCAAAATTCGCAAGTCTGATGGGTACTTGATCAGCTTCAAAGTAAGTATTCAGCGTTTTGACAAACTGCGATGTGCGTTGATTCAACTGTTCCTGAAGGACAGGTCCTTCAGTCTTAAGACGCTTAAGTACAGCTCGTGCAGCAGCCATAGCCAACGGATGCTTACAGAAGGTACCAGAAAAAAATGTCGTTTCTGTCTCTGGCTGAGGATAAGATAGATCCCCATAGTTCCACATACCACCGTCGATTTTATCCATGTAGGTAGCCTTACCAGCAATAATACCAATTGGCATGCCGCCACCGACAATCTTTCCATAGGTAGCTATATCGGCTTCAACACCAAACCAAGCCTGTGCGCCACCTAGATGAACCCGGAAACCTGTAATTATCTCATCAAATATTAAAAGTATCCCTGATTCTGTTGTCAATTGCCTCAGTTGCTGAAGAAACTCTTTAGGCTGTAAGTCTGGTCGAGAACTCTGTACAGGTTCAACGATAACAGCTGCTAATTCTTGCTTATGCGCTTTTATAATTTCAAGCGACTGAGGATTTACATAGTCAAGAACTAAAACATCAAGAGCAACATTTGGTGGTACTCCTGGATAACCTGGTACCGAACGCAAGTTATCTGCTTTAATGAGAGTGCCATCAGAATGCCCATGATAAGAGTCTGAAAACCGAACAATCTTATAGCGACCTGTTGCTGCTCGTGCCAAGCGTATTGCTGTCATTACAGCTTCTGTGCCTGTATTACTAAAGGTTACTCGCTCCATTCCCGTTAGTTCACTGAATAACTCAGCAACCTCACCAGCAAGATCTGATTGTGGTCCGAAGTGTATGCCCTGTTCAAGTCGCTGTTCCAGTGCTTCCTTTATAAAGGGAGGGTTGTGACCAAAGAGATTTACTCCAAACCCCATTACTATATCTATATATTCATTGCCATCGATATCCCAAAGTCTAGAACCCAGAGCGTGCTTACCAATAACGGGATAAACCATCTCTTTTATCAGAGGGTAAAATCCTTCTAAACCTCTTGGGTCAGCCAGAACCGGACGATAGGCTTGCATGAGCTGTTTTGATGTTTTTGTGCGCTCGGTGTAGCGTGCAATTAAAGTTTCTAAATGTTTCTGTTGACGGGAATTCAGACCTTCTATTGATTTCTGTTCGGGAGATTGTATTGAATTAATCTGCGGTTTAGCTTCTTGTAAGTTAGATTCTTTGGTTTTCATAAAATTTCTGTTTTTTGACTTGAGTGGAAAAGATAGCAATTGACAAAATGAAGGACTATTTTTACCTTTTTGGGTATACTCTGTTCTACGTCTTAATCTGTAAATAAACACATAACAAATAAAAAAACTATGGTATTCTATACTTGAATTTAACTAGGCTTACGACAAAAAACACAGACCATGTCAGCCTCTGGAATTAATCCTAAATCAAGTTTTACATCAGAGACACTCATTTCTGTAAAACCGACTTTTTCTAGAGATAACAGGACTTCAGTCTTTGAATAACCAAAAACTGAAAAACTAGTGTCTAAGCGTTTCCAGCAATCTCTTTCTCTTAATTGAAATGTCGTCACAAAAACTCGACATTCTTTGCTTTCTGGGTGATAAATATTTTTCATAGCCCAAGCATAGTCATCCTTAACGTCACCTAATAGACGACCGTTCAAAGTGTAACTATAAGCGTCTTCTAGACGTAAATCGAAGACAAATATACCGTTGGGATGAAGTGCATCATAGACGTTGTGGAAAGTATTTGTTAATTCTTCCAAATTCTGAATGTGATTGAAACCCAAACCCATTGAAGAGACTGCATGGAAAGTAGGTGGCAATTCAAAGAAGCGTACATCACCAAGAATCAATTTACAATTAGGTGCATTCTCACGAGCATATTGCAACATTCTCTGGGAGCGATCTATTCCAGTCACCTCATAACCTTTATTTAGCAGCCATTGTGACAGTTGTCCTGTGCCACAACACAGGTCGAGGATATTCGCTTTCTCAGGAATGTAAGGTAATAGTAATTTTTCCAAGGTTGGCAAGGCTATTTTGTTGTAACTTGGTCCCAAATTCTCGTTATATATTCGGGCAAATGGTTCATCAAATTTGTTATAGCTAGTTGCTGAAGACATAAAAGGTTTATCATTGTTAAATAATTAATGACAAATGACAGTCTACTGGCATTAATGTGCAAGTTAAATGTGAAACAGCTTATCAAAACTTAAGATTACTTAAGGTAGTGAAAACTTGCCGTCGGTTATCGTTAAATGCTTTACGACCGTGTAGAAATCTTGAATTATCCATCATCACTAAATCACCTGCTTGCCACGGTATCTTCTCGGTTAATTTGTCGAAGATTGTCTCAATTTCGTCAGCGACTTCATCAGAAGCTCTTGAACCGTCCTCAAAAATTGCTTCTTCTGTCTTTTTCTGATATACCCAAAAGTGATTGGCAAATGCATTTTGATGACTATATTTGTTTTTTACCACAGCTGAGCAAGTATATTCGACAGAAACAGTTTTATCATCGTTAAACTGATAACTTACACCATCAAGATTGTCCAATATTCGCTTGATATCATCTATAGTATTAGCACTGGAACCTAGAATTCCCTTCAATCTATCAATAGGAATATTATTATAAGAAAACTTCAGTTGCTTGGAAATAAATAACTGTTTCGACTCTTGACTCAATTCCTCCCACACTTGGACACCATCCCAGAATAAAGTTTCGCCTTCTTGTTCGGCTGGGACAGTACAGCAAAACCAAATGACATCAGGTCGAAAGGGAAAACAAGAATTTTCGCAATGAGGAATAAGACTATCCGTCCCGCCATCTACAAAGTTGACGAACTTGTCAGAATCAATGCTTACTTTTGTAAAGTCTATAATGTGTTTGCCACTAAATTGTTCGGAAAAATCTTTCATCTGCTTGGGAGTTACCCCAAAACCTCGAAAAAGAATAACTCCAGATGACTTGAATAGCTCTATAGTGTCTACTACGGAGAGGTCAAGAATATTTTGGCAATCACTACTATATAGTATCTTTCCTGTGCTAGTGCCTAGAGCTTCGATTTTACTGTTCATAATATAAATGTCTCCAATTCTTTGGGATTTATCTGTTCCTTATGTCAATGGATTTGACTGTAAAAAGAAAAACTCTATTTCTATAAAGTTGTTTACTTTAGATTAGATTGATAAAAAGATTCAATTGTTCAACCACAACTTGGATATGAGGCCTAGTAATGATTGTGTAATGATTACTAGGAATAGTAATAATCTCTACTGGAGCACCTGAAAGTTCACCCCAAAATAAAGTGGGATTCTCAAAATTATTAGAAACTTCCTCACTAGCATGAAAGTATATAATCTGGTTTGGATAAACTTGTGGTGCATAGCTCTGTAGAGCTAGTACATTGCTCTTAAAAACCTTCAGAAGACAGCGAAGCTGTTGAAGTTCAAAATCCAGAGGTAGGAGGTTAGCTATCCTTGCTTGCTTTAAAAAATAGTTTAATTGCTCGTCCAGCGTAAGTCCCTGAAGTTCCTCAACCGAACCCGATAGGTTTTTCCCCGCAGATTTTGCCATATCTATGGCAAAATCAACTAATATTTTGACATCGTCGTAGTCATCAATCTCTGCAGTTTGCTCGCTCTTAACTGGTGCTGGGCTATCTAGCATGGCAAGCATGGCAACTTGATCACCATGTCTTAGTAACTGTTGAGCCATTTCAAAAGCGACAACGCCGCCCATAGACCAACCTCCCAGAAAATATGGACCATTCGGTTGAATGTCGCGCAGTGCTTTGATATACTGGGTTGCCATATCTTCTATTCGGGTGTAAGGCTCACATTCCCCATTCAAACCTAGTGCTTGCAGCCCGTAGAATGGTTGTTCTGAACCCAAATGACGGGATAATTCATAGTAGCAGAGAATATTTCCACCTACTGGATGGACGAAAAACAGAGGTGGCTTGGAACCCTGAGGTTGAATTGCGACTAAACCAGACGAGGTCTGGTTATTAGCTTGCTCGTGCAAAATACTCGCTAGATGTTTGATAGTTGGTCCTTGGAAAAGAGCAGATAATTGAATATTTTGTCCCAACTGTTTCTTAATTTTCGCCATGAGGTGTACAGCTAAAAGTGAGTGACCTCCAAGCTCAAAAAAGTCATCGTGGACGCCTACCTGCTCAATACAAAGAATTTCTCGCCACATGTCAGCAAGGGTTTCTTCAACATGAGTGCGGGGAGCAACATAATTATTTCCCAGATTGGGGCGGGGATGAAGTATTCTGCCAAGACTTGTTGATGCTAATTCCTCTTTTGTGTCCCTAGCAGAAGAGGTCTGCTCAATTTCACCTAAAGATTTTAGTTTAAGCCATTGGTCGAATCTAGCTTGTAAATCTCCTGTAGAGAGAACAACTTGAGTTATTTTATCACTTTTTAAAATACGTTGAAAAGCTTTTATGCCTTCTTGTGGTGTGATGAATAATTCAGCCAATGTTGTTCTATTAGCTGTGTTTTGTTCTTCTTCAAGTTGCCAGCGATCGTAATTAACACTCATCCAGGGAACAGGATTTTTTTGATTTTGCTTATGGGCGAAAGTATCTACAAAAATGTTCGCTGCTGAATAAGCGGCGTACCCCAACCCTCCCAAAATCGATGATAAAGAAGATATCAGCAGATAAAAATCAAGTCCTCTCCCTTGCAATACTTTTTCTAGTAGGAATAGTCCATGAGCTTTTGATTTAAATTGATACTGGCAATCAGTTTGAGAAATTTCTTGAATAGATTTGTTTGAGTTTTTGTTTGAGTTGTCGCCAACAATATCTGCTGCGTAAATGACACCATGTATGTTGCCAAAGTACTCCGTGACAAAGGCGATCGCTCTTTCCATCTGTTCAAAGTTGGTCACATCCGCATTCAAAACTAAAACCTCGGCTCCTAACTCCTCTAAAGCTTGGACTTTCCTGATTTTACGGGTGATTTCATCTTGGTGATCATGAGTTGCCAACCAGTGTGACCACTCATCTTTTTCAGGAAGATTCTTCTGTCCAATCAAGACCAGTTTTGCCTGCACTGTCTGCGCTAAATACTCTGCCAGTATCAGTCCAATATTTCCCAGACCTTCAGTAATGAGGTAGACTCCTCCTTTCCTTAATCTTGATGTCTTTCCTTTCGCTTCTTCCAATCGCACTTTTTCAAAGGTTTGCACCCAACGATTAAGACCACGGTAGGCAATCACCAACTCAGAGGATTTAGTTTGTAACTCGTCGAGCAAATGGTCTACAAGTTTCTCCTCTTGCCAACTTCCTTGTTTTGGAAGAACAACATCAATGCTACGACAGCTGATATTTGAATATTCTTGAGGAATGACTTTAACAAGTCCGAGTACAGTTGCTTTCTCTGGGCACAACATTTCTTCTGTTGTCACTGAGTGTATGTTGTTAGAGATAACGGTGATTTTAAACTTATCAGTCCAATTTTGTTTTCCTAATGCCTGGGTGAGAAATAGCAGGCTGTAGAATCCTAAATATTGGGCGTCGTCAAAGCACTCAAGTTCTGATTCTGGGTGCTCGTGTGATGTCACACTCCATAAATGAACAATTGTTTTGGGGATCAAGTTCAGTGCGCCAAGTTCATTGAGTAACGCATCGTAATCATGACTTTGTCTTGGATTAAGGGTATATAGACTATCGCTTAGTTTGGAGAATTCTGACCCGATCTGGATTGCGATCGCTTTGCTGCTACGGTCCGCGCAGATCGCCTCTTGTCCTTGCTGTTGCAGTTTTTTTACCAGTTCTTCACCCAAGCCGCACTCATCGATAAACACAAGCGTGCAGGACTTTTGCTCTGCCAAGTCTCCTTTACCGAGCAACTCTGGGGGTGCAGATTGCTTCCACAAAGGTAAGTAAAACCAGTCGGCGATATCCGGCTTTTTGCCCAGTGACACTTGCGTAGCGCGGACATCGCGTGGCTGTGCTTGTCGCGAAATCCAGTAACGCTGACGCTCAAATGGATATGTTGGTAAGGGGATGCGATGACGCCGTTCGTTAGCGTATAAACAAGACCAGTTTACTTGAACTCCGAAAAGCCAGAGTTTACCTAAAGTATTAAGTAAAAATGCTACATCTGACTGTTGATCCTGAGGATGGCGAAGTGATGTCAGCGCCACTGGTTCAGAATTATAATGCTGTTTGGCAAAGGTACTCAATGTTCGTCCGGGACCAACCTCTAGCAAGATTCGCTCTGGTTCTTTGAGCAATTCAGTTATCCCTGAGCTAAAGCGTACAGTTTGTCGTAGATGTTTTGCCCAATAGTTCGGGTCTGTTGCTTGTGCTGTGGTAATCCAAGTGCCAGTGACGTTGGAAATAAATGGAATTTTTGGGGTATTAAGCTTGACTTTTTGTATATATTGTGCGTAAGGTTCGATGACGGAATCCATCATCTGGGAATGAAAGGCATGGGATGTATGCAGCTTTCGACAGCCTACGTCTTTCTCCAGTAGTTGCTGATGCAATTTATCGATCGCCTCACATGAACCGGAAACAACACATAACGAGGAACCATTGATTCCCGCAAGAGAAAGCTCTTTTCCAAGCAGGGGCTGCACCTGTTGTTCAGAAAGTTGAACGGAAAGCATAGCACCTTTTGGAACTTGCTGCATCAGTCGTCCTCTAACAGCTACTAGCGCTAAAGCATCTTTGAGAGAGAAAACTCCAGCAAGAGTTGCAGCCACATATTCCCCAATGCTGTGACCGATCATCGCTTCTGGGCGGACGCCCCAAGCCATCCACAATTTGGATAAGGCGTACTCAATGACAAATAGCGCAGGCTGGGTAATAGAAGTTTGTTGTAATTGCTGTGTAGCTGTTTGCGTTTGTGCTTCGCTTGGATAGAGAATATCTCGTAAATCTAGTCCGAGGAATGGTCTTAGCATCAAGCAGCAGCGATCGACTTCCTCACTAAATTTGGGTTCACTTTGGTACAATTCCCGAGCCATATTCACGTACTGCGCTCCCTGTCCAGGAAACATAAATACAACAGGGTAATTACAGGGCTGCTGGTAGTAGGTGAAAACTCGTTGAGGCTCAACAGGATGCAGTGTTTTAACCGCATCATCAATTGTCTCACACACCATTATCCGGCGATGGTTGAAAGTCTGACGTCCCACTGCAAGGGTGTAAGCCACATCAGCCAAGTTCAACTCAGGATGCTGCTGAAGATAATTTGCCAAATTTACTGTCGCGGTTTCTAAAGCAGAGCTAGTTTTGGCAGACAGCATTAACAACTTATAAGTTCGCCCAGGGCTAGATGCTTCGATAAAAGGAGCTTCTTCAACAATCACATGGGCGTTGGTTCCACCAAAACCAAGAGAAGTAATTCCAGCCCGACGAGGAATTCCGTCCGTTTTCCATTCTGAAAGTGTGTTGTTCACATAGAAGGGACTGTTAGCAAAGTCAATCTGGGGATTGGGCTGCTCAAAATGTAAGCTAGGTGGTATTTGTTTGTGTTTTAGAGCCAGAATTGTTTTAATTAAGCCCGCGATCCCAGCAGCCGCATCCAGATGTCCAACATTAGTTTTCACTGAACCAATAGCACAGAAGCCCCGCTTTTGTGTACTGGTACGAAAAGCTTTTGTCAGAGCTTTTATTTCTATAGGATCGCCCAGGGGTGTTCCTGTCCCATGTGCCTCTACGTAAGTGACAGTCTCGGCTTCGACTCCAGCAGCGGCTATGGCTTCTGCAATCACGTCCGCTTGACGTTCTACACTGGGCGCTGTGAATCCAGCTTTTAAAGAACCATCATTGTTGACGGCAGAACCTTTGATGACTGCATGAATGCGATCGCCATCAGCAAGAGCATCTTTTAACCTCTTGAGAACCACAATTCCTACACCGCTACCAAAAATAGTTCCTTTTGCTTTAGCATCAAAGGCGCGGCAGTGTCCGTCTGGAGATAAAACACCATCTTCTTGATAGAGATAGCCACTTTTTGGTTGCATATCCAATATCGAAATGCCACCTGCCAAAGCTATATCACATTCGTAATTGAGCAAGCTTTGGCAAGCAACGTGGACAGAAACTAAAGAAGTGGAACATGAAGTTTGAATTGCATAACTTGGCCCAGTTAAATTTAATTTGAAAGAGACGCGCATGGGAAGATAATCGGGATGATTTCCCAAACTAATTTCCACACCGCTGACTGATTCTCTAATATTGGAGTTTGAATAAATATTAAATAAATAGTTACTTATAGTTGAACCAGCGTAAACCCCTATTGAACCTGAATAGGTTTGGGGATCATAGCCAGCATTTTCAAGTGCAACATACGCACACTCTAAGAAAATGCGGTGTTGGGGGTCCATAATTTCAGCGTCCCTAGGGTTATAGCCGAAGAATGACGCATCAAACAAATCTATATGTTCTAATGGAACTGCTGCTTTTACATAGTTAGGGTCACTGAGCGTTGCAGAGTCTATCCCCGCAGACTCTAATTCTTGAGCGGAAAAAAATGAAATTGATTCTACTCCGTCTCGTAGGTTTTGCCAAAATTGTTCAATATTCTCAGCTTTAGGAAACCGTCCAGATAGACCGACAACAGCTATGTCAGCATCATCTACGTCATTACTTTTTTCTAATTGGTTCATAAATATTTATACTTTTATTATTTGATGATTTATTATTTGATAATTTGTCTTACTTTTTTACTGCAAAAAAAATAGTTTATTAAATAACAACTTCAGACGTAGAAAAGGCAGAGGAAAAAAATACAAAGAATATAGGTAATTTTATAGCGGCAAAGGAGTATTAGCTATTTTGGGATTTCAATAGTACTATCGTTGACTTCTTTTCTCTCTTCGTCTTTGACCTCGGGAAATACTTTGCTCAGCAGAAACTGTTTCATTCTGCTCAGGGCATATAATGTTCGCAAGGGAGTTTATGGTTGGTGCTTCGTAAATGCTTTCTATAGGCATTTCAACATCTAACTTTTTGTTTAACAAAGAAATAGCCTGAAGAGCTGTTAGAGAATCTCCACCCAACTCAAAGAAGTTGTCGTGAATGTTCACGTTGTCAAAACCAAAGAGTTCTTGCCAAATGTCAGCAATAGTTTTCTCAACCTTTTTACGGGAAGCGGCATAAGTATTCTCCAAAGCTTCAGGCATTTGCTCAACCAGGGTTTCAAACAACTCATCAGCGGACTTTGTGTTGGAAGTAATCGGGAAGGGCTCAGTCGCTAAGTTCAAGGATGAACCAGTTAAGTTATTTGATAATCCATGAGTTTGATGGGTTATTAACTCTCCACTATTTGTTGAAATATTTTCAGATGGTAAAAATCCACCTTCTTGCATTTCAACTACGGTTTCCTTGACCGCCAAAATCACCTGAGCAATATCTTCATCAGTATGAGCTGTCGATAGATAAAGGGTGCGTCCTTCCCAGACATAAATCCCTTTTTCAAGCAAGTGATAAAAAAGCAAATTACTAAGTTGAGTCTGGCAATTAAAACGGAAGAGAGAGCCAAAATTAACGACTTTAATTGGTACTTGCTTTTGTTGAAAGTAACTATTAAGAGTATCGACTAGTTGCGCTGTCCGTTGATTTAACTTTTCTTGAAGTTTGGAACCGCTGTTCTTGATATGATTGAGTGCAGCCCAGGCGACAGCCATGACGAGAGGATGCTTGAAAAAAGTACCAGCGAAAAAAGTTGTTTTCACCTGGGGATAAGATTCATCTTCATAGTTCCACATACCTCCGTCCAATGCATCCATGAAAACAGCTTTGCCAGCTACTACCCCAATAGGTATGCCAGCAGCAACAGCTTTACCGTAGGTTGTGATATCTGCTTGAATACCCCATAAAGCCTGGATACCGCCTGGGTGCATCCGAAAGCCAGTAACCACTTCATCAAAAATTAAAACAGTTCCAGTTTCTTGAGTTAATTGTCTTAACTCAAAGAGAAATTCTTTGGGCTGCAAATCTGGGCGACTGCTTTGTATCGGCTCAACTAAAATCGCTGCTAAGTTATGAGCATGGTCTTTAAGAATATTCAGAGATTCAAGAGTACCATACTCCAACACCATCACGTCCTCAGCCAAGTATGATGGAAGACCTGAAGTCATTGGGACAGAACGCAGTGTTCCGTCGTTGGTTGTTACTCCTTTGACTAAAACTCCGTCAGAACCACCGTGATAAGAACCAGCAAATAAAGCAATTTTTGAGCGTCCTGTCACAGAACGCGCTATGCGTATGGCTCCCATTACTGCTTCTGTGCCATCATTACAAAAAGCCGTCCGTTCCGCACCCGTCAACTCGCAAATTAACTCAGCTAATTGACCGGAAAGACGCGATTGTGGACCATTTAGTATGCCTTGCTTGCTCTGCTGCTGGATCGCTTCAATAACAAAAGATGGCGAATGACCAAATAAAAGCGTACCAAACCCCATTGAAATGTCTACGTATTCATTGCCATCTACATCCCAGAGTCTAGCACCCTCTCCACGCTCTGCGTGGATTGGATATATCATCTCCTTAATAAACGGAAAAAACCCTGATACTGCCCTGCTATTGGCATGGCAAGAACGGTAAGCTTGGGTGAGTCGTTTGGATTCTTGGGTACGCTTGACAAAACGCGCAATTAAAGCATCTAGATGTTTATGCTGATGGGGACTCAACATCATCGATTCTTTCTCGATCTGTTGAGAAGCAGCTTTGGGTGTAAAATCCATTTTCCGGTCTTTGGGCTGTTGCTCAGATTCTGCCCTAGTAGATGTAGAGGAAAAATTTGTAGACTGATTTACACCAAACCCAGAGGCATTGGTTGAGGTTTGAGCAATTTGCCCATTTTGATGGAGAGGAGAAGATTGGATAGCTTCCAATGAAGGCAAAACTTCCTTGGGTAAACTTCCCTGTGATAATAAGTCTACCAGTTTAGACATCACCTGAAGATGCTGGGAAATGATCTGTTCAATAGCTGTATTTGCTACAGGTTTCTCCTGTTTTTGGTTGACTACTTGTGTATCTGGAGTTTTGATTGATGATGGTGGCTGTGAGTTGGTGATGACATTTTCTGGTTGAGACACAGAAATTTCCTTTTTAGCCGATGGATTGTCATCATTAGCTAAGATAGGCTCAATCCAGTATCTTTTTCGCTCGAAAGGATATGTTGGCAAGGGGATACGATGACGTTGCTCGTGGGCATAAAATTCTGACCAATCAACATTTATTCCCTCTAGCCAAAGTCTGCCCAACGTATTTAGTAAAAACGCCACATCTGATTGTTGGTTCTGTGGATGTCTTAGTGAAGAAAGAACTACTTGTTCAGACGCTTTTTGCTTGTTAGCCAAGGTACTTAATGTCTTCCCAGGACCAACCTCCAAGAGAATTTGCTCCGGCTGTTGCAGCAATTCGGCGATTCCCTCGCTAAAGCGTACTGTTTGTCGTAAATGTCTTGCCCAGTATTTCGGGTCTGTTGCTTGTGCTGCGGTTATCCAAGTACCAGTGACGTTAGATACAAAAGGAATTTTTGGAGAATTAAGGCTGATTTTGCTGACCAGCTGCTTGAATGGCTCTAGAATTGAGTCCATCATTTGGGAATGAAAGGCATGGGAAGTATGCAGACGGCGACAGTCCACACCTTGGTCGGTCAATTGTTTTTGTAAGTCATCAACTGCTTCTTCCACTCCAGAAACCACACACAGATCTGGTCCGTTGATTGCAGCTAAGGAGAGTTTCTCGTGTAGCAGGGGTTGGATTTCTTTCTGAGATAGTGGTATTGCTAGCATTGTCCCCGAAGGAAGTTGCTGTATCAGTCGCCCACGAGTCGCTACCAGCAGCAAGGCGTCTTCTAAAGAAAACACCCCAGCTAAGCAAGCAGCAACATATTCTCCTATGCTATGACCAATCATTGCAGAAGGACGTATACCCCAAGTCATCCACAATTGAGCCAAGGCGTACTCTATTATAAATAGTGCTGGCTGAGTAAGATGAGTCTGCTTCAACTCCTGTGCTGCAGCTTCTTTTTGTTGCACATCCGGATACAGTAACGTACGCAGGTCTAACCCCAGGTAAGATTTGAGAAGGTACGAACACTCATCAATCTGTTCAGTGAAAATTGGCTCAGTTTCGTACAACTGTTTACCCATGTCCACATACTGGGCACCTTGTCCAGGAAACATAAATGCAACCTGCCGCGCACAGGGTTCGGTGTAGTGGGTAAAAACCCGTTGTGGATCTGGGGGTTCTAGAACTTTTACTGCATCGTCAAGATTTTGGCAAACCACTGTCCGGCGATGGTCAAAAGCTCGACGACCCACACACTGGGTGTAAGCGACATCAGCGAGGTTAAGATCAGGATGCTGCTTGAGATGTTGAACTAAATTTGCAGTGGCAGTCTCCAGTGCTGATGCTGTTTTGGCAGAGAGTACTAATAACTGCCAGGGACGAGAAGAAATTGAGGGTTCGGCAACTGGGGCTTCTTCAAGAATGACATGAGCATTGGTTCCACCAATACCAAAGGAACTAACTCCGGCACGGCGGGGGGTTCCATTCGTGTTCCATTCCAAAAGCGTGGAATTGACGTAGAAGGGACTGTTAGCAAAGTCAATTTTGGGATTAGGCTGCTCGAAATGCAAGCTAGGTGGTACTTGTGTGTGTTTAAGTGCGAGAACCGCTTTGATCAAACCCGCAACACCAGCCGCAGCATCCAGGTGTCCGATATTAGTTTTTACTGAACCGATGCCACAAAAGTTCTTTTTATCTGTGGTGCGAAAAGCTTGTGTCAGTGCTGCAATTTCAATCGGATCACCTAAAATTGTTCCCGTGCCATGAGTCTCTATATAGCTAATCGTCGAAGGTTCGACCCCAGCCATTGCAAGAGCCTCGGCAATCACTTTCGCTTGCCCATCTACACTGGGAGCTGTGTAGCCAACTTTTAAAGAACCGTCGTTATTAATAGCTGAGCCTTTAATAATAGCATGAATATAATCTCTATCTGTTAAAGCATCTTCTAATCGCTTTAGAATAATAATACCAACACCGTTACCGCTAATAGTTCCTTGTGCTTTGGCATCAAAAGCACGGCAATGTCCGTCGGGAGACATAATTCCCCCTTCCTGATAGCGATAACCTGCTTTGTGTGGCACTTGGATCGAAACACCACCAGCCAGAGCAATGTCACTTTCACCATTCAGTAAGCTTTGGCAAGCTAAATGAACGGCAACTAATGAAGTGGAGCAGGCAGTTTGGACATTAATGCTTGGTCCGGTGAGGTTTAATTTATATGACACATACGTGGGCAGGAAATCTTTACTATTTCCAATCGAAGTTCGGTAACTGCCCACTGATTCTATAATTTCGGGTTTTGTATAAATATTTGATAAAAAGTAAGTACTTAAACTGACACCAGCGTAAACACCAATCCGACCTGTATATGTTAGGGAGTCGTAGCCAGCTTCTTCAAGAGCCTCCCAAGCACACTCCAGGAATAAACGATGTTGGGGGTCAGTGATTTGGGCTTCTTTCGGAGAAAAGTCAAAGAATGAAGCGTCAAATAATTCAATATCTTCTAATACAGCCCCTGCTTTTACATACTGAGGTTGACTCAACCTATCAGGGTCAATTCCAGAAGATAAGAGTTCTTCATCACTGAAAAAAGAAATTGACTCTACACCATCTCGCAGATTCTGCCAAAACTGTTCAATATTTTTCGCTCCAGGAAAACGGCCAGTCATGCCAACGATCGCTATTTCATCGGGGCAATCAAATGCATCTGAGTTATTCATAGAAAGCCTCCTGCTACTGATTGGTTTCCCGATGTTTTTGTCGGAGTTGCCTTTGTTGCTTCTTCGATTCTCTACGAGTTTCAACTAACTCATGGCTTGGTTGAAAAGAAGTCTTTTCTTCTAATTGTTGACTGAAATGTTTCGCCAACGTGCTAATAGTTGGATATTGAAACATTTCTACAATTGATATATCTCTGTTAAGAGTTTGATACAGTTTGCTATGTACCTGAACCATCAGCAATGAATGACCGCCGAGATCAAAGAAATTGTGATGAATACCGACTTTCTTAATCTGAAGCACCTCTTGCCAAATTATTGCAATAGTTTGCTCAAGTTCCGTTTCAGGAGCGACAAAGTTTTCTTCCAGATCAAGCTGTGGCTGCTCAGGTAGTACCCGGCGATCTATTTTGCCATTGGGCAACAGTGGCATTTCCTTCAGCAGAACAAAGGCTGATGGTACCATGTATTCAGGCAACTTATCTAACAAATAGCGCCGAAGTTCGCTCTGGAAAGGAGCGCTCTGCTGGTTGGCAACAAGATATGCCACAACTTGCATATCTTTAAGTTCATCCTTGCGAGCTTGAACTACAACTTCCTGTACCTGTGGGTGTTGACTCAGTACCGCCTCAATCTCTCCCAATTCAATACGGTAACCCCGGATTTTAACCTGGTGATCAAGCCTGCCAAGAAATTCAATGTTTCCATCGCTCAGATAACAAGCTGAATCTCCCGTTTTGTACAGGCGCATTCCTGGGCGAGCATCGCCAAAGGGATTAGGAATAAACTTTTCGCTAGTTACAGCAGGCTGATTGAGATAACCTCTAGCCAAGCCATCACCACTGATATAGACTTCGCCGATAACGCCAATGGGGACAGGACGCAAATGAGAGTCTAGTATATAGATTTGCGTATTGGTAATGGGGGAACCAATCGAGACTTGCTTTCTAGTTTGTTGAGAATGGTGAGACAGCGCTGAAGGAGGGTTTCCCGACCTAGGCGACTGCGTTAGCGAAGCGGAACCGGAGGTTCTCCCCGAAGGGCAGTGATATACACTACTCCACACTGTTGCTTCTGTTGGTCCATACTCATTAAACAGAGATGTTTCTGACAACAATTGGTAGTGACGTTGCACCAACTCTGTTGGACAAGACTCACCCGCAACAATCACGGTACGAAGTGATGTTAACTGCTCGGCTTTTGTCTCCTCCAATAGGAGAGCATACAGAGAAGGAAGGCTTAATAGATGGGAGACATGATTTTGGGCGATTAACTCTACCAGTTTTGGTATCTCCAGTTGTAAGCCTTCTTGGGGAAGACAAAGAGTTCCTCCAGAGCAAAGTGTCCAAAAAATACCCGCAACAGAACTATCAAAAGCAAACGAAGAAAGCAATAAGAAGCTGGTAACTGTTTCTTGGTAATAAGTAGTACGAGCAGTCGTTGAATGAACTAGGTTTTGATGTGCAATCTGCACTCCCTTAGGTTTGCCTGTAGAACCGGAAGTGTAGATGACATAAGCCAAGTTTTCAGGACACGTTTTGAGAGCGGGATTTTCCTCACTTTCTTGAGCAATTGTTTCCCAATCTGTGTCCAAGCAAATCGTTTGGGCGTTGTGAGCAGGTAAACTTTCCTGTAATCGCTGCTGAGTTAATAATACTGATGTTTGAGTATCTTCTAATATAAAGGCTAAGCGCTCTTTAGGATAAGCTGGGTCGAGTGGTACATAAGCTCCGCCAGCTTTGAGAATGCCAAGGATACCAA
Source organism: Brasilonema sp. CT11 (assembly GCF_017982655.1). GTDB lineage: Bacteria > Cyanobacteriota > Cyanobacteriia > Cyanobacteriales > Nostocaceae > Brasilonema. The sequence goes on along the minus strand of NZ_JABXYX010000020.1, from coordinate 79,610 downwards.
CAATCATTTCAAGGCTTCGCTCAACACAAATTCCCACCAGTACATCTGCTCCAACTCCTAGCCGTTGCAAGTAGTGAGCTATTTTGTTGGCACGAGTGTTTAGCTCATGGTAGGTGAGTTTTTCGTCAAAAAATGTAACCGCAATATTGTTTGGTGTACGTTCTGCTTGTTCTTCAAATAAACGGTGAATACACTTGTCTTGTGGGTAGTCAGCTTGTGTTTGATTAAACTCGACGAGAAGTTGATGGAGGTGGCGATCGCTTAAAATTTCTAATTCACTAATCGCAGCTTCTGGATGATTTACAACACTTTCTACTAACTTGTGAAATTGCTCTGCTAAACTTTCAATATCCTTTGCACAAAACAGGTTAGAATCATAAGAAAATTCTGTAATTAGGAAATCATCTCTTTCCCGACAAGAGAGCTTTATTTTGAAACGCTCAATGCAGGTGTAACGCTTGTAAATTGAAAATGCGATATTATCTGCAAAATACTTTGGTTCTTCTGACTCAAAATCAAAGCAAAAAGGGAAAAAAGGCAAATTATCTGATTTGGTATCCGATGATATTTGTTCCCAAGTAAAACCCTCCTGCCATTTGTAGATAGATTCTACAGATTCATGAATTTCCTGTATAATTTGACGAAACCGTAAATTCTCTTGTAAATCACAATGAAGTGGTAAGTATTTAGCGAACAGCCCTAATGCTTTTTTTAGTTCATCATATTTTCTGCCATCAACAGCTTTACCAACTATCATCTGGGATTGTCCAATCAGCCGCCAAAGCAGAATCAACCAGCAAGTTAAATAAAATATAGAAGCAGATGTATTATACTTATGGGCTAATACTTCAATTTTTTCTATGAGTTCAGGTGCAATTCTTGAACTTACTAATTTAGGTTCAAATTTTTGTTTTTCCGAAAGAGAGTTTTCAAAAGGAAGTTGGAACTTTCTCAAATCCGAATAATCTTGTTTACTCCAATACTTTCTTCCTACTGCCGTTTCTTCTGCCTCAAGTATTTGATTTTGCCATTCCGAAAAATCTGCGTATTGTAGTGGTTCTTCAGATAGTTCATCTGGCGATTCCTTGGAATAAAAAATAGCAATTTTTTGTACCAGATTATCCAGACTTGCATTATCTCCGCAAAGAGCAGGCAAACCAATAAACAACAGATGTTTCTCTGGCGATAAACTTATAAGGGATGTTTGTAAAATTGAACCTTGTTCATAGTCAAAAGGCAGCTGGTTAAATTGCTGAAATATTGCCTCAATCTTAGCTTCTTTTTGTTGAGGACTCAAACTACAAAGATTGTGCTTAGTGTCTAATTTTAATTTGCGGTTTGTAATAACCTGCACTGGAAGAGTCATCCCAGGTAGACAAGGAAAACAGGTACGGAGTATCTCATGGCGAGCGACAATATCTTGTAATGCCAATTCTAAATTATTTATCTTGACATGACCTTCAATTAAAATTGCACAATTACTACGATAAGCTTCACTTTTATCAATTTGTTGCAGTAACCATAAATGCTCTTGCTGAGGTGAAAGTTGAAACCCCTCCATACTTTCTGCTTGCATATTTATACCTCTGTGTCAATTAAATGCTTTGGGGACTATATGGTTCAGCCATTCCTACTAAAATTTTTCTTGGAGCGACAAATGGCTTGCGAGCATGTATTGATAACATATTGTCCAGCATCAATACATCTCCTTTTTGCCAGGAAAAGGTGACCATTTCCTGTTGATAAGCTTCTCTCAAATGGGCTAAGACTGATGGCTCAATTGGAGATCCATCCCCGTAATATGTGTTAGTTGGTAAGTCTTCTTCTTTTAAATTTGTCAACAACGAATCGCGTATTGTCGCTTCCAATGTGGAAACATGGAAAAAAGTGGCGTGATTGAACCAGACCATTTCACCCGTTTGGGGATGCTTGATAATAGCTGGTCCAACTTGTCTAGTTCTTAAGCGATCGCCTTGTTTCCATTCAACCTCAATTCCGTTGCTTTGGCAATATTCCTTTACCTTTGTTTTGTCTGTTGTTTGAAATACAGTTTGCCAAGGAAGACCAAATCCATCGCCAAAGTTACGCATATACATCACCTTCTTTTCGATAAAGCGATCGCGTATGGTTTGATCAATACGCTCAAACACTTTTCGACAACCACCAATTGGAGTTTCTCCTCCTGACTGCGCTGGAGTTAAACAAAAGAAAAATATTTTCAATGGAAAAGTAGGAGAATAAGCGTGTTCATTGTGAGGAAAGATACTTTGTTCGGCAGGGTAGTCAGTTGAAGTGTAAATTCTACCACCTACTTGGGTTCGTGGAGATGCCCGATAACGATACTCCATTGCTTCTCCACAAATAGCTGCGATTATTTGCTCAAATTCCTCTAATGATTTGACTTTGAAATCCCGAAAAAGTATGGCTCCATATTTTAATAATTCGGTTTTCAAAAAATCCCGATTGTTCTTAGCCCAGTCTTGCAGATTCACACCTTTTATGCAAGGCTTTATCACCAAAGGAAAGTTGGTTCCTGGCTGGAGAAACTCTGTTTTTATTAAGTCTTCTTGGGATATGTTGACAGCTTTACGTCTTACAGAAGCTAGAGATTCAATTTTTGTCATGATTTGTATTTCCTTCTGCTTATAATCTGCTATTAGCTCTACGTTTAACGTTTCTTAATTTTTTCTGTATAGTGCTTTCATAGGTTTGCTCTTGAGCAAGGTTCTGCTGCTTGTCTGCTTCAGAAAGAATTGTTTTTAACTCACTCAACTTGGCTTCTGGATGTGTCGCAATCTTGCCTAAAAGCGCTTCAAAATTTCTCGACATCTGGACAATAGTGGCAGTGTCAAATAGATCAGTATTATATTCCCATATACCAAAGAGTCCTTGCTCTGTCTCGTTAAGCTCTAGGAGCAAGTCAAACTGTACTGTTTTGTTTTCGACCTTTAGGGGGCTTATAGTCAGATCTGGAAGCTTCAAGGATGGAGTTTGGGTATTTTCCAAAACTAGCTTGACTTGAAACAACGGTGAGCGGTTCAACTCCCGTTTCGGATTCAGAGCATCTACCAGCTTATCAAAGGGCAGATCTTGGTGAGCATAAGCTTCCAGGGTCATTTCGCGCACTCGTTCCAACAACTTTAGAAAAGTAGGATTTCCCGATAAATCCGTACGCAACACCAGTTGGTTGGCAAAGAACCCGATTAATTCCTTTGTCTCAGCTTGGTTGCGGTTGGCGATATCAGTACCCACGACGATATCTTCTTGCCCTGTGTACCAGAAAAGCAAAGTCCCAAACGCTGCAAGCAGTATCATAAATAGCGTAATACCTTGGCGTTGATTCAGAGCCTTAAGCTTCTCGGATAAGGTTTTGGGTAACGTCAGAGATTCTCTTGCTCCTGAGAAAGTCTGAATTGCTGGTCGGGGACGGTCAGTGGGGAGTTCCAGTACAGGTAGTTTACCACCCAGTTGCTGCTTCCAGTAAGCAAGTTGAGTTTCTAGTTGCTCTCCTTGTAACCATTGTCGCTGCCAAACTGCAAAATCTGCATACTGGATGGATAGTTCAGGAAGCGCTGTTAGCGTAGCGTGCCTAAGGCTAGGTTTTCCGCTGGATAAAGCTTCGTAAAGAACTGCGATCTCACCAATAAGCACGCCTATTGACCAGCCGTCAGAGATGATGTGATGCATTGTCAACAGTAACGCATGATCTGTCTCAGTTTGCCGCAGTAGAGTAACTCTGAGTAAGGGACCTTTGGCTAAGTTGAAGGAGTGTTGAGCTTCTTCATGAGCCAGTCGCAGAACCTCAGCTTCCCTCAAGTCTATGGGCAGTTCTTGCAAGTCTATCACTGGTAGTCTGAAAGTCAGGCTAGGAGCAATAACTTGTATTGCTTGTCCATCCACTGTAGTGAATGTGGTTCTTAAGATTTCGTGACGCCTGATGACTTCGTTGAAGCTTTTCTCTAGCGCCGCCACATTTAGCCATCCTGTCAGGCGCATGGACTGGAAGATGTTGTAGGCGCTATGACCGGGCTGCAACTGGTTGAGGAACCACAGGCGCTGCTGGGCAAAGGATAGGGGAAATGAGTTGGTTTCGCGACTTTGGCATTTTATTTGTGTTTGTGAGACGATGTCCCCTTGTTTCTTGCTTAGCCGTTGTGCAAGAAGTTTAAGTCTCTCTGGGGAAAGAGCAGCAATTTTTTGGGAAAGATCACTCATTTTGAACCCCCTGCTATCTCATCTTTTAGACCACTTTTTTTTGCGTGTCATCTTTGTGTGAAGCTCTGTGTTCTGACGAAATGACAATTTCGTCAGAACAATCGCCAAATTCCAGCAGATGTAAAAAGTCCATCTCAACATCTGTCAATTCAGGGTGATAAAATATCAAAAACAGAACAATTCTCAAAGAATCACTATAATTCCATGCTGCATGTTCATAGCTATCGTCAAAGATGATACACTTGCCTTCTTGCCAAGTACGAGAATCACCAGCAACGCTAATACCGCATTTTTCAGGAATGACAAGACCGAGGTGACTGCTTAAATAGTAACTTACCTCAGAGCGATGAGGTTTAATAACTTTCCCTGGTTCTAAAAACGACAGTTGTACATGTACAAATCTTATATGACTTGAGAGATTTTCTATTAACTTTAGTGTCTGGGGAAAATGTATAATATTTTTCTCTACTTTCTTGCCTGCATTCAATAGCTCAATCCAATCCCATCCATCTGGACTGACACCAAAGACATAATATGGTTTTCGCAACTTTTTATCTTTTATAGCTAGAAGAGTTTCTTGTCGAATTATTTCATAGCTGTCTTCTAGCATTTTCAACTTGGGTATATCAATTATCTCATACCACGGTTTGGATGTAAGCCCCGTTACTACAAAGCCTTGTTGAGCAGTGAGTGCATTGGTGTCTGCTATGCCATAAGCCATGTCAGTTGAAAGCTCAATTCGTCTGATAGCCTCTGAACCAAAATTTTCCTTAAATTTGGCAAGTTGTCTTTTACTCCAAATATAAGTTTCTTCGTCCTTTTTTATTTCCCAGAAAACTTTGAACATAACAAGTGATGTCGCAAATATTCCTAAAACCCCAGCCAAGAATAAAGGAGCAAAAGTAACTACAAAATTGTTATTGACTGGATGAAATAGTAGCAGGGCGTGAGTCGCGTAAGCTCCAAGCAAGCACAAGGCAAACACTGGTATAATAAAGTAGCGCTGGAAAATTATCTTGCTTGAAGTGCTAATATTAAAGATTATTTCTGAGAAACCTTGCCAAAACAATCCGAAATTCAAAGCTAATATTCCATATAAAAAAAATAAGGGAAGACTGATAAATGTATATGAGATATCCCAAATACCATCAATTTTAAGAACGAATAGCAAGATAGATAAAAATCCAAATAATAGAAGACCTAATTGGCAGATTAGCAAAGTAGCTAAGTATTTTTTTCCTTTTACGCCGTACAAAGAAGTCATGATTTTATCTTTTTTTTGCTGTACATGGATTATGAAGTTTTCAATTCCCTATTTCAATTAACTACTATTCTTGCGAGGCAAGTATTGTAAGTACCTCATCCTCCGATAGTTGCTCAATGTCCGCTAAGGCTTGAGCCAGTGCTTCGTCATCAGTCTGCTGAGCCAATTTTTGTACAATAACCTCAGCCAGTTCAGCTACAGTAGGTGAATCGAAGAAATTCTTATAAGGCAATTCTATCTGGAAAGTTTTACATAGCTGAGAAACAAGCTGAGTGGCAAACAAAGAGTCTCCTCCCAACTCAAAAAAGTTGTCATGAATGCCTAAGAGTTCAATACCTAAAAGTTGTTGCCAAATATCAACTAGAGTGCGTTCCACCTCGTTACGAGGAGCAACATAAGCATTTGCCAGATTAGGGCGCTTGTGAGTTGATTTCGCTCGACTCACCTGCGCTAATTGCTCTTCCAAAGACTTGATAGATTTCTTCGGCTGAATCTTAGCCTGAAAATCTTGTGTTGATACTATTAGCTGAGGCACTGTACTATTGTGCAGAATACGTCTAAACGCCTCAATGCCTTCTTCATAGGTCATTCCTGCTGTCAGATCTTCCCCTGTTATTTGCTTATGCCGTGCTTCAACGGCAGCTGCCATACCTAAACTATTCCATCTGTCCCAGTTTATAGATTTAGTCAAAGTGCCATTTTGAGAAGCGCTGTAGTGAGCGAAGGCATCAAGGAAGGCGTTTTCAGCCGTATAATCCATCATCCCCGGTGTACCCTGAAATGAAGAAAGTGATGAACACATGACAAAGAAGTCCAGTTCTGTATCTTTGAAAACAGTTTCTAGTACTCGTGTTCCCCTCACTTTTGGCGCTAAAGCACTGGCTGCGGCTTCTTTTGTTGTTAATTGAATCATGCCTCCCCCGTAAACTCCAGCGGCATGGACCACCCCGTGGATCTGACCAAATTGGTGATTGACTTGTTTGAGTACTACAGACATTTGCTCCAGGTTGGCAACATCGGCGCTGACTACCATAATCTGGGCACCCAACGCCTCAAGTGCTTGCAATTTCTGAATCTTAAGGCTGACGCTATCGTGCTGATCATGAGTGGATAACCATTGTGACCATTCGTCTCGGTCAGGAAAAGGCGATCGCCCTATCAATACTAGTTTTGCCTGTACTGTTTGTGCCAGATATTCGGCCTTCGCCAGACCAACACCTCCTAATCCACCTATGATTAGATATACTCCTTGTTTTCTTAATCGGGGTTTATCTTCAGAAGCTCTTTCCAATTGGACAGGTTGAAAGTCTTGCACCCAGCGATGAGTACCACGGTAAGCTATAACTTGGTTAGATGTTTGGCTTATAAGTTCCGCTAGCAGCACTTCTATAAGTTGCTCCTCTTGCCGACTATATGATGCGGGAATCACCACATCAATGCTGCGACAGGTTATATTCGGGTACTCTTGGGGAATCACCTTAACAGGTCCGAGAACTAATGCTTTCTCTGGGCAAAGCACCTCTGAACCTGTCACTTCCTGCATATTGTTAGACACAATTCCAATTTCAACGGAATCTGTCTGATTATTTTCCCCAAGTGCTTGGGCGAGAAACAGCAGACTGTAGAAGCCCAAAGCTTCAGCCTTATCCAAAGACTCAATTGCTGATTCGGGGTGACTATCCTGCGTAACACTCCATAAATGAACAATTGTTTTTGGGGTCTTGCCCTGTGCGCGAAGTTCTTGAAGTAGGGCGTCGTAGTCATCCCGTTGTTGAGGGTTAATTGTATATGTATATTTAAAAGATTCTTTTTGGCTACTAAATTGCTCGCCGACTTTGACGCTAATAACATCCTGACCCGAATGTGCCAGTCGCTTCACCATTGTTTCACCCAAGCCGCACTCATCGACAAACACTAACCAGCAGTCCGACTGAGTTGTTTCAACCGCAGATTTCAGAGGCTGCGGCGGCATAGAGCGTTTCCAGGATGGGATGTAGAACCAATCGGCAATGTCAGACTTTTTGTCTAATGAAACTTGACGTATTTGGTCAGCATTTTTTGGCTCAAGCAACATGGTAAAAGCTGCAGGTGCCGATAAATCTGCCGATGCTGAAGCTTGAGCTACGAAGACATGATGCTCGAAAGCTTCAGTGTTCGACAAAACCGCCACTTCAACAAACCCATGATTTTGTAGCGCTTGCTGCCACTGTTCCTTTGACAAAAATGGATTACCTCGGCTGCGTCCTTCATCCTCTACCGGATTCATAAGCAAACCATCGGTGATGTCAAATTCTAATTGAGGTTCAGTTATCTCCCAAAGTAGCAGAAAACCTCCAGGAGCCAACAAAGAGCGAACATGCTCAAGGGTTTCTCCCATGTTCTGGGTTACGTGTAATACATTGACTGCTACCACTACATCAACGCTGTGGTTAGAGTACCCTTGCTCAATTGGAGGTTTCTGAATGTCTAGGAAACGATATTCTACAAATGGATAGGCGCTAAATTTCTCTTGAGCGCGGTTCAAGAACCAGCCACCCACGTCAGTAAAAGTATATTTTGTTTGTTTCGGCGGCAACACTTTGAGCAATTCTGTCGTGGCAATACCATTTCCACCACCGATTTCCAAAATTCTTAAGTTTACGTGTGGTGGCAATAACTTCACCACCTGTTCCATGCTTGCTCGTATGATTCCTTTAAAGTATCTATCCAACAGCAATTCTTGACTTGAACTTCCTGCTGTTTTTTCTGCGGCAGAAAAGTACAATCCCAACGGTTCTTGTTCACCACATAGCACTGATGGCAGATTTTCGCCACATTCGGTGACGAGATTTAAAATATGAGGTCTATCTACCCATCTGATTTTAACTTCTTCTACCAGAGCATTGAGATAGTCTGTTGAACAGGGTACAAGGTTTGTATATAAATCCTCCTTTTGCTGTAGGTGACCTTGCTCTACTAATACATCCAGCCAGCGACACAGCAATTGCCTATATCGAGGAATGATATGATATCGTTCAAACAATTCTTCTAAAGAATACTGATCGTTGGAATTGCTAAAAGCACCATTATTGCTTAAGGCAAGGTTGATGTAGGCAGTGCATAAATTATCCAACGACTGCTTATTTGCCAAATAAGTTTGTTCGTCAAGTGACGTGATGCTAGCACAAGCCTGTATCCCACCAGCTTCTACCAGAGATTTCCACAACTGGGTTGCTGTTGGTTTTGGCTGCAACTGTCCCCCTAAAAGTGCTTGTTTTTGTGCTTCAATCCAGTAACGCTGGCGCTCAAAGGGATAAGTCGGCAAGGGGATATGATGGCGTTGCTCATTGGCATAAAAACCAGACCAATCTACTTTCACACCAAAAAGCCAGAGCCGACCCAAAGTATTGAGTAAAAATGCTACATCTGAGTGTTGTTCCTGCGGATGGCGGATCGAGGTCAGTACCACCAGTTCATCCACATGATGCTGCTTGGCAAAAGTGCTCAGAGTCCGTCCAGGGCCAATCTCTAGCAGGATGCGCTCATGTGTCTTGATCAACTCAGCTATCCCTGAGCTAAAGCGCACAGTTTGCCTTAGATGCTTTACCCAATATTTGGGGTCTGTTGCTTCGGCTGCGGTGATCCAAGTGCCACTTACATTAGACACAAATGGAATTTTAGGGGGATTTAGTGTGACTTTTTGTAACGAATGAGAGAATGGCTCAAGAATTGGCTCCATCATTTGGGAATGAAAGGCATGGGATGTATGCAGCCGCCGACAGCCAACACCTTTATCTTGTAGCTTTTGATGCAATCGTTCTATCGCCCAGGTTGGACCAGAAACCACACAAGATCCAGGTCCATTGCTTGCCGCTAAAGACATTTCCGTTCCCAACAGAGGTTGTACCTCTTGTTCGGGAAGTTGAACAGAGAGCATTTCCCCAGTGGGGAGTTGCTGCATGAGTTGTCCTCGGGTTGCGACCAGCGCTAAAGCATCTTCAAGTGAGAAAACTCCAGCTAAAGTGGCAGCTACGTACTCTCCTATACTGTGACCAATCATCGTCTCGGGATGTACACCCCATGCCATCCACAACTGAGCTAGGGCGTACTCAATGGTAAACAGCGCTGGCTGAGCAACAAAAGTTTGTTGTAGTTGCTCTGTTGCCAGATCTTTGTGTGCTTCATTGGGATACAGTACATGGCGTAGATCAAGACCTAGATGGGGTTTGAGCAGTTCACAGCAGTTATCAACTGCTTGAGTAAAGGTTGGCTCACTTTGGTAGAGTTCCCTACCCATATTCACGTACTGTGTTCCCTGACCGGAAAACATAAAAACGACAGGACGATTGGAAGGCTGCTGGTGGTGAGTGAACACTCGTTGTGGATCTATAGTAGAAAGCGCCTTCACTGCATCGTTAATGTCTCGGCACACTACCATCCGGCGATGGTCGAAAGCTCGACGACCAACACTCTGAGTGTAAGCAACATCGGCGAGGTTTAAATCAGGATGCTGCTGGAGGTGAGTTGTTAGATTAGTTGTAGCAGTTTCTAAAGCAGTACTCGTCTTAGCTGAAAGCAGCAACAACTGCCAAGCACCAGAAGTAGCAGAGGTTTCAATAGCTGGGGCTTCTTCGAGAATCACATGGGCATTCGTCCCACCAATCCCAAAGGAACTGACACCTGCACGTCGGGGGGTGCCGTTTGTTTTCCATTCGGAAAGTATAGTATTAACGTAAAAAGGACTGTTGGCAAAATCAATTTGGGGATTGGGTTCTTCAAAGTGTAAGCTGGGTGGTATTTGTTTATGCTTGAGAGCTAGGACTGTTTTAATCAAACCAGTAACCCCAGCCGCAGCGTCCAAATGCCCGATGTTTGTTTTGACTGAACCGATCGCACAGAAGCCCTTTTTCTCAGTACTGGTGCGAAAAGCTTGTGTCAGTGCAGCAATTTCAATCGGGTCCCCCAAAGATGTTCCTGTCCCGTGAGCCTCAATATAAGTAATCGTTTCAGGTTCAACCTCAGCAACAACTTGAGCGGTTCTAATCACCTTGGCTTGAGTATCTATACGAGGTGCTGTGTAGCTAACCTTGAAAGATCCATCGTTATTGATAGCAGAACCTTTGATGACAGCATGGATGAAATCTCCATCTGCTAGAGCATCTTCTAATCTCTTCAAAACCACTATACCTACACCTTCGCCGCTAACAGTTCCCTGTGCCTTAGCATCAAAGGCGCGACAGTGTCCGTCTTTTGATCCAATTGCCCCATCTTTATAAAAATAGCCAATTTTTCGTGATGCAGAGATTGAAACACCACCAGCCAAAGCCATATCACATTCACCATTGAGCAAACTTTGGCAAGCTAAGTGGACAGCAACTAATGAAGTTGAACAGGCAGTTTGAACTGTATAACTTGGTCCAGTTAGGTTAAGTTTGTAAGAAACGCGTGTAGTCAAGAAATCTTTATCACTTCCAATCAAAAGTTGGAAACTATCAACAGAATTTATAAGATTTTGATTTGAATAAAGGTTGAAAAAATAGCTGTTTATGCTGGTTCCAGCGTAAACACCAATCTGTTTCTCGTAAGTTTCAGAATTGTAGCCAGCATTTTCAATAGCTTGCCAAGCAGATTCTAAAAAGAGACGTTGTTGTGGATCGGTAACTTCTGCTTCTCTAGGATTAAAGCCAAAGAAGGAAGCATCAAATAATTCTACATCTTCTAATACAGCCCGTGCTTTGACATAGTTAGGGTCACTCAGCACAGCTTTTTCTATTCCAGAAGATAACAGTTCTTCATCGGTGAAGAAAGAAATAGATTCTACACCGATTTGCAGGTTTTGCCAAAATTCTTCAACATTTTTTGCTCCAGGAAAACGTCCTGCCATGCCAATAATTGCTATTTCTGAGCCATTGATAGTAGGAGATGCTATAGGATAATTCATGACTCGTTGACCTCTTTCTTATTGACGATTGACTTCAATTTTTGAAGACGTTTCCTTTGTTGAGCCTTACCTGCTTCAATATTTTCAGTTTGAATATTAGTTTTATATGAAGATGATGTTGTTTGATTTTTTAATGCACTTAAGTACTCTGCTAGGGAGCTTATGGTTGGATATCTAAACATTTCAAGTATTGATACGTCGACTTTGAATGTTTCACGCAATTGGCTATGAACCTTAACCATAAGCAATGAATGACCGCCGAGTTCAAAGAAATTATCATGAATCCCTATGTTTTCAATATTAAGAGCCTTTTGCCAAATAGTAGCAATTGTTTGTTCTAGCTCAGTTTGAGGCATCACATAAGCAACTTCCAACTCTGGGCGAAGAGCTTCCGGTGCAGGTAGCGATCGCAGATCAACCTTGCCGTTAGGCGTTAGCGGTAGCGCCTCTAGCATCACAAAGACCGATGGCACCATATACTCAGGCAGCTGCTTCAGAAGGAAGTTTCGTAGTTCACTGGTTGTTGGTGTCTGCTTGTTGCTGGGGATGACATAGGATACTAAGTACTTCTCATCAGGTTGGATTTCCTGAGCGAGTACCACAGTCTCCCGTACCGCTGGGTGCTGAGCTAGCATCGCCTCAATTTCTCCAAGTTCGATGCGGAAACCTCGGATTTTAACCTGATGGTCAATGCGTCCTAAGTATTCAATGTCCCCATTAAACAAGTATCGTGCCTGATCACCGGATTTATAAAGGCGTACGTTGAGTTTATCACTGAAGGAATCGGGGACAAACCTTTGGGCAGTTAGTTCTGGTCGGTTTAGATAACCTCGTGCTACACCAGCGCCACCAATGTACATTTCACCCTTGACTCCAATCGGTACTAGTTGTTGATACTGGTCTAACAAGTAAACTTGCAAGTCCGGAATTGGACGACCAATAACACTTTTTGGGGCAACTTCTAAGTCTGCCATTGTCAGTGGACGATATGTCACATGCACGGTTGTTTCCGTAATGCCGTACATATTGACTAACTGTGGAAACTGATCGCCGTGGCGCTCAAACCAAGGTTTTAAACTCTGAAGTTCTAACGCTTCTCCACCAAAAATGACCAGTCGCAGTCTCAACTTGTTAGCACCTCCCAACGATTCCTCTGCTTGTATAAGTTGCCGGAAAGCTGAAGGTGTCTGGTTGAGTACTGTCACTTGCTGCATTGACAAGAATTTATAAAAATCTTCGGGTGAACGACTCAACCAGTAAGGTACTACCACTAACTTTCCACCATACAGCAGGGCACCCCAAAGTTCCCAAACTGAGAAATCAAAGGCAATTGAATGGAACAGTGTCCAAACATCCTGTTGGTTGAAGTGATACCAGGATTGTGTTGCTGCCAACAGACGAACAACATTGGCGTGATTTACCAAGACGCCTTTGGGTTGACCTGTTGAGCCAGATGTATAGATGATATAAGCTAAGTTATCAGTTGTACACTCACTGATTGGGTTGTGTTGGCTTTGTTGGGCGATACTTCCCCAATCGGTGTCTAGGTAAACAACCTTGGTCTGATGTTTCGGCAAATTATCTATCAAGCGCTGCTGCGTCAGCAACACAGGTATCTGAGCATCCTGTAATATAAAAGCTAATCTTTCTTGTGGATATGCTGGATCTAGCGGCACATAAGCGCCACCTGCCTTGAGGATGCCCAACAGCCCGATCACCATATCGAGCGATCGCTCTGTGCAAATTCCCACCAGTACTTCTAGTCCTACTCCGAGCGATCGCAAATGATGCGCCAGTTGATTAGCTCGCTGGTTAAGTTCCTGGTAAGTCAACTGTTGGTTTTCAAAGACTACGGCAATGGCGTTGGGCGATCGCTCTACCTGAGCCTCAAATAACTCATGGATACACTGATCCATTGGGTAGTTAGCCTGCGTATTATTCCAATCTACCAGTAATTGATGCTGTTGTGCTTCTGTTAACAGTGGTAAATCCGAGAGGCGCTGTTCGGGATGGGTGACTATACCTTCCAACAATATCCGGAAATGCTCCATCCAGCGTTGAATTGTTTGGGAGTCAAATAGGTCAGTGCTATAGTCACACTCTACTAGAAGGTCACTGCCTGTCTCAACAATATTAAAGGCAATATCATACTTGGCGGAACTGGTAGGATTTTTCACCGATTCAACTTTGTGATCCAAAGACTCTACCTCAGATCCAGCTTTGTCTATATTAAATATTGTCGTAAGTAAGGGCGCTCGGCTTGGGTTCCGTGGTAAATTTAAATTTTTGATTAACTTAATAAAAGGATAAATTTGATGTTCATAGGCTTCCAACAATACCTTCTTGACTGAGGTAGAAAAATCCGTAAATGTTTGGTTTCCAACGACCTGAGTACGCACTGGCAATAGGTTAACACAGTGACCAACAAGGTATTCACTTCCCACAGATAATTGTCCTGCCGCAGCAATACCAACAACTATGTCATCTTGACCAGTTAATCGGTGTAGCAATGCAATATATCCAGCCAGGAGCGTCGTAAACAGAGTCGTATGACGTTGGACACTCAAGCTTTTTAGATTTTTAAATAGGGATGTACCGAGTGTAAGACTTTGTCGATCACCAGTGTATGTATTGACTGATGGTCGAGGACGGTCAGTTGGTAATTCCAACACTGGGACTGAATTCGCAAATTTCTTGAGCCAATAAGCTTCAGCTGTTGCCATCTCTGGACTCTGTTGCAGGCGCGCTTGCGATTGAGCATACTCACTCAATTGCATCGGTTGTGGGAGTTGGTAAGCGATACCCTGACACTCTGCGGAATAAATTGCAGCTAGTTCTCGTAGCAAGATAGTGATCGACCAACCATCAGCAACAATGTGATGATTAGTAATAACTAGAAGATGATGTTGTTTCTCCAGTTTTACTATGTGAAAACAGAGTAATGAACCTTGTTCAAGATTGAAAGTTTGTTGAGCTTCTTGTTTTAAAATTTGCGATAGTTGAGCTTCACGTTCACTTTTATCTAAAGTAGAAAAGTCGCTGAAAGAGATATCTATAATGACAGAGGAATGAATAAGTTGATAATCTCCTTGTGGGCCAAAAGTAGTTCGTAACGCCTCATGACGATTGATAATTCCCTGAACAGCCTGACGTAGTGCCGAAAAATTGAAAGATCCTCGCAGGTGGATAGCTCTGGATTCGTTATAAGCGCGGGAGGCTTCGTTACCCATCTGTGCTAGAAACCATAGTTCCTTTTGTGCTTCTGTTAGGGGAACTTTTATCGACTCTCTGTCAGTTGTTGAACTCGGGGAGGGGGGTAAAAATTCCCCTTCTTGCATTTCTACTACGCTTTCTTTGACTGCTCGAATGACATGTTCAATATCTTCATCAGTATGGGCTGTAGATAGATAAAGAGTGCGTCCTTCCCAGACATAAACTCCTTTTTCCAATAGATAGTAGAAAAATAAATTACCAAACTTGAGAGGAGTAGAAGCAATAAAACGGAAGAGTGAACCAAAATTGACTACTTGAATAGGTACTTGCCTTTTCTCAAAGTAATTATTAAGAGTATCGGCTAATTTTCTTGTTTTTTCAGATAACTCCTCCTGTAGTTTCGAGCCGCTGTTTTTGATATGATTGAGTGCAGCCCAGGCAGTAGCCATGACTAAAGGATGCTTGAAAAAGGTACCAGCGAACAGGGTGGCTTCTGCTTGAGGATAAGACTTATCTCCATAGTTCCACATACCGCCGTCAAGTGCATCCATTAAAGCTGCCTTACCAGCTATAACCCCAATCGGCATACCACCAGCAACGGCTTTACCATAGGTGGTCAAATCTGCTTGAATATCCCACAATCCCTGAATACCACCTGGGTGCATCCGAAAGCCTGTAATGACTTCGTCGAAAATTAATACAGTTCCTGTTGCTTGAGTCAGTTGTCTGAGTTGGAGCAGAAACTCTTTGGGTTGCAAATCTGGCCGACTGCTTTGTATCGGCTCAACCAGAACTGCTGCCAGCTCGTGGGTATGAACTTTTAAAATCTCCAGAGATTCAGGCTTTCCATATTCGAGTACTATGACATCATCGGCAATGTATGATGGAATACCTACAGCCTTAGGGATAGAACGCAGCGTTCCTTCATTGCTTGTTACTCCTCTAACCAATACCCCATCATAAATTCCGTGATAAGAACCAGTAAATAAAGCAATCTTGGAACGTCCTGTTGCAGCACGTGCTAGACGTATTGCTCCCATAACTGCTTCTGTGCCATCGTTACAAAAAGCTGCTCGCTCTGCACCCGTCAGTTCGCAAATTAACTTAGCTACGTGACCGCAAAGACGTGATTGTGGACCATGTAATATGCCTTGCTGAATCTGCTCTTGAATAGTTTGGATAACAAAAGATGGCGAATGACCAAATAAAAGCGCACCAAACCCCATTGAAATGTCTACGTATTCGTTACCATCAACATCCCAGAGTCTGGCTCCCTCTCCACGCTGTCCGTGGATTGGATACAACATCTCTTTGAAGGAGGGAACAAACCCACTCACCGCTCTGCCATTAGCATGGTAAGAACGATAAACTTGGGTAAGTCTTTTAGACTCTTGAGTGCGTTGAACAAACCGTGCTATTAAATCATCCAAATGTTTCTGTTGGTGAGGACTCAACAGAGTTATTGCTTCTGTTTGAGTCTGTTGTGATTCAATAGTCTGATTTGTGGGTGGCTGCTGAGCTTCTGTTTGAGTCTGTTGTGATTCAATAGTCTGATTTGTGGGTGGTTGCTGAAACTCTGTCTTTATGGATGTAGAGGCTAAGTTTACAAAATGATTAGTTAAATTTTGAGTCGTTTGTTGTTCCTTTGTCTGAAAAGGTGTAGCTTGGATAGCTGTTGGTGAAGGTAGAACTTTCCCATAGGAGTTAGTTTTTTGCAATAGCTCAAGCTGTTTAGACATTAGCTCAAGCTGCTGTGCTATGACTTGTTCGAGAACTGTACCTCCCGCAGGTTTCTTATGTTCTTGCTCAAACTCGTGTGTATTGGAAGCCTTGACAGTTAGTGATGGTTCCGTCTTGGTGATGAGTTCTTCCGCAGGTAGCTGTTGAGCTATGTGATTTGCTAAAGCATGAATTGTTGAGAAATCTTCCACCAGTAAGCGAAAAGGAACGTTAATATCAAGCTGTTCTTGAATAGCACGCTTTATTTGTAGCAGGAGCAGAGAATCAAGACCCATTTCAAGAAAATGAGTGTGAATATCTATTTTTGAGATCTTGACTCCCAGCAATTCAACGAAAATATCTTTGAGCTTGGACAGAATTTGTTGATGCTGAGAGTCTTCACTGATAATATCTTTCGTTTCAAACATAGAGATTTTATGAAATAATATACTCAAATAACTTAAAGATGTTTTTTATTTATGTTAATTAAAACATGTATGTGTCTAATACTTTTAACTGTTGTAACATGATTTTCATTTGTTTATTAATAATTGTTTCTAGATGAGATTCTGTCATACTTTCTTTTTTTATGACAGGCATATCACTCAAAGTATTTTTATGAGATTCAACTAAGAAATCTTGTGTTTTCTCTTCTCGTTGTTTGTGATTTTGATTGCTTTTTTCATACAATTGATTCAATTCATTAACTTTCGAGGATTCAATCCAAAATTTTTCTCGTTCAAATGGATATGTTGGCAAAGGTAGGCGATGATGCTTTTGATTGGCGTAAAAGCTAAACCAATCTATCTGTACCCCGCTGAGCCAGAGTTGACCTAAAGTATTTAGCAAAAACGTTACATCGGATTGTTGATCATGCGGATGACGTAGTGAAGAAAGTATCATCCTCCCCTGCGCCTGTTGCTTCGATAAGGCACTCAAAGTCTGTCCAGGACCAACTTCTAAAAGAATCCGATTTGGTTGTTTTAACAACTCAGCAATGCCCTCGGCAAAGCGAACTGGGGAGCGCAAGTGCTTACTCCAGTAACTAGGATCTGTCGCCTGGGCTGTAGTTATCCAGGTACCAGTTAGGTTAGATAAAAAGGGAATTTTCGGTGAATTGAGCTTGACTGTTTGTAATTGCTGTGTATATTTATCGGTGATGGGATCCATCATTTGGGAATGAAAGGCATGAGAAGTATGCAGACGACGACAGTCAACTCCTTGTTCAGTCAGACGATTTTGTAAATCATCAATCACAGGTATTGGTCCTGAAACCACACAGCGTGCTGGTGCGTTAATAGCTGCTACAGAGAGTTTTTCACCAAGCAGAGGTATGACTTCCGCCTCCGATAGGGGTACAGCAAGCATTGCACCAGGGGGCTGTTGTTGCATCAGTTGTCCACGCTTGGTTACTATGACCAATGCATCTTCTAGAGAAAAAACACCAGCCAAGCAAGCTGCAACATACTCCCCAATGCTATGACCAATCATTGCAGAAGGACGCACTCCCCACGCGATCCACAATTGTGCTAAAGCATACGAAATCACAAACAGCGCGGGCTGGGTAATATGGGTTTGTGTTAGCTGTTGTGCTGCTACTGTTTGCTGTTCTTCGCTTGGATACAGAATAGTGCGTAAGTCTATTCCTAAAATAGGTATAAGTATTTTACAGCAAGAATCAACTTGTTCCCGAAAAATTGGCTCGCTTTGGTACAGATCTCGACCCATCTCTACATACTGAGACCCCTGACCAGGAAACATAAACACGATTTCTTGCTCACAAGGTTCGGTGAAATGGGTAAAAACTCGTTGCGGGTCTTTTGTTTCTAAAATTTTGACTGTACCCTTAAGGTCTTGACAAACCACCATTCTGCGATGAGCAAACGCTCGACGACCTACCCCAAGAGTGTAAGCGACGTCTGCCAGGTTAAGTTCAGGATGCTGCTGCAAGTGCTTGACCAAATTTGCTGTAGCAGTCTCTAGTGCTGAACTAGTTTTAGCAGATAGTACCAACAATTGATACCCTCTCCCCTGCTTCCCTGCTCCCCTGCTCTCCTGCTCTGTTGTCGGGGTTTCCTCAAGAATCACATGGGCATTAGTACCGCCAATGCCAAAGGAACTGACCCCTGCACGGCGTGGTGTTCCGTTTGTGTTCCATTGGGAGAGCGTAGTGTTAACATAAAAGGGGCTGTTGGCAAAATCAATCTGGGGATTAGGCTCTTGAAAGTGCAAGCTGGGTGGTATCTGTTTGTGTTTGAGCGCGAGAATAGTTTTGATTAAACCAGCAACACCAGCCGCAGTATCTAGGTGTCCGATGTTGGTTTTTACTGAACCAAGAGCGCAGAAATCCTTTTTTTTAGTTTTAGCGCGAAAAGATTTGGTAAGCGCTGCAATTTCAATAGGATCTCCTAAAACAGTCCCAGTGCCATGAGTTTCAACATAGTTGATTGTTTCAGGTTCCACTTGGGCGATCGCAAGTGCCTCAGCAATCACCTTTGCTTGACCATCGATACTCGGAGCTGTATAACCAACTTTTGAAGAACCATCATTATTAACAGCTGAACCTTTAATAACAGCATGAATATTATCTCCATCCGCCAGAGCATCTGCTAATCGCTTTAAAGCGACTATGCCCACACCATCACCGCCCACAGTTCCTTTTGCTTGAGCATCAAAAGCGCGACAGTGTCCGTCGGGAGACAAAATTCCCCCTTCTTGATAAATATAGCCAGCTTTTTGCAATCCTGTTACAGAAACTCCACCAGCCAAAGCCATATCACATTCACGATCTATCAAGCTTTGACAGGCTAAGTGAACGGCAACTAATGAGCTAGAACATCCAGTTTGAACAGTGATAGCTGACCCCTTAAGATCCAACTTATAAGCGACTCGGGTTGTCAGGTTATCTGTACGATTGTTATGCCTAATTTGATCAAGACCGACTAATTTTAGCAGTTCGGTATTAGAGAAAAGATTGAATAAAAAATAGCTGCTAATACTGGCACTACCATAAACACTAATCCGACCATCATAGGTTTTAGAATCATAGCCAGCATTTTCAAGAGCCTCCCAGGCAGTTTCCAAAAAGAGGCGGTGCTGTGGATCCATTATTTCTGCTGTTCTGGGAGAGTAATCAAAGAATGAAGCATCGAATAATTCTATATCTTCCAGTACAGCATTTGCTTTAACATAATTGGGATCACTCAGTAAAGATGGCTCTACCCCGAATGACTCCAGTTCTTGATTTGAAAAAAACGATATTGATTCTACCCCTGAGCGCAAATTATGCCAATAAGCATCAATATTTCTGGCTTTAGGAAATCGTCCAGACATACCGATAACCGCTATATCTAAATCGCCTATTTTATTTTGTGTTTCTAGGCTGTTCATGACAATTTCCTTCTTAAGACTTGATGATTTGCATTGATGGTTATTTAGGGCTAAAACGTAAATCCTGTTTTTTGCTCAGATGATTTTACCGAGATTGTGCTCTTGACTGCCTTGAAGCAATGCGGCTTTGTGCTCGTTTATCGCTTTCCTCAAAAGAAGATGTTTCAGTTTGTTCTTGTGTTAAATATTTCGCCAAGGAGTTTATAGTTGGATATTCAAACAAGTTAACTATTGATATATTTGTCTTTAAAACTTCTCGCAATTTGGCATGAATTTGAACAAGAAGTAATGAATGACCACCAAGGTCGAAAAAATTATCATGAATGCCCACCTTTTCAACATGAAGCATCTGCTGCCAAATATTAGCGATGGTTTGCTCTACTTCAGTTCGAGGTGGTTCATAAGTTGCTTCTAATTCTGGACGATGATCGTCTGGTTCTGGTAGCGCGTTGCGGTTGACTTTTCCATTAGGCGTAAGTGGTAGAGCCTTCAACATCACGAAAGTTGAGGGCACCATGTATTCTGGCAGCTTCTGTCTTAGGAATCTGTACAGTTCACTAACACTAAGTGTTTGTTTGTGCTTAGGAACAATATAACCTACTAAGCACTGGTTACTCAACTCTTTTTCCCAAGCTGTAACTGCAGCCTGTTGTACTTCCGGGTGTTGACATAGTATGCTCTCTATTTCTCCTAGCTCAATACGGAAACCCCTAACTTTGACTTGATGATCGACCCGTCCAAGAAACTCAATATTGCCGTCGCTTAAGTAGCGTGCTTTATCACCAGTTTTGTATAAGCGCGATCCTGAGTTAGATGCAATCAATCCCGTCTGTGCAAAGGGATTGGGAATGAACCGTTGTGCTGTTAGCTCAGACCGATTCAGATAGCCGCGAGCTAAACAAGCACCGCCGATGTATAATTCACCTGGGACACCAATGGGCACAGGTTGCAGTTGCTCATCAAGCAAATAAATCTGCGTGTTAGCAAGTGGACGACCAAGTGGAACTGTTTGTGAACTATAGTTAGCTTGTTTATCCCCAACGGCGAAAGTAGTAACCCCCACGGTAGCTTCTGTCGGACCGTAGTGATTGAAGATAAGGCAGTCTGGTGCAGAAGCTTGAATTTGCTCAATTAGTTCCCAACTTGCTGCTTCACCACCAAGAATCAGTCTGGCGCGGGGCAAAATCGACTCGGATGGTGCAGATGCAAGCAGAGTGGCAAGGTGGGAGGGTACAATTTTGAGACAGTCAATGGGATGTTTGCGGCAGTATTTTCCTAGGGCTGCTGAGTCAGTAGCACACTCGGCAGACAACACATGCAGACACCCTCCACTACAAAGAGAAGAAAAGATAACAGTATTACCCAAATCTGCTGCAAGGGTGGAAACAGTAGCGAAGTTAATTATTGTTGATAGATTCAACTTATCTATGATTCCGTTGAGGTAATTTAGCAGTTGTTGATGTTCAATCGCTACCCCTTTTGGTGTACCAGTTGAGCCAGAGGTGAACAATACATAGACCAGATTTTCACTTGTTACAACACTTGTGGGATTTTCATCACTGTGTTGAGCAATAATATCCCAGTCCGTGTCTAAGCAGACTATCTGCGAGACATCTGTTGGCAGGGCATCCACTAATCGCTGTTGTGTCAATAGCACTGGTACTTGGGCATCCTGCAACCGGAAGGCAAGATTCTCCTTTGGTAATGCTGGATCTAGCGGTAAGTATGCTCCACCAGCTTTGAGGATGCCCAGTAGTCCAATAATCATTTCAAGCGATCGCTCTACGCAAAGCCCAACTAAAACTTCTGGCTTAACTCCTCGCTGCTGCAAGTAGTGAGCTATTTTGTTGGCTTTGCGGTTAAGCTCTGCATAGGTCAGTTGCTGGTCTACTCTACGAGAAGCCGCGCTTTGCGCGTCTACAAATACAACGGCAATATTATTGGGTGTTTTTTGTGCTTGTTCTTCAAAAAGTTGGTGAATACATTTGTCTAGTGGATAATTAATCTGCGTTTGGTTAAACTCAACTAGTAATTGTTGGCGATCGCTCTTGCTGAGAATCTCTAATTGAGAGATTTTATCTTCTGGATTTGCAGTTGCACTAGTTAATAAAGTTTGAAACTGTCCAGTTATACGTTCAATAGTTTCAGAATAAAAGTAGTTGACATCATAATAAAATTCTGCATTTAGGAAATTATCGCGTTGAGTACAAGTGAGTTTTACTTTAAAAGGTTCAATACAGGTGTAATATTTGTCAAGATAAAATGAGACACCACCGGCAATGAGTTGTTCTGGTAGTTGCTCAAACTCGAAACCAATAGGAAAAGCAAGTGTATTATTATTTTCTAGTGGTTCTGGAACGAAATAATCTTGCCATTCTGAACCAGCCTCTATAGTTTGTTCAGCTAGTTCTAAAAGTTCTTTAAAGCGTAAGTCTGGTGTCAAATGCCTTTTAATTGGCAACCAGGTAGCAACAAGTCCTAGTAAATTTTGTAGTTCTTCATAATCTCTGCGATCGCAAGCCATACCGATAACAATGTCTGGCTGTCCTGTCAGTCGCCAAATCAGCGTTTGCCAGCAAGCTAGTAAGACGACAGCAGTGGAAGTATTATACTTTTGGGCTAAAGTTTCAATTTTGGCTGTTACTTCGGGAGCAATCGTCAGTCGCAAACACTCAGGCTGGAATTGTGATTGTTTTGAAGGTTGGCTTTCAAAAGGCAGTCTTAATGTAGCTTGGGAAGGAAGCTTTTGCTCTTGCCAGTATTTCTTAGCCGCCTCTGCATCTTCGTCTTCAAGTAATTGATTCTGCCATTCGGAAAATTGTAGGTATTGCACAACTTCTTGTGATACTGCTTCACCTTGCAAGCAAACAGAGTATGAGTTGCTAATTTCAGCTACTAAATTTTTGAGTGTCCAGGTATCAGCACACAGGGAAGGGAGGTGAATTAGTAAAATATACTTATTTTCTGACAGCATCAATAGAGATGCCTGCAACAGTGAACCTTGCTCAAGGTCTAAATTTTGACTTCGTGCTTCTTGGAAAAGAGTCTCGATTTTGTTTGAGAGTTCCTTGGGTTCCCAATCACTTAGATTGATGTCACGCCATGACAGAATGCTGTTATTTGCTACAACCATAACAGCATTCTTCATGCCATTTAAGCGGCGAAAGGTTGTATGCAGAATTCCATGTTGATTGATGACTTCCTGTAAGGCAATTTTTAAAACCTCTGGTTTGAGATTTCCTTCAAGCAAAAGGGCACATTCAGCACAATAAGCTAAACTACATTGCTGCAATGACCAAAGACGCTTTTGTTGGGGGGAAAGCCGAAAGCCTTCAGTAGTATGATTTTGCATCTGTTTCTGCCATATTGTTACAAAATAAGCATAAGCTTTGTCTCAACTACATTGATCTAGATGATGACTGACTGAGTTTTTTACGACCAACAAAGCAGACTCTTTCACCTAATGTTTGCTCTAATCCCAAATCGCTTTTCACATCATAGATACTAACTTCCGTGAAGCCTACTTTTTCCAGAGCGGTCTGGACATCTGCCAAAGAATAGAGTTTTAGGAGAAATGTCTTATCTAAACGTTGCCACATTCCATTGACTAACTCAAATATAGTAGTATCTTTTCTACCTACTTTGTTTTCTGAATCATAGCTCCAAATATCAACCCAGACATGATCATCTTTGACCCCACCGCCAGAATCACTTTGATTCCAACTTGATTGACACAATTCTTCTATATACATTTCACATCCAAATATAGCATTGTCAAGTAAGGCTTCATAGACATTATGTAAAGCATCTTTCAGTTCGTCCATGCTGAGAATATAGTTGAGGACAACATCTGTTGAAATAGCTGCATGGAAGGTAGGCGGTAATTTAAAAAAACGTGCATCATCCAGGATAAATTCAGCACCTGGTGCATTCTCCCGAGCGTAATCCAACATCTGTTCAGAGCTATCAACTCCAGTGACTTGATACCCTCTTTTTAATAGCTTTTGTGCAATTTGTCCTGTACCACAACCGAGATCAAAAATGTGTGAGCGTTCTGGAATATATTTTAGGATCAATTTCTCTATACAATCCAATCTTATGTCAGAGCCTTCTCTTGTATTTTTCAAGTCGTAAATAGAAGCTATAGCATTATGATTACTATTGCGTTGTTTAGAAGACATTCATTTTCTCTACTATTTTGATATTTACCGAGCTTTTATTTATCTTTTTATTTTTCCTCCTCTTTTCATGAACTACCTAATTATTGTTCCTTAATCATTTCACCCATTGCGACCACAATTTTGCGGTAACCTAAATAAGAATTCCGTCCGTGGGCAGTCAACATGTTATCTAGCATCAAAATATCTCCCTGCTGCCAAGGAAAACTAATCTGTGACTGCTGATAAACTTCATTAATTTCTCCAATAACTTCGTCTTGTATTGGAGTACCATCTCCGTAATAAACATTACGCGGTAGCTTTTTATCTCCAAAGGTAGACAACAGAGATTCTCGAACTTCTGCGTCCAAATATGCTATGTGGTGCAACTGTATTTGATTGAAAAATACAGGCTCACCAGTTTTTTGATGTACTGCTAAGGCTGGACGAACTTGACGAGTAATTAAACCATTATTATCATACCATTCAAAGTCAATCTTAGTTTTCCGGCAATAATTTTCTACTTCAGACTTGTCATTAGTGCGAAAGAAATCTTGCCAGCTGACATCTAGACCATTCGTATAATTACGAACGTACATGAATTGTTTTTGGGCTAATCGTTCTCGTAGTTTTGGAGTGAGGAGTTGATAAGCTTTTCGGCAGTCTACAATTGGTGTATCTCCACCTTTTTGTGCTGGTTGCACGCAGAAAAACCAAATCTTTAGGGGCCATTGATGTAAATGCGAGCTTTCATTGTGGAAAAGGATAGCTTTGTCAGGTGGATAAGGAGTAGAACCATAAACTTTACCGCTTTCTCCAGCACGAGGTAAATCGCCATACTCACCGAATAAGTCTGGACAAATTGCCTGGGCAACACTTTCAAATTCTGAGACAGAATCTACATTAAAACCTCGAAATAAAATTGCTCCATGTTTCAATAATTCTGTTTCTATAAATTCTCGGTTAGTTTTAGCCCAAGCCACTAAATCAAGATCGCGATCTGCAGGATGAATGACTAGAGGAAATGTTTGTCCTGGTTGGAGATAATCAGTTACAACCCATTTTTCTTGTGATAGGCTGACAGCCTTAGGGGCAATGCTGATAAACTTTTCGCGATTGAAGGCTTTGCGCTCCTTTTTTTGCATAACTTGTTGTTTTCTTTCTTCTGAAGTAAGCATTTCTAAGTTGCTTAGCCGTGCATCAGATTGAGAAATAATACTGTTAAGCAGTGTCTGGAAGTGACGTGCCATACGAGTTATAGTGAGCGTATCGAAAAGGTCAGCATTATACTGCCACTTGCACAATATTCCTTGTTCTGTTTCTGTGAGAAATAGTCCGAAATCAAACCTTGTTATTTTGTGTTCAATTTCTAATAAGCTTAAGGTCAGTCCTGGCAATTCCAAAGGTGGCATTGGAGCGTTCTGGAGGACAAACAACACCTGAAATAGTGGTGGCGTGTTGCTTAAATTCCGTTCAGGTTGTAAAGCTTTGACTAATTCCTCAAAAGGCAAATCTTGATGAGCATAAGCTCCTAATGCTACAGAACGCACTCGTTTGAGCAACTCCCCAAAGGTGGGGTTACCAGAAAGGTCTGTGCGTAAGACAAGCAGATTGACAAAAAAGCCAATTAATGATTCAGTTTCTGCTTGATTACGGTTAGCAACATCAGTGCCAACAACGATGTCATCTTGACTGGTGTAGCGTTGTAGCAACACCTGAAAACCTGCCAGCAGGGTCATGAATAAGGTGACACCCTCTTGACGCGACAGGGCTTGCAGTCCTTGAGACACCTTAGAGGGAATGAGGAAAGATTGAGTAGCACCTCTATTGGTTTTAACTTCTGTTCGCGGACAAGTTGTGGGTAATTGCAGTACGGGGAGGTTATTTCCTAATTGCTGTTTCCAGTAAGTTAGTTGAGCTTCAAGTACCTCTCCTTGTAACCGCTGTCGTTGCCATACGGCAAAGTCTGCGTACTGTATGGGTAATTCTGGAAGTGGGGAGGGTTTTCCAGCACAGAAGGCTTGATAAAGTGCTGCTAATTCACGAATGAACACACCCATTGTCCAGGCATCTGAGACAATGTGGTGCATCGTGAGCAGCACTACATACTCGGCTGCCCTTAATCGTACTAACATTACTCGCCACATTGTTCCTTTTATCAAGTCAAGGGGTTGTACGGCTTCCTCAATAGCTAACCGCCGCACCTCAACGTCCTGTTGGTCATCATGAAGGTTTTGAACGTCTATCACTGGTAGTGGCAAGAGTCGGTTTGAAACCTGTTCGTATGTGGGAGCAATAATTTGTACTGGTTGCCCATGTACTGTAGCAAAAGTAGTTTGCAAGATCTTATGACGCCTAATAATCTCGTTGAGGCTTTGTTCTAACGCCAACACGTCGAGCTTTCCTGTTAGATGCACAGCTGCGGGGGTGTTATAAGTAGATGTACCTGGGTTTAACTGTTCTTGAAACCACAGCCGCTGTTGAGCAAAGGAAAGAGGTAAGTCTCTGTTCTCAGAAGTGGGTAGTATTGAAGGAGCTTGCCAATTTTGCTTTTCCCGACGGAGTGTCTCAATACTGGCAGCAAGCCCAGCCACAGTAGGAGTTTCAAATAAATAGCGTAAGGGAAGTTCCAATTGGAAAGTATCCCGAATCCGGGAGTTGAGCTGGGTAGCTAGTAGAGAGTGTCCTCCCAACTCAAAAAAGTTGTCATCAATTCCCACTTGCTTGACATTGAGAACTTGAGCCCAGATATTTGCCAGTATTTCCTCAACTGAGGTACGGGGAGCTAGAAAGACCTTCCCCAACTCCTGTTGAACAAATTTCTGAACAGGTCTAATTCGTGGAATTTGATTAGCAGGAATTTTATCTAGAAGTATTGTTAGATTTTGCTCTGGCTCTGCAATAATGCTCTTCAGTAAGGTCAAAAAATGTTCCAAAATCAAATTGATATTAGCTCTATCCAAGCGGTGTCCATCATAAACAAGTCGAAACATTAATTCCGAACCTGGAGTGACAAGGAGAGTCAGGGGGTATTTTGTTTGTGCTCCTTTAAAACGAGCTTGACGTATATCAATAGTTAGGTCAGAGAATTGTAGTGTAGATAAATCGACTGGATAGTTCTCGAAAACCAGAATGCTTTCATAAAGGGGTAATATTCCAGGAACTTCACTCCATTGATGAACTTGTCCTCCAGGGCTATATTCATACTGCCGTAATTCCTGGTTATAGGTTTGGATGTCTGTAAGCCAAGCCCAAAGTGATGCCTCAGCAAACACTTTTACGCGCATTGGCAAAGTATTAATAAACAGCCCGACCATCGATTCAATTCCTGTCAGATCTGCTGAACGACCAGAAACGGTGATCCCAAAAACCACATCTTGCTCGTCACTATAACGACTTAAAAGTAGTGCCCAGACACCTTGAATTAGAGTGTTCAAAGTCAAGTGATGTTGCTGTGTTAAAGACTGTAATGCTGCTGTAGCTGTTAATGGTAAATATGTTCGCTGTTCTTCGGAATGCTCTTCCTGCTCAAAAAAACTATCAGAATCTGCTGGAATTCCAAGTGGAGTCGGTTTTGTAAAACCCTGAAGAGTATTCCGCCAGAATTCCTCTGCCTTAGATAGGTCTTGCTTTTTTAACCAAGCGATATAATCTCGATAGGGACGACTTGGTTTGAGTTGTAAGTTTTGACCTTTGCTAAATGCTTGGTAAAAGGAAAGAAATTCGTTAAAAACTATAGGCTGACACCACCCATCCATTAAGATATGATGACGAGTCCAAACGAGTTGATAGGTGTCATCTGCCATTTGGAAAAGCGCCAGCCGCATGAGCGGTGGTTTGGATAAATTGAAATTACAATAATTATCTACGTTGAGATAAACCTCCAGTTGCTCCTGTTGCTCAGACGCAGAAAGGTTGCGCCAGTCTTGCTCCTCAATCAGCACTTCTACTTGGCGAAGGACTACCTGAAGCGGTTCTTCTTGATCTTTCCAAACGAAGGCTGTTCTTAAAATCGAGTGTCGCTCTACAACTTGCTGCCAAGCTCGTTGAAAAGCAGAACGGTCTAAATTTCCATAAAAGGCACAGGTCACCTGATCGATATGTATTCCTGACCCTGGATAATATAGAGTCTCGAACAACATGCCCTGTTGTGACGGAGACAGCGGATAAATAGCTTCAACGTTTTTAACGTTTTTCTGGCTCACTTGGTCCTCCTTTCAGGAAAAGTCGATTTCTGCAAGAGCACTTTCAAGTTTTTCTTGACTCAGCTCGACATCAGGGAAATCTGAAGGTGTAAAACTACCTGCTTCGGGAGACTGACAGTGGGTGATAAGCGATCGCAGGGCCTTAATAAACCCTTGAGCAATTACTTCAACTGTGGTTTGCCGATGCAGCTTCTCGTTATAAGTCCAGTTCATTTGCAGCCGTCCCTGAGAAATGCTGCCGCTAATTTCCAGCAAATGAGTTCGTTTACTTCGCAAACTGTGACTCGGACCGGTGGACTCCTGAGCATAGCTTAATAAAGAGGATTCTGGTAAAACTTGGTCAAACTGTCCCAAATAGTTAAAAATCACTTCAGCTTTTGGTAATGAACTCAATTGCTGGGTTATTTCCTTATCCCCGCTGAGGTAGTGCAGCACTCCATAACCAATACCTCGATTCGGAATCGCCCGTAGTTGCTCTTTAATTGCCATCAAAGCTTTTCCTGGCGAGGTCGCGTTTTCTAGACTCAGGTGTACCGGAAATATAGATGTGAACCAGCCCACAGTCCGAGATAAATCTATATCCTCGAACAGTTCTTCTCGCCCATGTCCTTCTAAATCAATTAATAGAGAACTTTCTCCCGTCCACTGGGCAAATGTTTGTGTAATTGCAGTTAATAGTATATCGTTAATTTGCGTGCGGTAAGCTGCTGGCACCTGTTGCAGCAAGACTTGAGTTTCTTCCACACAAAGCGATACCGACACTGTACAAGCTGTCGCTTCTGTATTGTTTTCGCGTGAGTAGTCTATGGGTATAAGCTTAACAGATTGAGGCTGACTTGTCAGCCAGTAGTCTAGTTCTGAGTGCAGTACTGAAGATTGTGCATATTCTTGCAGACGGTGAGACCACTGCTTGAAAGAAGTTGTTTTGGGTGGCAACTGTATTTCTTTGCCTTGACAAAGTTGCTGGTAAGCTGTATTTAAATCCTCAATTAAGATTCGCCAAGAAACCCCATCAACAGCTAAGTGGTGGATAACCCAAAGCAAGCGGCTTGGTTGATTGCTACCCAAGTCAAAAAGGGCAATCCGGAATAATGATCCAACTGAGAGATTCAAGCTAGCTTGGAGTTTAGCAGCCATTCCTTCTATAGCAGCGACTTGTTCCTCTTTTGGCAGTGCTGACAAATCTAAGTATATAATTGGTACTACATCATCAGGACTGACAATAACCGCTTGAGTACCAAATTCCTCTTGTAAAAATCGTAAACGTAGAGCATCGTGATGTCTTTGCAAAGACTGCATCACTTGCTCTAAAATCACACGATCAATGCTCTGCTTGACTTCCAGCAACACCGCCTGATTCCAATGATGTGATTCTGGTTGCTTTAGTTCAAAAAACCAGTGCTGAATAGGTGTAAGCGGTAACAATCCAGTTACCGCACCCTGTTCGGCTTGAATTGTCTTGGTTGTGCCAGCTACAGCTGCCAATTGAGCGATCGTCTGGTGTTGAAACAGCTGCTTGGGAATTAAGTGCAGCCCTGCTTGGTTGGCTTTGGATATGATTTGAAGGCTGAGGATAGAATCGCCACCCAATTCAAAAAAGTTGTCATTTATACCTATTTTCTCTAAGCCAAGTACTTGTGCCCAGATAACAGCCAACTGTTTTTCAACGGTTGTCTGAGGTGCAATAAAGGCTTTTTCGAGTTCTGGGCGTATTTGACCAGGTACAGGTAGCGCCTGACGATCCACCTTACCATTAGGTGTGAGTGGTAATGCCTCCAGCATCACAAAAGTTGCTGGCACCATGTAGTTTGGCAGCTTTAACTCCAAAAAGCTTCGCAGTTCAGTAATTGTTAGTGTTTGCTCTGTTTGCAGGACGACATAGGCTACCAACCGTTGAGAATCTGCTGAGTCTTCACGAACGACAACTACAGTTTCTCGAACTGCTGGGTGTTGGCTCAGATGTGCTTCAATCTCTCCGAGTTCGATGCGGAAACCACGGACTTTGACTTGATGGTCGATGCGACCAATGTACTCTATCTCTCCATTGGGCAGATAGCGTGCCAAATCTCCTGTCTTGTATAGGCGTGTCGCCGATTGTTCACTAAAGGGGTTGGGGATAAATTTTTCTGCTGTCAGTTCGGGACGGTTTAAGTAGCCTCGTGCTAGTCCATTTCCACCTATATACAGTTCACCTGGTACACCAATAGGAGTTGGTTGTAAGTATTTATTCAGTATGTAAAGTTGGGTGTTGGCAATTGGACGACCTATTGGAACTATACCTGATAAAGAGGTTTCTGTTGACACCTCATAGACACAACATCCAACAACTGTCTCGGTCGGACCATATTCGTTAACTATTCTGGTGTCGGGTGCATAAGTCCGCCAGACTGTAAGGTTCTTACCTAACAAAGCCTCTCCACCGATAATCAAAGCTCTGTTTTGACCTGCAATCTTGTTGCTGGGTAATAACTGGTTGAGAATTTGCAGATGAGCTGGAGTAATTTTAACGAGACTGAAGTTACTAGTGGAACGCAAAACAGTACTAAGGCTTTCTATTTCATTTTCTTCTGGAAGAAGTACTATTTTTTGACCTACTAGTAAGGGAGAAAACAAGCTTGTAATGGTTGCGTCAAAACTAATTGAGGAATTAACTGGAGCACCACAACCATCTGCTACTGCATATGACTTCTGACACCAGTTTAGATAATTGACCAGTCCTTGGTGAGGGATCATCGTTCCCTTTGGTTTTCCAGTTGACCCTGATGTGTAAATTACATAAGCTAAGTTCAAAGCTGTAACACTACTGTCGGGGTTTTTCTTTGTTTCTTGTGAAATCACCCCCCAGTCTGTATCAAGATAAACGATGTGTAGGTCATTCTCAGGAAATTTAGGTTTTAATTTGTTCTGAGTTAGTAGCACTGACACTTGGGCATCATTCAGTATAAAAGCTAATCGGTCTTGGGGATAAGTGGGGTCAAGGGGTACATAAGCGCCACCCGCTTTGAGAATGCCCAACAGCCCGACTACCATATCGAGCGATCGCTCTACGCAAATACCTACCATAACTTCTGGTCCGACGCCCATTTGTTGTAGGTGATGAGCTAGTTGATTTGCCTGTGCGTTTAGCTGCTGATAGGTTAGTTGCTGGTTTTCATAAACCACGGCGATGTTGTCGGGGGTGCGATCGCATTGTGACTCAAACCAGTGATGTATGCATTGGTATTGTGGAGCAGCAGTTTTCGTATTGTTGAGTTCAACTAAAAGTTGCTCTCGCTCTGTTGGGCTAACGATGTCGAAAGAAGCGATCGCTCCAGAAGGATTTTTAACCACACTGGCTAACAACGTCTCAAATTGACTTGCCAGACGTTTGATATCTTGTGGAGCAAATATATTCGCATCATAGTGATACTCTGCGACTAGAGAGTCATCCTTATAAATACAAGAAAGTTTGAGTTTGAATTTTTCAACACAGGTGTACTGCTTGTAAATCGAAAAAGAGACTTCACCTGCTGTATATTTATCTGAGTATGATTCAAACTCAAAACACACTGGAAAAAATGGTACATCTGAATCATTCGCGTTTAATTCAGAAATTTGTTCCCAACTAAACCTATCCTGCGATTCGGATATCTCGTCTATAGACTCCTCAACAGTAGCTAAAATCTGGCTAAATTTGTAGTTATCTCCCAAATGACAAAGTAGAGGTAAATATTTAACCAACAGCCCTAGAGAATCTTGCAACTCTTCATAGTTGTTGCGACTATTGGAAGTCACACCGATAATGAGATCAGATTGTTCCGTGAGTCTCCAGAGTAGAATCTCCCAACAAGCTAAAAAGAAAACAGAAGCAGAAGTTTGATATTGATAGGCAAGCGCTTCTATTTTGGCTGCCAATTCTCGAGAAATCTGCCTGCTGATGAGTGTGGGATTAAATTCAGATTTCTCTTCAGGCTCATGTATAAAAGGAAATTTGAGATTCTTAAGAATAGAGAAATCTAATTTTTGCCAGTAATCTGCTTCTGCTTCAGGATCATTTGCTGCCAGCAATTCATTTTGCCATTGAGCGATATCAACATATTGCAGCGGTGTGTTACTCAGTTCTTTGCCTTGTAAGCAAGCTGCATAGCAGCAACTCAAATCGCGCATCAAAATTTGCAGCGTTCTAGCATCTGCACACAGAGAAGGCAAACTGATGAGTAGAAGATGTTGATTTAATGACAGTTTAACTAGGCTTTTCTTCAATAATGGTTCTTGTTCCCAGTTAAAACTCTGCTGAATTGCTGATTGACACAGTTTTTCAAGCTCTAGTTCTGAATCCTCCCGATTTTCCCAATCGTGTTGAGGAATTGAGCAAAGGTGCGGAGCATCCAAAGTTATTTCAGTCAGATCACTGATGACTTGAATGGGAATTTTTAATCCTCTTGTACGATGAAAAGTTGTCCGGAGAATCTCATGCGTATTAATAACTTGCGCTAAAGCAGCTTCCAATACTTGTACTTTTAAATTCCCTTTTAGGAGAATTGCACAGTGAGCATAGTAGACTTTGCCCTCTTGCTGTAATAACCAAAGACGTTTTTGTTGAGGAGAAAGTTGAAACCCTTTAATGTTTGTAGTAAAGGTTGGTTGCTTGATGGTAATGTTTTGATCTTTGTTACTCATAATATTTTCATGTCATAACACATCATGTCACCCATTGCGACTAGAAGTTTGCGTTCTCCAACAAAGGAATTACGTCCATGAGCAGTTAATAGGTTATCCAGCATCAATAAATCCCCGGTTTCCCAAGGAAAGCTAATTTCTAACTGTTGATAAATACCACAAATTTCTTCGATTACAGAGTTTTCAATAGGAGAACCATCACCGTAGTAGCAATTTCGGGGTAAATCTTCCTGCCGAAATGAGAACAACAGGGCTTCTTGCGTCTCCATGTCTAGGCATGATGTATGCCAATGTTGCGGCTGAGCAAACCAGGTTAACTCACCACTTTGAGGATGCCTGACTACAGCAGGACGTACAGAACGAGTTCTCAAACCTCCATTATCTTTCCATTCACAATCAATAAATTTTTCTCTACAAACAGCTTCTACTTCTGCTTTATCTTGAGTCTGAAAAACAGTTTGCCAATCTAGTCCAAGTCCATATTCATAATTACGGAGATACATTACTTTCTTTTCGATAAATCTCTCTCGAATCTTTGGGTTAATTAGCTCAAAAACTTTACGACTGTCAACTAAGGGAGTCTCTCCTCCTTGAATAGGAGGTTGACGACAGCCAAAAAATATTTTTTGAGGCCACTGATAATTAAAAGAATTTTCATTGTGCCACAAAAGCTTTTTAGTTGCAGGGTAAAATACAGGAGTATAAATGTTAGTGCTAATGGTTTCGCGAGGATGCTCGCCATTTTCATTAAACAAATCTGGGCAAAGTGTCAGACAAACTTGCTCAAATGCTATCACTGTGTCCAAATGAAATCCTCGCAAGAGAATAGCTCCAGATTTAAGCAACTTTGTCTCGATTAAGTGCTGATTGACTTCTAGCCAATCAACTAAATCAAAATTTTCGACAGTCGGCTGCACTACTAAAGGTAAAGATTGATCAGATTGAAGAAACTCTATCTTTATTAATTCACTCTCGGACAAGGTAATAGATCGTCGTTGGATATGCTCTAGGTTTTTGGTGTGAAATTTGGGACTTTTATTTATTTTCATTTTATCATTCTTCAATTGTTTTTCTTGCAGTAATATAAGTTTGACGTTGCACAGTGTTCAATTTATGTTTATAAACTTCTTGTCGCCTTCTTTTCTTGATCTCCTGTTTTTGTTTGTTTGCTTTTTGGAGATTTTCTTTTAGATCTATTAGCCGATATTCTGGTTGTGTAACTACCGCTTGAAGAATTGTTTCAAAATCTTCTAAAAACCTCGATACAGTAGTTGCTCTAAAGAGATCTGTATTATACTCTAATGACATAGCTAGCTCCTGCTCTGTATCTACTATGCGGAGGAACAAATCAAGCGTTGCTGTTGTAGTCTCAATCTCCAATAATTTTAAGGTTAGACCTGAAAGTGCTAAAGGCGGAACAGGTTCATTTTGAAGAACAAATTTTACCTGAAATAATGGCTCTCGACTCAAATTTCTCTCTGGATTTAAGCTCTCAACAATTTTGTTAAATGGTAGGTCTTGGTGAGTATATGCATCCAAAGTTACCCGACGTACCCGTGCTAATAACTCCCGGAAAGTAGGGTTTTCAGACAAGTTTGTACGTAAGACCAATTGGTTTACGAAAAAACCAATTAAACCTTCTATTTCGATTCGATTTCGATTAGCGACATCAGTTCCTACAACTATATTGTCCTGACCTGTATACGAGTGCAGCAGGATCTGAAAAGCTGTTAACAGCGTCATAAACAACGTAACCCCTTGCTGCTGGCTCAAGGCTTTAAGATTTCTTGTAAGAACCGTGGGTAGTGCTAGAGATTGCTTTGCACCTCTGAAGGTTTGAACAGCAGGTCGAGGACGGTCAGTGGGTAGCTGTAACATGGGGAGGTTGTCAAGCTGCTCCTTCCAATAGGAAAGCTGCGTCTTTAATACTTCTGCCTGCATCCACTGACGCTGCCACACAGCAAAATCTGCATACTGAATGGATAGTTCTGTGAGGGGCGACGGCTTCCCTCTAGAGAAGGCTTCGTAAAGTGCTGCTACTTCTTTAACAATTATACCTGCTGACCAGCCGTCGGCGACAATATGGTGTATAGTGAACAACAATATATGCTCCTCCTCTTTCAACCGCAAGAGGGTCAGTCGCAGCAATGAATCTTGAGTCAATTTAAAAGACTGTCGCGCTTGTAAACTAGCCAATAATCTAGTTTCTGCTTCTTGTTCCTCTAGAGGTAACTCCCGAAGATCTACCACTGATAGGGTGATACTCAGCGCCGAAGCAATTTTCTGGACAGGTGATCCATCTATATCCGTGAAACTTGTACGCAATACCTCATGACGTCGTACAATTTCGTTCAAGCTCTGCTCCAGTGCTGTCACGTTGAGCGAGCCTTTCAGTATTACACCTCTGGAAAGATTGTATAAAGCGTTATTGAATTCTAAGTGATCGAGGAACCACAACCGTTCCTGGGCAAAGGACAAAGGCAACTCGCCCTTCCGCGAAACGCGCTCAATTGGCGGAAGTTCCAGTGTCTGCCCAGCTCTCACTGCCGTTTCAATCACTTCAGCTAGTCCCGCCACTGTGGGTGTTTCAAACAAACTACGTAGCCGCAACTCCACTTGGAAGGTTTCGCGTATTTGGGAAACAACTTGCGTGGCTAACAACGAGTGTCCTCCCAAGCTAAAAAAGTTATCATGAATCCCCACGTACTCAGTACCAAGAAATCGAGCCCAAATTTCAGCAAGCACCTGCTCAACTGGCGTGCGGGGAGCCACGAAAGCTTCATCTAATTCAGGTCGTCGTGCCTGTTCAGATGCTGGCAGTGCCGGACGGTTGACTTTGCCAGTAGGCGTCAGCGGCAGAGCTTCTAGTACTGTATACGTAGAGGGTATCATATATTCAGGCAACTTCTCCCTGAGAAAGCTTTGTAGTACTGACGAGTTTACCCCGCTCATACTTGTGTAAGGAAGTACCTGAGACGGGACTACATAGGCAGCAAGATACTGCTCACCAGTCTCGTCTTTCCGTGCCAGAACTACAGCCTCTCGCACTGATGGGTGCTGACTTAGCACTGCTTCAATCTCTGCTGGCTCAATCCGGAAGCCGCGCAGATTCACTAAGTAATCAATACGACCGAGAAATTCAATGTTACCGTCTGGCAAATAGCGACCTAAATCGCCGGTTTTGTAGAGGCGAGATCCTGACTGAGAACTGAATGGATTGGGGATAAAATTCTGAGCGGTCAGATCAGGTCGGTTAAAATAACCTTGACCTAAACTGAAACCGCCAATATACAGTTCACCAGGAACACCCATCGGAACAGGTATAAAATGTCGATCCAGTAGGTAGATCTGTGTGTTGGGAATTGGACGACCAAGGGGGACGACTTTCACTCTATCTTCCTGAGAGGTAGAAACCGGATAGACAGCCACAGTCCCACTAGTTTCTGTCTGACCGAACATATTGATTGGACGTGCATTATGTTTGAATTCAAAAGTCCATTTAGTAGGGATATCAGACAATAAGGCTTCACCAGTAGTCAGAATTAAGCGTAGCTTGTTGTTCAGAAGATTTCTTCTTGACTCAGGTTCTAAGTGGGCGAGTGTATAAATGCAATTGCGCCAGAAGGATGGGACGATATCCATGATGGTTACATCATGTCGCTTAATCCCCTCAAACAGCACTAATGGATCTTTTCTTTGCTCAGAAGTCGCAATTGTAACAGGAGTACCTTGGGTTAGAGACACCATCAACTGTCTTACAGACGAAGAAAAGGCGATGGATGCTGTGTGAAGATAGACATCTTCAGCAGTTATACCCAGAGATATTCGCATTGCCTGCACGTAGTGGCATAAATTGGCATGGGTAATCCTCACACCTTTCGGTTTTCCTGTAGAACCAGATGTATAGATTACATAAGCTAAGTTAGCTACTGTTACTCCACTGACTAAATTTTCCTCATCCATCTGGTAAATGAAAGGCCAATCTTTATCCAAACAGACTACCTGCGCTTTTTGCTCCGGCAAATCTCCTACAAGCGACTCTTGAGTCAAGAGTACTGGGACTTGAACATCCTGTAGCATAAATGCCAAGCGCTCTTTTGGATACGTTGGATCTAGTGGCACGTAGGCTCCACCAGCTTTAAGAATACCCAACAGTCCGATGACCATCTGGTGCGATCGCTCTAGGCACAGCCCCACCAATACTTCTGGTCCAACTCCCATCTGCTGCAAATAACTCCCTAGTTGATTGGCACGAGTGTTTATTTCGCGATAGGTCAGTTGCTGGTCTTCAAAGATAAGGGCAATTTTGTCTGGTGTCTTAACTGCCTGCTCTTCAAACAGTTGGTGGATACACTTGTCTAGAGGGTAATCTAACTTTGTGTTGTTAAACTCTGTCAACAGCTGTTGTCTTTCTATTTGACTCAGAATTTCTAACTGATTGATGGCAGTTTCTGGATGTTCAATTAAACTTGCCAACAATGTTTGAAATTGTCCAGCTAAACGTTGAATATCTTCTGCTTGGAAGATATTCGAGTCATAGTGCAATTCTGCAACTAGAGAATCATTCTGACGAGTATAGCAAAGCTTTACTTTGAAACGATCAATACAAGTATACTGCTCGTAAATTGAAAAGGATATATTGTCATCAATATGATACTTTCCTAATTCCTGCTCCTCAAAACACAATGGGAAAAAGGATGACTCTGGAGAGTTTTGTGCAAATCCTACTAATTGTTCCCAGCTAAAGTATTCCTGCCACTTATAAATATTATTTTTTGATTCATGAATCAAGTGTATTATTTCACTTAACTTAGATTTTTCTTTTAAGTGAAGAAAAATTGGTAAATATTTAGCAAATAGCCCTATTGCTGTCTCTAATTCTTCATATTTACGACCATCTAGGAGTATACCAACAGCCAGGGTTTTCTGTCCTGTGAGCCGCCAAAGTAAAATTTGCCAGCTAGCCAGAAAAACATCCGAAACTGAAGCATTATATTGCTGCGCAAGTGCTTGAATTCTCGGTGCCAAATCAGCAGAAATTTGAAATTTATAAGATTGAGGCTGGAATTCTAGTAAGCGAGCAGGCTGGTTTTCAAAAGGTAACTGTATAGTTGAAAGTGCAGAAACATCTTGCTTGCGCCAATAGTCTCTACCTGCTTCCGTATCAGATCCTTCCAGCAAGTTATTTTGCCATTCAGCCAAGTCTGCGTACTGTAGAGGATCGTCGTCTAATTTCTTACCCTGAGAGCAGGCTGCGTATGAACGGCTAATTTCTTGCACTAAATTTCTAAGCGTTACATTATCAGCGCTTATAGCAGGTAAGTTTATTAATAAAATATACTGAGAGGGTGATTGCTTAATCACAGATAACTTCAACAGTGGGCCTTGCTGCAAGTTAAACGACTCTTGATTGGCTTGATAAAATAGCACTTTGAGCAAGTTTTGTTGTTCTTCAGGAGTGCAACTGCTTATATCACGGTCCTCATTCCAGAAGATGTTGCTATCTGTGATGATCTGTAACGGGATAGTCATCCCAGGCAGATGGTTGTAGATAGTGTGGAGAATTTCATGTCGATTGACAACCTGCTCTAAGGCAGCTTTTAAAGTTTTGATATCAAGATTTCCCTCAATCAAGACTGAACACTGAGCGCGATAGGGAAGGCTATTAATAAGTTGCAACTGCCACACATGTTTTTGCTGGGGTGAGAGTCGAAAGCCATCGATTTCTTTTAGCATTTTGAATATCCTCGTTTCTCTCTAAATGCCTCTATTACTAAAGATTTCTGCCATTCCTACAACATTTTGTCGTGAACCTACAAATGGCATTCGTCCATGTGCTGCTAGCATGTTATCGAGCATCAAAATATCTCCTGCCTGCCACGGAAAAATAACCATTTCTTGTCGGTAGACTTGGCGAATTTCATCTAACACGGCTGGCTCAATTGGTGAACCATCACCATAATAGGTGTTGTGTGGCAGGTCTTCTTCCTGGAACTCTGCTAATAGTTCATCGCGGATTGTTGGTTCTAAGGTAGATACATGAAAAAAGGCAGCGTGATTAAACCACACCAGTTCACCTGTGCGTGGATGTTTGGCAACAGCAGGACGAACTTGACGGGTTTTTAATCTATCACCCACTTTCCATTCAAATTCAATATTGTTACTACGACAAAATGTTTCTAGCACAGCTTTTTCAGTTGTTTGAAAAACTGTTTGCCAAGGTAAGCCAAAGCCATCGCCAAAGTTGCGAACATACATAACTTGCTTTTGAATGAAGCAATCGCGAATCTTGGGAGCAATGCGCTCAAACAGTTTCCGAGTATCGGCAATCGGTGTTTCTCCACCCTGAATAGCAGGCTTTACACAGAAGAAAAAAAGCTTTAACGGCCAACTAGCAGCATAGGAATTCTCGCTGTGCAGAAAGATGCTTTGATTAGCTGGATGGTCGGTTGAAGTATAGATATTGCCTTGAACTGTACTACGGGGTGAGGAGCGATCATGATATTCCAGTAACTCCCCAGCTACCGTTCTAATAAACTGCTCAAAGTGAGCCACACTACTCACTTGAAAGTTTCGGAACAGAATAGCACCATGCTTCAGTAGATAGGTTGCAATCAAATCCTGATTGTTTGCAGCCCAGGCTACTAAATTGACTGCATCAACAGTAGGTTGGATCACCAGTGGAAGCGACTTCTCAGGAAACAGAGGTCTTACTTCGATCAGTTTATCTGCAGATACACTGACATGCTGGCGTCTAAAAGCGCTTAATGATTTTAGATTAGATTTTGAGGAATCTGGAATTTTCATTATTGGTGCTATTTCTATTTTTCTCAATTTGTATACAGCATTTTTATGTCTTACGAATAGGAGTCCGCTTAGTTTGCTTTAGCTTTTGCAAACTGATATTTTCAAGTTCTTTGTCTTTAATTTTCTGTTGCTTTTGGTCTGCTTCAGTGAAGATAGCTATTAACTCGTTCAGCTTAATTTCAGGCTGCTTCACAACATGCTTTATAAGTCTTTCATAATGACTTATCATTAGAGCAATAGTAGTGTCATCGAACAAGTCTATTTTATACTCCAATGAACCATTGAAGCCTTCTGGACTTTCCCAAATACTTAGCTTCAAATCAAATTTAGAAGTACCGCTGTCAGCTTCCAACGGACGCAGAGTCAAATCTGGAAGTTCTATAGTTGGTATTGGGGCATTTTGAAGGATAAACATCACTTGAAACAGCGGATTATGGCTTAAATTTCGTTCCGGCTGCAATTCCTCCACCAACTTCTCAAAGGGCAAATCTTGATGAGCATAAGCTCCCAAAGCAACTTCCCGCACCCGGTCTAATAATTCACGGAAACTTGGATTGCGTGAGAGGTTTGTACGTAGAACCAAGGTATTGATGAAAACTCCTATCAGACTTTCAGTTTCTGCTCTTATGCGACCAACAACGGGCGAACCTACTATTATTTCCTCTTGGTTTGAATAGCAGTATAATAAAATCTTGAACACTGTCAGAAGTGTCATAAACTGAGTGACACTTTCTTGTCGATTCAAGTTGTTGACTGCCTCGCTTAAAGCCTTAGGAAATGCAAAAAATTTCTTTTTGCCAGTGAAGGTTTGTATAGCTGGTCGCGGTCGGTCGGTGGGAAGTTGCAGTACAGGTAAACTGCTGCTTAATTGCTGCTTCCAGTAATTAACCTGATTGTGAAGTACTTCTCCTTGCAACCATTGTTTCTGCCAATAAGCAAAATCTGCATATTGAATTGGAAGTTCAGGAAGTGGGGAGGGTAAACCTTTAGAAAAAGCTTTGTAAATCTCTGCCAGTTCTTGGATAAGAATACCAATAGACCAGCCATCCGAAATAATGTGGTGCATGACTAACAGCAGCATATGCTCCTGTTGTGTCAAACGTAGGAGTTTAGCTCGCAGCAGTGGTGGTTGGGACAAGTCGAAAGGTTGTTGGGCAAACTCGGTAGCGATAGACAAAGCTGAGTCTATAGTTGCTCTCGGTAAGTCTGTGACTGGCAAGGTTATTTTTAAGGTGGGGGCGATGACTTGGATAGGTCGTCCTTGTAGTGCCGAAAAACTTGTCCGCAATGCTTCGTGACGCCGCACAACTTCATTAAGACTTTGTTCTAAGGTTGTGAGGTTAAGCTCCCCAGTTAAATGCACAGCAATAGGAACGTTGTAGAAGGGGTTTCCAGGTTCTAATTGGTCAAGGAACCACAAGCGTTCTTGAGCAAGGCACACAGGTAGTTCTTGATTTCGGGAAATAGGCTCTAGTTTTGGTTCTAACGCTGTTTTTGTTGTTAGTTGAGTCAGTATTTGTGTTGCTAGCAGGACAACACTGGCATCTTTGAAGAAATCCTCGATAGATATTGTGACTCCAAGGTCTACTTGAATCTGATTTTTGAGTTCAAAGACCATCAATGAATCGAGTCCGAAAGTAGTTAGTGGCTGCTCTGAGTTCACTTTGGATGGTGCAACTTTTAGTACGCGAGCAATCTGTGTTTGAAGATAAGGTATTAGCAGTGGCGGACGTTTTTCTGGTGGAGTTGCAAGAATTGCCTCG
The DNA here is from genome assembly GCF_017982655.1 of Brasilonema sp. CT11. Classification (GTDB taxonomy): domain Bacteria; phylum Cyanobacteriota; class Cyanobacteriia; order Cyanobacteriales; family Nostocaceae; genus Brasilonema. Next base: position 38,298 of record NZ_JABXYX010000020.1, on the reverse strand, counting down.
CGGCTAAGACTCACTTCTTCTCCCAAGTCATCTGTATCATCCAGGATACTGCTGTTTATGATCTCCAATTCGCCTGCGAGAAACTGTGCGCGAGTTGCACGCCGTTGAATTTTGCCACTGGAGGTTTTGGAGATAGTACCTGGTCTTATTAGTAATATTCCATAAACTTGTATTTCATGCTCTTCAACAACTGCCTGACGAATTGCTGCTGTGACTTCCTCAAGATTTGGTTTAGCACGAAACTCTAACTCTTGCACAACGACCAGTCGTTCTTCATTCTCTACCTCTACCGAGAAAGCTGCACCACTACCTGAACGTAATGACGAATGGCTGCGTTCTGCGGTTAACTCTATGTCTTGTGGGTAAAGGTTGCGACCACGGATAATGATTAAATCTTTGGCTCGACCTGTAATGAAGATCTCTCCATCGTGCAAAAAGCCTAAGTCACCAGTGCGTAGAAATGGTTCAGATCCTGTGTCTTTAAGGTAGGCGTGAAATATCTGCTCTGTTTCTTCTTGACGATTCCAATAACCTTGACCAACACTAGGCCCTGATACCCAGATTTCTCCTACTTGATCTGATGAACAACGAGTTAATGTTTCGGGATTGACAATCACAATCTCCTGTTGAGGAATACTTTGACCGCAACCGACAAACGTCTGGGTATCTTCACTATTGGTATTTGCTTCAACGAGGAGGTTTTTCTCTAATGAAGATTTCGCAACTGTTTTGCAAGGAGGCAAAGCTTTATTGATCCCACCGGAAACCATAAGGGTTGCTTCTGCCATACCATAACAAGGGTAGAATGCTGACCCACGAAAACCACACTCTGCAAAGGTTGCAGCAAATTGCTCTAAAGTCTCTTGCCGGATTGGTTCAGCACCGTTAAATGCAACACTCCAACTACTTAAGTCAAGAGTTTCTTTTTGTTGTTGGGTAATCCTTTGAATACACTGTTCATAAGCAAAGTTAGGACCACCACTCGTAGTGCCTTTGTAGCGAGAAATAGCCTGTAGCCATCTATATGGACGTTGCAAAAAAGATGCTGGGGACATTAATATGCAACCAAACCCACCATACAAAGGTTGCAAAATCCCACCAATCAACCCCATATCATGGTAAACAGGTAGCCAGGAGACAAATACACTGCTGGGAGAATGTTCCATGAGTTGGTAAGTCACGGCGGCATTGTGCAGCAGATTGCCATGACTAAGCATGACACCTTTGGGTGTGCCTGTAGAACCAGATGTGTACTGCAAGAAAGCGAGGGTATCTGCATTGATTTCAGGCTGTTGCCAAGAATTTTCTATAGCCTGTGCCAGGTTGTCGGTAGTCAGCCAACGTAAATGACTCTGGTCTGTTTCTTTTGCAAGTAAAGACTGTACAGTAGGGAGAATCGTTGTTATCGTCAGGATAATTGCTGCTTGTGCATCTGTTATGATTGCTTGAATTCTGGGTGTATTGCGTTGATTGCGAGGTGGATAAGCTGGAACAGCTACCACACCAGCGTAGAGACAACCAAAAAAAGCACTCAAGTAATCTAGCCCTGGTGGATAAAGCAATATAGCACGTTCCCCGGTTAAACCAAGGGTTTGGAGTTGAGATGCTATAGCTCGACTGCGTCGATCCAACTCGTGGTAAGTTAACGTTGATTCCTGAGTTTCTCCATCTTCGAGGAAGGTGAACGCTTGTGCGTGCGGTTGTGTTGAACTGCGATAACGCACAATATCAACGACAGTCGCACATTGATGGGGAATTTTTGGAAATCTATTGAAAATTACAGTCATTTTTCGTTTCAAGCAATCAGATGCACACAAACAATGGTTGAATTAGGCAAGCCCAATGGCAAATTTCACTCTATGTAAGTTAGAATGCTGCCCTCACGGCTTTTATTCAATGGCAATAATTCTTTTTGGATAAACCTCAATAACTGTCTTATACAAATATGCAGTGCAATGACTTGGTCAGTCACGCAAATCTTGGCTGAGATGAGTTGCAAGTTATTTTTAATTAGCACCTTTTACTCTAGAAGAAAAGTATTGTCTTTAGCAACACTTGATTAATAGAGAATTCTTATCAAAGATAAAATTAAATATAATAATTTCTTTAACTGTATTTTTATGACTTTTGGTAGATGCTAAAATGAATTATATGGTAAAAAACTTCATTCATCCGACTTAATGATTCGATGTTATGTAAGTCAAGTCATGTCAACTCAGCCAAAAGTGTTGACTGGTAAATGTTATCTCAACTTCATACAAAGAATTCTCGCTATATAAGAGATGAACATGCACCTTCAGGATTTACTGAATATCGACTTGACGCGGTCTTAGACGTAAAAAAATCGAGTTGGCAAGAGCCTACTCTAGTAGTCCGGTTGACGGAATCACAAACAAGCTTGGCCGATTTTTTAGGGGCGGCACGTTTTGGGCGGAAGCGGAAAAACTAAATCGCTATCTCTGACTTTGCGTGAGATAATGAAAATTTATTAAGAAATTAGTGTTAATTAGTAGCAACAGTGTACTTCACATTTACGTATTATATGTAAATTTTTATTTGTTGTTGTTTGATGAGGCTTGCTTTGTGGATGCAAATGAATTTCAATAAATTCTGAAGCTAGCATCGTTAACTTGAGATTTCGTGGCGTGATGGAGTCAAAGAAAAAGTATGAAATTTAAGCAACTTGTTCCCAGTCTGTTGCTGAGTAGCGCTCTAGTAGCGTTGGTTAGCGCTCCTACTAAAAGCCAGGAAGTATCATCAATTGCTGTTGACAAGAGCACAGCATCTGGTGAAAAAAGCGATGCTCCTTCAGGAACCGCCAAGCGCGATGCAAAAAATCAACAAGCATCATCTGCAACCAATTCCGGGTTCGTTAAACCGATAACAGAGATTCGGCGAGTCAGTGAGATAGAACGTCCAGCTAGGAGTGCCAGAATGCTGGTGCAATCGCCAACCCCACAAGCAACACCTACTTCACGAGTGGTGCAAGTCAGCTTCGTGAAGGCAAATCCCACCTCCAAAGGTTTGGAACTAGTTTTACAAACTTCCAAAGCTGCTACCTTGCAACTGCAGAATCGCACTCAAGTTAATAGTAATAGCTTCATAGTTGACATTCCAAATGCTCAACTGCGTTTACCAGGTGACAGATCCTTCACATTCCGCTCACAAAAGCCAATTGCGGGTGTAACTGAGATAACTGTAACTAACTTTGATGCCAATACTATCCGAGTGACGGTGATAGGTGAAGCAACTCCACCAATTGTCGAGTTGTTTGATAGTCCAAGAGAAGGTTTGATCTTCAGCGTGTCAACGGCTGCATCAATTGCACAACAACAAGGGCAAACACAACCAACTGAGCCACAAACTCAGCCAGGAACTCAGCCACCGAATCAAACCCAGCCAACTCAACCTTCCTCGAATGGTGATCAACCCATTGAGTTGGTAGTGACGGGTACACAAGACGGATACAACGCACCAGATGCGACAACTGCAACGAAAACTGATACCCCAACCCGTGACATTCCCCAGTCAATTCAAGCCATTCCGCAAACAGTCATCAAAGATCAGCAAATCACCCGGATTAGCGATGCTGCACGCAATGCCAGTGGTGTCACACTGCAAGGTAGTTACGGTGCTCTCACAGATGCCTATATCATCCGGGGATTTCTCACATCCAATAGCCTGAGAAATGGTTTTGCAGTAAGTGTTGATAACTACATCAATCCGATCAACGTTGAACGAGTCGAAGTTCTCAAAGGTCCCGCTTCAGTCCTATATGGTCAGTTTGAACCAGGTGGTGTGGTCAATTACATCACCAAAAAACCCCTCGCAACTCCCTCTTATTCCGGTGAATTCACAGTCGGAAGTTATGATTTCTATCGTCCCTCGTTAGATTTTTCCCAACCGCTGACTTCTGATAAAAAGTTGTTGTCTCGCTTGAATGTTGCTTATGAAAATTTTGGGAGTTTTATAGATTTCGTAAAAGGGGACATATTCTCAATAGCACCCGTATTGTCCTATAAAATCGGCGATCAGACAAATTTGACTTTGGAATATGAGCATAGTAGCGTCAACCGAACATTTTATGATGGTTTGCCGCCGATTCGTCAATCTTTTCAAGTTCCTATCAGTCGTTTTTTAGGAGAACCAAACACCAGTGATTTCAGTAATAACTATGATGTAGGCAATATAACTTTAGAACATCGTTTTAGTGACAACTTACAGTTTCGCAGTGCCTCCTCACTATACATCACCACTTCTGGTAATTCTACAGTCGTCCGACCAAACGGACTTGAAGAGGATGGTCGGACAGTATCGCGAACGCTTGCTGGAGGTAATGGTTACTCTAACGCACTTGCTCTGCAAAATGAACTCGTCAGCAAGTTCAAAACTGGTCCTATTAGTCATCAGTTGCTCGTAGGTTTGGAATTAAATTGGCTCTCTAGTAGTGGTGATTACCTGAGGACTGCTGCTCCTGGAATTGATATTTTCAATCCAGTGTATGGTGCGCCATTGCCAACCAGTTACGTGGACACAGCCCAGACAGGTAAAACAAGTAGCAATACTGTGGGTATTTACTTGCAGGATCAGGTAACATTGCTGCCAAATTTGAAGTTACTGGTTGGTGGAAGATACGATTTTGTCAACTACAAAAGCACAAACCTAGACTTAAATAATAATAATGCACTCGTTTCTAGAGATAACTTTTACGATGAAGCATTTTCTCCTCGTGTGGGACTAGTTTATCAGCCCATAGAGCCAATCTCTTTATATGCGAGTTACACCCAGTCTTTTCTACCCAACAATACCAGATCAGCTAGTGGGTTATCGTTAGAAGCTTCTCGTGGAACCCAGTATGAAGCCGGGATTAAAACCGAGTTATTGGATGGCAAACTTTCGGCAACACTTGCAGCGTATGAAATTACAAAAACCAACGTACCTACAACTGATCCAACTAATACTGATTACTCAATAGCTGCAGGAGAAGTTACTAGTCGAGGTCTTGAATTGGATATCGCTGGGCAAATTTTACCAGGTTGGAATGTGATTGCATCCTTTGCCCATAATGATACGTATGTCAGCAAGGATAATAACTTACCTGTGGGTGACAGATTAGTAGGTGTGCCACGAAATACTGCTAGCTTGTGGACAAGCTATGAATTTCAAAGTGGTTCTCTTAAGGGATTTGGATTTGGTGGAGGACTGTTTTTTGTTGGTGATAACCAAGCTAATTTACCAAATGATGAAGTTGTCATTCCCTCATACGTCAGAACTGATGCCTCTATTTTCTATAAAAAAGAAAATTGGCGAGTTGGTCTGAACTTCAAGAATCTTTTCGATACTAAATATTACGAGTCTCAGGGCTACTATCTGCGTCCTGGTGCGCCGTTGACTGTTCTGGGAACGATTTCTGTGGAGTTTTAATTTTTGTAAACTCGAAAGTGCATCGGGACTTCCCTCGATGCATCAAGGAGATTTAGAAGGGAAAAAACTCAACTTGCTTTGTGGCAATTATGAACCGGAAAAAACTACGCGATATCGTTTTTTACCTGCACCAATATATCGGTTTTTTTGTTGGACTGTTGCTAATTGTCATTGGCTTGACAGGTAGCTTGTTAGTGTTCGAGCAAGATTTTGACCATTTTATGATTGCCCAACAGTATGGACATATTACTCCGAAACCCGTGCAGGTACTATCCCCAGAGGATGTGGTTAATACAATTCAGGCTGGGCGAAGTGACCAGAAGCTTTATCGGCTCTATTTGCCAAATGCTCCTTCTTCTCCTTATGTAGGGCAGTTGTCATCAACTGATGGTCAGGGGATAGAAGTTTTTGTCAACCCTTATACAGGCGCAATTATGGGTGAGCGTATAGGGGAAACACTAATAGGTATGATCCTTAATCTCCACTACAGCCTGATCGCAGGTGAAACCGGAACTATAATTGTTGGCATTGCTGCCTTTCTAATGTGTATCCTCACCATCACAGGTTTTATTCTTTGGCCCGGTTGGCGTAAGCTAATTGCAGGCTTCAAAATCAAGCTTGATGCTCATCCTCAAAGGGCGAACTTTGACATTCACAAAGTCACTGGCATTATCACTGTGGTTTTTTTATTCTTTACTAGCTTTACAGGGTTTTGCTGGAACTTATACGGTTTCACTGAACCGATCATTTATGCTGTGACGTTTACCCCTAAACCATCTGAACCAATATCTAAGCCAATTTCTGGAAAATCGACTTTAAATCTAACACAACAACTGAAAATTGCTAATGCTGCTTTACCAAGTGCTGTTACCAAAAGCATTTACTTCCCTGGTAAACCAGAAAATGCTTTACAAATTCGCATGAAGCTGCCGCAGGAAAGTTCAGATTATGGTGACAGTAATGTTTATCTTGACCAGTACACGGGTGAGGTTTTGCGAGTTGATAATGCTCTAAAATTGCCATTAGGCTCGCGCGTCCTCAATTCTTTTACTCCCCTACACTACGGTACTTTTGGTGGCTTATCTACTCGCATTCTTTACGTATTTGTCGGACTTGCACCGTTAGTTCTATTTATTACTGCCTTTATGATGTCGTGGTATCGATACTGGACCAAACCTAAAAGAGGCGATGTCTGACGACAAGCCGCTGCGCGTCTACGTGTAATAGAACTCTCACACAAGCTTTGAACTTAACTAATAACTGACCACTGCAAATCTATAATCCAAAATTATACAAGTGCGTACTTTCATTATTATCTCGCTCGGTCAGGCTGTTTCTATAATTGGTAGTGGCATGACCGGATTTGCTTTCAGTATCTGGGTGTGGGAACTCACAGGTCAGGCTACCGCATTAACATTGTTTGGTTTCTTCGTACAAGTGCCGCAAATTTTAATGATTCCCATAGCTGGGGTTATTGTAGATCGCTGGAACCGTAAATACTTAATGATGGTTGGTGACACGGTGAGCGGGCTGTTGACCATAACTGTGTTACTGCTTTACATAACTCATAATTTGCAATTATGGCATTTATACTTGGCTGTAGGTGTCAAGGGAACTTTTAACCAATTTCAAGAACTGGCATTTTCGGCATCAGTATCAATGATGGTGCCCAAGGCGCAGTACAGTCGCGCTAGCAGCATCAGCTTCCTGGTAACTTCCAGTTCTATGATCATCGCACCAGCATTGGCAGGTGCCCTCTACGTAGTCATTGGTCTTGTGGGCATCTTAATTATCGATATCACGACTTTTGTGATCGCTTTACTCACACTGCTGCTACTACATATCCCGCAACCTCCTATGACAAAAGTGGGTACGCGCAGTAGCACAAACCTGAAGCAGGATCTCTACTTTGGCTGGCGCTATGTTGCCCTACGCCCCAGCCTGCTTGCTATGCTATTATTGGTGTTGCTGTTCGTTTTTGCTTATAAATTAGGCGATTCACTTGTTACTCCCCTAATTCTGGCACGCACTGGTAATGATACTAAAGTATTAGGTACTATATATTCGGCATCAGGCTTGGGCGGCATTATTGGGGCGTTGCTCATAACCGTTAGGGGTACTTTCCAGCCCCGAATACATGGACAACTGCTGGGTATGGTGGGTGCTGGCTTGAGCCAAACAGTGTTTGGTCTGGGGAGAGTACCGTTGTTTTGGATTCCTGCCCAATTGTGTTCATCTCTCAATTTCCCTATAATGGGCAGTGCCAATGACGCTATATGGCTGAGCAAGGTAAAACCTGAGTTACAGGGACGTGTTTTCGCAATCCGTTCTATGGTGATGCCGATTAGTTCGGCTTTAGCAAGCTTGATAGCTGGACCACTAGCTGATCGTGTTTTTGTACCCGCAATGAAGCCTGATGGTACTCTAGCCCCCATGTTCGGTTGGATATTTGGCACGGGAGGTGGTGCAGGCATAGCACTCCTGTATGTTATTTCTTCACTAAGCATGTTAATTCTTGGCTTGAGTGGATATGCCTTTCGTGTGTTGCGTGACGTAGAAATCATCTTGCCAGATTATGATGCCAGTGCAGAGTAGTCGGTGGCGGGGTGTAACAGGAACTTTGAATCGTTGCTAAGAAAGTGAACATGATTATGCAAGATTCTCTAAGTAATTGCCGTTTTTGCTGTGTTGTCTCTAAAGCTAATGGTGAAGACCCCATTGGCTCGGCACCCACTTACGAACACTGGCTGGCGATGGAGATGGGACTTCCTTGGACTGAAAAACGTTTGCAGGAAAATCCCGTGCTCCAGTCGGTGATCGCTGTGATCGAAAAGCTAATTGTTGAGCATAGGATCAAGATTCGAGGTCAGTTGCTCGTTCCAGATAGGGAATACTCTCGTCCTGGTTATACTCGCCTGCTGTATGACCGCCGACCCGCAAAGCTTTTTGCAAAGTTTGAAAAGTATGAGTTTATCATTCCTGATTCTGAAGTTGGCTCGTTTGTAATGGCCTTATTGGAAACATTACTTCAGTCGCCAACTGTGCTGCCTGATTGGGAGCAGTATCAGCAACAATCCAGTCACATTCGTGAGTTAATGCTCTGTACTGATGGCAATGTTGATGTTGCCTGTGCCAGGTTTGGTTATCCCATCTATCGCAAGTTACGCTCTGAATTTGCTACTGCTTCTAGTGGAAAACTGCGTGTGTGGCGATGCAGCCATTTCGGAGGACACCAGTTCGTACCTACCCTCATTGACTTGCCTAATGGACACTACTGGGGTCATTTGCAGCCAGAAATATTGGAACTCCTAGTTTGGCATAATGGTTCCGTCACAGGGCTATACCCGTTCTACCGAGGTTGGGCTGGTTTATCAAAGTTTGAGCAAATCGTGGAACGGGAGATTTGGATGCAAGAGGGTTGGGACTGGCTCAATTATCACAAAGCTGGTCAAGTAATAGCAATAGATGAAGTAGATGAAGAGTGGGCTGAAGTACGCATTAATTTCTCGGCAGAAGATGGAAGTATCAAGGGTACTTATGAAGCTAGAGTGGAGGCAAGCGGTTCTGTAATGACTGCTTGGAATTCAGGTAATCAGCTACCTTTAGAGGAAGTTAAGCAATATTGCGTCACTAGTCTGGTCAAAGTGACGTATAAACATAATTTTTAGACATCTTAAATGTCAGGCTTTCGTCTGCTTTGAGTGCATCTATAACTTTTAGGTAAGCACCAGCTTCAAACATTCTAAAAACAGTTTAATTGGAATTTTTAATATGGCAACTATTGTCTTTTATATTAGTCCTTTACAACACGAATTTAATAGCATTTTAAAGTTAACTAACACACTCAAATTACTTGGTCACAAAGTGTTTTATTTAGGATTTGCCGATTCTGAAGAAAAAGTTTGTAAATACGGTTTTTCTTTTGTGACAATTCTAGAGAAATGGTTTCCTAAGGGTTTTTTCCAACAGCTAGACAATAATTACTTAAACCTAAGTGGCTTAGAGTTGTTACTAGAACAAAGGAAATACGTAAAACTTCTGAAGTCTTTGATGTATTCCTTATATCAAGGAGAAAACAGAGAAATACACAATGTACTCAAAGAAATTCATCCTGATTTGCTATTGATAGGTACATCTATGACTTCTTACGCTTCAGTAATAGCGTTGATAGCTTATGAATGCCAAATTGGAACTATCTATTTTACAGATATGTTTCCAGAATTACCACCAGCCAAAAATATAATTAAGCAAGAAAAAAATATAAATAATGCCGCCCAATATCGGCATTATTTACTTTTTAATTTTCTGAATCAATCTAAAATTAAACTTTGTTTTGATTACCTAAAAAGAAAGTTTAATTTTTTAATAGGAAGAGGTTTTGAGGAAGATCCTATCAGAAGATTTGCCATTGACAGAAAAATACCTGTAGAACTATTAGACTGGTCTCTAAGCCTTCCTTTGAAACTACCACATCTATTTTTATGTCCAGAGGAATTAGATTTTCCTAACTCTTCTAGAGAAGGATGCTACTATGCCGAAGCTTCTATAGATTTGCAAAGAGAAGAACCCTCTTTTGATTGGTCAAAGCTAAATAAGAATAAAGCTTTAATCTATTGCTCTTTGGGAACGACAGGTGAAACTTTTCAAACTGTAGGTAAAAAGAAAGCTCAAAAATTTTTTCAGAATGTAATTGATGCTGTTTCCTTGAAAAAGGAATACCAATTAATCGTATCTGTTAGTGAGCATATTAATATTGAAGACTTGCGTTATATTCCGGAAGATACGATAATCGTTAACAGAGCACCACAATTAGCACTTTTGGAAAAAGCATCTTTAGCAATCATAAATGGAGGAATACGTACTCTTAAGGAATGTATATATTGGGGAGTACCAATGATAGTATTTCCTATATCTGCTGACCAACCAGAAAATGCAGAAATAGTTAAATATCATGGGTTAGGCGTAGTTGGTGACATTAAGAATACATCTGTCAGTCTCATCATAGATTTAGTCGATAAAATAGAAAATAATTGTTTTTTTAAACCGCGATTAGAAACATTGAAACAAAAATTTAGAGAAATAGAAAACTCTGGAAAAGCAACAAAAATTATCTTGGATTTTTTAGAAAATAATAAACGCATATAACATTTCTTAAGAGATCCACGATTCCTAAGATATAATGAATATGAGGTGCTCAAAGATGAATAATAATTTATAAGAAAGATACTCTTCAAATGAAGCTAAATATCTAGCTAAACAAAAGTATAGTGAAGCAATAGCTTTCTATAAACAAGGGATTGAAACTGATCCTACATTGATGTCTAATTATTCGCATCATAGAATCGACAACACCAAGGCTTATGAGTTGGTTTGCTAAAAGCTGCATTGTCCAACGCGTTCGTCCTTCAGGTACAGTCGAACAGCCTGTAGCAACAAGAAAGGCTTCTTGCTTGCCGTCAAGTTTACGAGGCTTCGGGGGATGAGGGCGGTCTTGAAGTCCATACTCCAGTCCCCCAAGCACAAATTTTTCACGCGTGCGCTCGACAGTTGAAACATTAATTCGTAGGGTAGAAGCGTTAAGCGAAGCTCTCCGAAGGAATCACGTTATCTGAATAACCCTCACTCGCCATTAGAAGAATGTTCGCGCGGGTGATGCTTCGTGCTTTATGCTTACCTGTTTTAGTTAGCGATACGCCTGCAGGCGTCTGCGCTCCCTTGCAATCGCAGTTGGGAAATCTCAGCCTCATTTAAGTCTACGATGTATTTTTTCACGATTATGCCACCTTCTAAACCGTGGAAGTAGCTTATCAATAATCGCTATCACCCTGCAAAATTAGTTTGGTGGACTACTAGTACAGCATGGCGCAAGTAAACCAACCATTATTTTGACTCAAATTTCTTGTACAAGGGCGATAAAAAATGGTAGGCGCATTTACGCCGCGCGGTACTAGTGTTCTAGAGCGTCAAGTTCGTTGTCTGGCAATTTATGCTCGCCCCGTGCTCGATTACGATTTGAATAGGAGATATCGGAGGAATGACTTTATGCAATTAAAATTATTGATATAAATTATCTATAGTTACCGACTTGTTAAACTGTACAAGTTGCAGTATATTGAAATAAGAGAGTTATTAGAGGATAAAAAAATAAAGTCTAATAATTCTTCGGTACATAATGCAGGTTTGCTATCTTACATTCTAAAACTCTCTGTTAGTAAAGATTATAAGAATTTAGCAGGAAAATTTTATAGCTAATATGCTTAAGTTTTGCCTGAAGAGGGGGTTTACCTGAGTAGCTTAATCTTCTGTATAATAGGTACTGAATATCCAGTTTAATTGACAATTCTTCTAATAACTCAATGAATATCTGCACTCGTCATCTTGTAATTGCTTAACACTTACCATAAAGTAACATCAAGACTGTACTCGGCTGTAGATAATGAATATGTGATGAAAGCAAAGCGCTTTGATTGAGTAGCAGTTGAATATGCTGTAGCCAGAGTCGTACTCAATCATTAAACTCTGACGAAGTTATTTTATGGTAAGCAATACCTTCGCCAAAAAGGTGAAAAAGGCTTTAGTAAATTTGTTGTCTTCGACAAGGGCGATTTGCTAATATACGCTACGCTAACTAATTTTAGCAACAGTGGCAGTTACCTGAAACGCTTTATTGGCCGTGTTCGACAATAGATTCGTAGAGTCTTTTATAAAATCCAAAATATTCAGACGCAATGAACGCCTGCTTAAAAAAACTGTTGCTAGCTTAGATGTTCATATTGCTGCCAAAATCGCATCTCATACTCTGCGTTTACTTTTACATGTCCATTTCGATCTTAATTTCCTCGCTTTCCAACTCCAGTCTGTTGAATTGACATTCAACGTAAATTACTGAAAATTTCAAAGAGTGTAAATTATGACTCATGCTGAAAGCATTACTAACAAATCGAAACAAAAATTTGAATTTATAGATTTCAGAAATGGTAGAATTTTTGATCTTACAGTTTTGCTAATATGCTGCTTAAGTTTCGGATTTAGCTGTATTGAATCAAGCGTTAATATTGATAGCTATCATTGGGGATTTATGTATGTACAAGCCCTAGATATAAAAAGAGGTTTAATTGCCTATAAAGAAACATTCAATGGTTATGGAATTATAACAAGTTTGATTCAGAGTTTTTCTCTAACTTTGTTTGGAGAAAGAATGATATCTATAGGGATAATGACTGGTATTTTTTATGCTGTTAATATTTTTCTGTCATATCAATTATTTTTGAAAATTATACCTAAATATTTAGCTTATTTGTCAACTTTTTTAATTTTTCTTTTGCATGCATATATTATCTATCCATGGTCAAATTACTATTCATATACATTTTTGTTATTATCCTTATTAATAATTTTTAGTACCAGCAAAAAAGCATATTGTTTTTTTGCTGGATTATTTTTAGGATTATCTTTATTGTCTAGATACTCATCAAGTATAGCAATAATACCTCCGTTTTTATTATTTTTTGTTTATAACATTGCTTCCAAAAAAACGAGAAAATCTACTGTTTCAAAAAACTTATTTTTTATTTTTGGATTTTTAGTTCCCCTCTTGTTGTTTTTATTGTTTTTAATTAATCATAATGCCTTAGACGACTTTTTCATTCAAAATGAAATGATGTTGTCAGACTCTGCAAAAAACATTACAATTCTCAATTCGGTACCAAGACTATTAAAAAATATTTTTACACTTCAGGGAGAGACTTTTAATCCTGACTCAAGACTATTTATCTTTACAATTATTTTTTTATGGAATATTGCAACACTATTTTTTATTTCGTATAAATTCCTATTAAATAAAAATTTAACTAAAAACGAAAATATTCTAATAATATTTTCCTTAATTACAATTTTTGGATATTTAAATTCAATTCATTTCTATGAAGTTTTTAGATTAGTCAATAGTTCGTCTCTTGGTCTTGGAGTTATCTTTTATACTATTTATCAAATATCTCTACGGTTTAATCGAGAGGTTAAAGTAATCATTCTATTACCTTTAATTTGTATCTGTTTTATTTGGGGAAATAGTCTTCTTTTTTCAAAAACCAGTTCTGTGTATTTCCCGTGGAAATTGGATGTCCTAACAGGAAAAGGAGTTATGACAAGTGAAATTAGTATTTTTAAAGGAAAACTTTTGAGTAAAAAATACTATGATTTTTATCAAGAGTTATATAAAAAAATATCAGAAAATCATCATTTTTCTTACATAGTTAATTATACAGAGGATTCTGTTGCAGTGGTAATTAATAATTTACAAAGAGTTCAGATCTCATCATTGTATTTTCCCGAAGTTGAACAAGCATACCCTAATGAAGCTAACAAAATTAAGAAAATAATTAATGCAAAAAAGGCAGTCGTACTTTCAATCAAAGATCTTCACATACCTGGTTATAAAGTTGTTTTTATTAAGCCTTGGGTTTATGGTGAGGTGCCATGGTTAAATGATGATAAATGGGATGAGTCATTATATGTTAGCGTTCCAGAAGACGTTATCTTGAAGTGAATGCACGAGCAACGCACCTTAAAGTGACACAATTAGAGTTGGCTATCAAAGAAATATATGCATTTAGAATTTTCACTAGACCGAAAACTTTTGGAAGTTGACGAACGTCAGGAGCCAGAATGCGGGGCGTACGAGTGGCGGATGAGTCGAGGAATCATACGCCCCTGCTTTGAACTATGGAGAAGTAGAAAGGCGCGAACTCGGTCATAAAACCCCTACACTCACATCTTTCACCAATAAAAATTGATGTTTTTTCAACACACAGTATTAACCCTAAAACCCTTATTTAACCTATAAAAGTAAAGAAAAAGACTGTAGCTTTATTGCGCAGCTTTTGACTAAACCCAAGGTTATACAGAAAGGTGCAAGATCTGAGCCTCCCACGGGCGCGATTAACGCTCCCGCAAAATATGAAACAAGCACATTTTTCTGAGATTTCTCAAAGCCTTACTGTATAACGGTTCTAAAATGTGCAAGTTAAGAGTACATTCATCCGTGGGGATATTCTGAATTCTGTTAGCGTAGCGGGACGCAGTCCATTCTGCCTTCTGACTCCTTCTCATCAACAGTCGGCTCGCCGGATATCTAGCAACAGGATGAGTTTTTCTTGAATTAAGCTTATGCATTATCCTTCAAAAAGATTTATAAGGTTTCTGATAGTAGGAGTGATTAATACAATTTTTGGTTATTTGCTATTTGCTTTATTAATCTTACTAAAGTTTCGCTATGAAAGTGCAGCTTTCATATCAACTATGTGTGGAGTATTGTTTAACTTTAAAACAACTGGAAGTATTGTTTTTAAAAATAAAAATAATACTCTATTATTTAAATTTATAGGAATTTATACTATTATTTACTTATTACAAATATTTTTTATAAAACAACTTTTAGATTACAAGATTAATATTTTTGTAGCAGAAGCTTTAATTTTACTTCCTCTAGCCTTATTATCATATACATTAAATAATTTTTTTGTTTTTCCAAAAAAAAATAAAAAAATGTGAATTCTCAAGATACCGACTGCAAAAATATAAAATGACGGAGGACTTAATATTGGCTTATATTTCTGTTGTCATTCCTGTCTATAAAGCTGAAGATTCTCTACATGAGCTTTATCAAAGGTTAAAAACGTCTCTGGAAATAATTTCTCAAGACTTTGAGATAATTTTAGTTGAGGACTGTGGAGGCGATCGCTCCTGGGAAATCATACTAGAATTAGCTAATAAAGATCCACGAATTAAAGGCATTCAATTTAGTCGCAACTTTGGTGAGCAATATGGTATTACAGCTGGCTTAGATCACTGTAATGCAGAGTGGGTTGTAATTATGGACTGTGACTTGCAGGATCGTCCTGAAGAAATTCCTCGTTTATACGCTAAAGCACAAGAAGGCTATGATATAGTATTAGCTAGGAGAGGTAAGCGAAAAGACCCTATTTTAAAGCGCCTTACTTCCTCGCTATTTTATAAAGTTTTCAACTATCTAGCAGATATTAATTACGATGGACAAGTTAACAACTTTCGTATTATTTCTAGGAAAGTTGTAGACAGTTTTCGTGTCTTGCGTGAACAACTAAGATTTTTTAGTCTTTTGGTACAGTGGATTGGTTTTCCCACTGCTAGTATTGACGTTCAACATGGTAGTCGTTTCGGCGGAAAAAGTACATACACCTTTAAGAAATTGTGGAAACTGGGAAGCGAAACTTTAGTTGCTTATTCTGATAAACCTCTGCGATTATCAATCAAGCTGGGTTTCTTAATATCTTTTCTAGCTTTTCTATATGGCACTTATACTTTTCTTGATGCCTTACTTTACGGAACAACCGTTACAGGTTGGACTAGCCTGATTGTTTCTTTGTATTTTCTGTGCGGAATTATTATTGGTTTTTTAGGAATCATTGGTCTTTACTTAGGTAAAACTTTTGATGAGACAAAAAAAAGACCACTGTATATCATTAGACAATATTCGGATAGTAAGGACAGCAGTGCATCAAGGTTATATTTAAGTAACCGTTCAGGGAGGTAACGAGACAATGAAAGTTACAGGCGATTTGAAAGAAAATCAGACTAGCATTCAGCAATATCGATTGATTGATTTGCCGAAAATTACTGATCATCGTGGCAATTTGACTTTTGTTGAAGCGAATAAACATATTCCTTTTGAAATCAAAAGGATTTTTTATCTTTATGATGTGCCTATTGGCGCAGAAAGAGCCGGACATGCTCATCGCGAGTTACAGCAATTCTTAGTGGCAATATCAGGTAGCTTCGATGTAAAAATAAATGACGGTTCTCAAGAAAAAAAATATCATATGAATTGCTCACACTCTGGTCTTTATTTCGGCTCGATGATCTGGTGCCAAATTGAGAATTTTTCGCCTGGAGCAGTTTGTATGGTTTTGGCATCAGATTTATATGATGAATCTGATTATTATCGCAACTTCAAAGATTTTATGAAAGCTATAAAAAGCAAAGCATGAAAATATCTTTTCTTGATTTAAAGGCATCTTGTTTAGAAATAAGACAAGAATTAGATGAGACCTATAGAAAATTTATAGAGTCCGGCTGGTACATTCTTGGGCAAGAGTTAGAGGCTTTTGAAGTAGAATTCGCCTCTTATTGTAATGTCCAGCACTGTATTGGTGTGGGAAACGGTTTGGATGCACTACATCTGATATTAAGAGCAATGGATATTGGCTTAGATGATGAAGTCATTGTTCCAGCCAACACTTACATTGCGACTTGGCTAGCAATTTCTCATGCAGGAGCTACACCCGTTCCTGTAGAACCTAATGAAAAAACTTACAATATTGAACCAAAGAATATTGAAGCAGCAATTACTTCTAAAACCAAAGCAATCTTAGCAGTTCATCTTTACGGTCAACCTGCTGATATGGATTCGATTAACGAGATTGCTGTACGATATGAACTTAAGGTAATTGAAGATGCTGCACAAGCTCATGGCGCACGTTACAAAGGTAGAAGAGTTGGTAGTTTAGGAGATGCAGCGGGCTTTAGTTTTTATCCAACTAAGAATCTAGGAGCATTAGGAGATGGTGGAGCAGTAACAACAAATGATAGTGAACTAGCAGATAAAATTAACCTGCTGCGAAACTATGGCTCTCGTGTTAAATATTTGAATGAAATTAAAGGTTTTAACAGCAGACTTGATGAATTACAAGCTGCCTTTTTAAGAGTGAAGTTAGCAAAACTGGATAAGTGGAATGCTCATCGGGAGGAATTAGCAAAGT
The DNA here is from genome assembly GCF_017982655.1 of Brasilonema sp. CT11. Taxonomy (GTDB): domain Bacteria; phylum Cyanobacteriota; class Cyanobacteriia; order Cyanobacteriales; family Nostocaceae; genus Brasilonema. The sequence continues at coordinate 21,079 of NZ_JABXYX010000020.1, read as the reverse complement.
ATTACATAGACAAACTGACGGACATTACAGAATTAACGGTTCCTTTTGTACCTACTTGGGCAGAGCCAGTGTGGCACTTGTTTGTAGTACGCCATCCCAAGCGAGAGATTCTCAAGCAGCATTTAAAAATATGCGGAATTGATTCACTGGTTCACTACCCTATTCCTCCTCATTTATCAGATGCTTACACAGAAAATCAATGGGGGATAGGTAGTTTTCCAATTACAGAAAAGATATCTCAAGAGGTTCTAAGTTTACCAATGAGTCCTCACATAACGCACAAAACGATTAAGAATGTTGCAGAGGTTTTACAAAAGGCATTTTGAAGATGAAGATAGTGTATATCTAACAAGGTGACAAGCGCCCTGTAATCCTTTGAGAAATAAGATGATATGCAAACTCTATTAGTAACAGGTGGAGCAAGATTCATTGGTGCCAACTTTGTCCTGCAAGCTAGAAAAGCACAATGGGCTAACATAGTTAACCTAGATAAGCTAACTTATGCGAGCAACCTACAAACACTAGCAGAACTACAAGACGACCCCAACTATGATTTTATTCAAGGAGATATTGGTAACTTCGAGTTACTAAGTTATCTGCTAGCTCAATATCAGCCAGATGCAGTGAGCAATTTTGCTGTTGAAAGTCATGTTGACCGTTCAATCTTTAACCCTCAAGATTTTATCCAAACTAATATAGTAGGAACCTTTCAGCATCTTCCTTTTATTACTCTCGCAAGTTCTACTGCCATTCACTTATGATTAAAAACGAGATCGAATACCAAAAGATGGCCGAAGTAGAGGAAACTCTCTGGTGGTATCGAGCGCTCCATGAATTGGTACTCGCTGCACTTTTGAAGTTATCGAACGATAGAGAACTTACTATTCTTGATGCAGGTGCAGGAACGGGAGGACTGCTCAGCTTTCTAAAGCAGCATGGATACTATCAGCTTCGTGGATTTGATATATCTCCCTATGCTATCGACTATGCGCGAAGGAAGGGTATCTCGCTTGAGCTTAGTAGCCTACAAGAGATGTCACAACGAATTGCGCCTCAATCGATCGACCGTATTATCTGTAATGATGTGCTATATTTTCTCTCTCAAACCAAGCGAAAAGATGTTGCTCGTCAGTTTTACAACGCGCTAACTCCAAACGGATATGTGCTGTGCAATCTTCCTTCAGGGCAGGCATTTCGTGGCATTCATGATGTAAGTGTTGGTATCTCAGCAAGAGTAAATCAAAACGACATTCCTACGTTTTTTCCCCCTGATCTGTTCTCAATACACACAACCCTCTTTTGGCCATTTCTCCTTTCCCCGCTGATTTATATCGTTCGAGCCGCACAACGTATTCGACTCCGATATGGAACAAAAAAGATTTCCTCTGATGTTTCATTACCTCATTTCATTATTAACGAGATTTTATATCGATTAACAGTGTTTGAAAACAGATTTTTCTCATACAAGCCTTTTGGAAGCTCTCTATTCATTGTGGCTCAGAAACGTCTGTTATCGTAAATGATAATCAGAATTAGTAGGTGGTTGCATTTTAGTTGACTAGTTTGATTATATTAGTGCTGTCTGTGTTGTTCTTCTCAGCTTTATAAGTCACAAGTTGTTTTCTTTTTCATCGCATTTCCAAGTTGGCGATCGCCAATCTGAAATATAAGAGACTATTAAGGATGAAAGCATCGAATATCTTTGAGGAATGAGATGATATGCAAACTCTGTTAGTAACAGGTGGAGCAGGATTCATTGGTGCTAACTTTGTCCTGCAAGCTAGAAAAGCACAATGGGCTAACATAGTTAACCTAGATAAGCTAACTTATGCGAGCAACCTACAAACATTAGCAGAACTACAAGACGACCCCAACTATTGTTTTATTCAAGGAGATATTAGTAACTTCGAGTTAGTAAGTTATCTGCTAGCTCAATATCAGCCAGATGCAGTAATCAATTTTGCTGCTGAAAGTCATGTTGACCGTTCAATCTTTAACCCTCAAGATTTTATCCAAACTAATATAGTAGGAACATTTCAGTTCTTAGAAGCCAATAGAGCCTATTGGCAAAAATTAACACCACAAAGACAACAGCAGTTCCGCTTTTTGCATGTGTCTACAGATGAAGTCTACGGTTCACTAAACCCAAACGACCCACCTTTTAAAGAAGATACTCCCTATGCACCTAACAGCCCCTATGCCGCTTCAAAAGCAGGTGCTGACCATCTGGTACGCGCCTACCATCATACCTATACTCTGCCTACTTTAACAACCAATTGCTCAAATAACTATGGACCTTTTCAGTTTCCTGAGAAACTGATTCCTTTGACCATTCTCAATGCTCTAGATGGTAAGCCCCTACCTATATACGGTGATGGTCAAAACATCCGAGACTGGCTTTATGTAAGTGATCACTGTGATGCTCTCCGTGTTGTTTTAAGAGAGGGCTGTATTGGTGAAACCTACAATATTGGGGGAACAAATGAACAAACAAATTTGGCAGTTGTTGAGAGAATTTGTGCCATTCTTGATGAGTTAGCACCTAAATCAGATTTGAATTATTCTTCTTTGATTACATTTATCAAAGACCGTCCTGGTCATGATAGAAGGTATGCAATTGACTGTAATAAGATTAACCAGAACTTAGGCTGGCAACCAAAGGAAAACTTTGAAAGTGGTTTACTAAAGACAATTCAGTGGTATCTCAATAACTCCGCTTGGGTCGATTATGTGCGTACAGGTGCGTACCAAAACTGGATGAAACAGAACTATGAGCAGCGGTGATTTCTAATCTATGAGGATTGTAAAATGAAGGGCATCATTTTAGCTGGTGGCTCTGGTACACGTCTTTATCCTTTAACTTATGTTGTCAGTAAACAACTCATGTGTGTTTACGACAAACCAATGATTTACTATCCTTTGTCGGTATTAATGTTGGCTGGAATTCGGGAGATTTTGATTATTTCTAGCCCGACAGATTTGCCTCTTTTTCAGCAACTTCTCAAAGATGGTAGTCAATGGGGCCTTAAGTTTAATTATGTTGAGCAACCTAAACCAGAAGGTTTAGCTCAAGCTTTTATACTAGGCAAAGATTTTATTGACAATGAACCAGTATGCTTAATTTTGGGAGACAACATCTTTTATGGAGACGGTTTAACTGAAATACTTACTCGCGCTGCTACTCTGTGTCAGGGGGGGTTAGTATTCGGTTATAAGGTAAAAGAACCTCAAAACTACGGCGTGATTGAATTTGATGCCTACGGGCAAGCAATTAGTATAGAGGAAAAACCAATAATTCCTAAATCCAAATATGTTATACCTGGGATCTACTTTTATGATTCCCAAATTAGCAAGATTGCTGCTAGTCTCAAGCCTTCCCCTCGAAATGAGTTGGAAATTACTGATTTGAATTTAGTTTACCTTCGTCTCGGTCAACTGCAAGTAGAAATATTAGGTCGAGGATATGCTTGGTTAGACACTGGTACACACGAATCGTTGCATCAGGCGGCCAATTTTATCCAGATCCTAGAACAACGACAGGGATTCAAAATAGCTTGTGTTGAAGAGATTGCATATCGCAAAGGATATATTGACTCAGATCAGGTTCGTAACATAGCTGAATCTATGGCTAAAAGTAGCTATGGTCATTACTTGATGGAAATTTTAGACGATGAGACTGACTCTCATCTAAGAAAACAGAGTATAAAACAAGAGCAGTTAGTGTTTTAGAGCAAAATTTTTCTTAGGTCATCTTAGATGTTACAAAAGAGAATGGAAGGTAAAAATACTCTTCGCTTGGCTACAGCACTTTAGACATATCCAAACCAGATACGACTACTACACTGAAAATCTTCCTAGCTTTCGTACAACTAGCCGTTACCATTATTTGTTTTAGACGCTTTTGAGATAAGTTCTACTGCCATTCACTTATGAATATAAACGAGATCGAATACCAAAAGATGGCCGAAGTAGAGGAAACTTTGTGGTGGCATCGGGCGCTGCATGAATTGGTACTTGCTAGACTTTTGAAGTTATCGAAGGATAGAGGACTAACCATTCTCGATGCAGGTGCAGGAACAGGAGGACTGCTCAGCTTTCTGAAGCAGCATCGATACTATCAGATTCGTGGATTTGATATATCTCCCTACGCTATCAACTATGCGCGAAGAAAGGGTATCTCGCTTGAGCTTAGTAGCCTACAAGAGATGTCACAACGAATTGCGCCTCAATTGTGGCTTAGAAACGTCTGTTCTCGTAAATGATAACCATAATCAGTAGGTAGTTGCATTTTACTTGACTAGCTTGATTATATTAGTGCTGTCTGTGTTGTTCTTCTGAGCTTTACAAGTCACAAGTTATCTTCTTTTTCATCGCATTTCCAAGTTGGCGATCGCCAATCTGAAGTATAATAAAAGACAGATTACATTCTTTATTTAGTTGGGTGTACCATGCCTGGGTGGGAGTCAACAAAAAGTTATTGAAATCATTGAATATAATTTGATACAGATGCAATCTTTAAAACTGACGATTTATGCAACAAAATAAAGTAAGAAAAGCCGTGATTCCAGCCGCTGGTTTTGGGACTCGGTTGTTTCCAGCGACTAAAGTTGTAAAAAAAGAACTTTTCCCCATTATTGATAAAGATGACAGGGCGAAACCTGTGATTCTGGCAATTGTTGAAGAAGCTATGAGTGCAGGAATCGAAGAAGTTGGGATTGTGGTGCAACCACCAGACAAAGAAATTTTTGCAGAGTTTTTTAAAAGTCCACCTAAAAAAGAACTTTTCGACAAACTTTCACCCCAAAATCAAGAATACAGCAAATATCTTCAAGAATTAGGCAGCAGAATCACAATTTTGACGCAGGAAGAACAAGAAGGCTATGGTCATGCTGTTTTTTGTGCTAAGAAATGGGTGAAAGATGAGCCATTTTTGCTGATGTTAGGTGACCATATTTACTCATCAGATGCTGAGAAATCTTGCACGAGTCAAGTTCTAGATGTTTACAGACAAGTCAATCAAAGCGTTGTTGGGTTGAGTGTCATGTCAGCAGAAATTATTCATAAAGCTGGCTGTGTGACAGGAGTTTGGCACTTATTTAACTCCCTTCTTTTACTCACGCAAGTTTATGAAAAACCTTCTATTGATTATGCTCGTCAACATCTGCGTGTAGAGGGAATGCCAGATGATGAGTTTCTCTGTATTTTTGGGTTGTATGTACTGACACCGAAAATATTTGACTTTTTGGAAGAACATATTCATCAAAATTTTCGGGAAAGAGGGGAATTTCAGTTAACATCCTGTCTGGATAAAGTGCGTCAACAAGAAGGAATGACAGGATATGTTGTCAAAGGAAAGTGCTTTGACACGGGATTGCCAGATGCGTATCGGCAGACAATAATTGATTTTAGAATTTAGACCACTATCGTAAATGAGTGCACTGAAGCCATCACTATTGTTTGGCAAAAAAGGAATTTTTTAAATAAAAAATACTAAGAAATGGTAGTTAGAACTACTACTTTTTTTTTATTATCTTTTACAGAGGTAGCATGCAATCCTGATTTTCTATTTATCCGCTGCTATAGCAATCCGATTTGATGAGTGTGAATCACAAAGTAGAGACGCTTAATGCTTAAGTGTACTGAGTTCAGTTCAAAAATCAAGTGTGTACAAAAAAACTCATGAGTAGTGATTCAGGGCTAATAACTATTTTATAAAATATTTAAACTGTTATTAAATAACAGTTTGAATGTCGTATTTTCTTATAATGCTCACGGATTAAACAAAGTATGAAAAAAACAGAATTAAAACATCATTTTTGTTAAATCATGACAAAACGAAATAAAAAAAGGCGTTAAAACATTGATCAACACTAGTGATAGATAAACACCATGTTGGAATCTCCAAATACCTCAAGCTCTTTAAGCTTAGGAGCGACAAAATCTACGGCGTTAAATATTCAACCCACAAATAGTTTTGATAAAGATGGTCTTTTAAATACTTCGAGCCTGAGTGGCTCTTCACAATCTTTATTAGATGCAGATCAAGAGTCTTATGATACAGCAATAAACCTTCCGAAGAGTGCTAATCCTAATCCTAATCCTAATCCCATATTTACGAGCGCAGCAATTTTTCCTGATTTTAATGGTGATGGAAAGAAGGACAAGTTTTGGCGTAACCCTCAAACTGGTGAAAACGCTATCTGGCTAATGGATGGTACAAATGTTGCCTCTCAGGGTGCGTTGAAAACAATGAGTTCAGATTGGGACTATAAATTTGCTGATTTCAACGGTGACGGCAAAACTGACATCATCTGGCGCGATACAAAAACGGGTGATAACACCATTTGGCTGATGGATGGCACAAAAATTGCCTCTGAGGCAGCTGTGGCGAATGTCCCTACAGACTGGACTTTCAGTCCTGGTGAGTTCAATGGTGACGGCAAAACCGACCTCGGATGGCACAATACAAAAACGGGTGAGAATGCTGTATGGCTGATGGATGGAACACAGGTTCTGGCTTCGTCTGCTTTGGAGGCGGTTAATCCAAACTGGACAGGCACTATTGGTGATTTCAACGGTGATGGTAAAACTGACACCTTATGGCGTGATCAAACAACAGGTGAAAACACTCTTTGGATAACTAATGGTAGCACCGTTACTAAAACTGCATTGCCAACGCTTGGTACAGATTGGCAGCCTAGTCTTGCAGATTTCAATGGTGATGGTAAAACCGACATCCTCTGGCGTAATGATAAAACAGGTGAAAACTCTACCTGGCTGATGGATGGCTCAAACGTTGTTTCTCAGACTGCCTTGCCGACTGTTGGTGCAGGTTGGACATCCAGTGTTGCTGATTTCGATGGTAATGGTAAGACAGATCTGCTTTGGTATAATCAGCAGACAGGTGAGAGCAAGACTTGGATCATGGATGGTGCAAATGTTGTCAGTGACACTGCTTTACCGACACAAAGTGCAGCTTGGAAACCAAGTATTAGCGATGTTGATGGAGATGGCAAGACCGATATCTTCTGGCGCAATTACCAAACAGGTGAGGACAAGGTTTGGAAGATGAATGGTTCTACCCCCACTGAATCTGCTCTACCGACAGTTGACAAAGCGTGGCAGACTGCCTAAGAATTTTTGTAGAACTCGTAATTTGTGATTCGTAATTGATTTGTTCTTGCAAGTCATCAATGACGAATTATTTGAGATTTCACTGAAATGTTCAGATTCCTGACTTCTATAAGAAGTCGGGAATCTTGTTGTTGACACACGCGAGTGCGTGCCCGTAGGACTTATGATTTAGGACTGCTATAGCAGCTTTATATAGAAGTAGTAGAATGCATCTTCTGTATAAATATGTCTGGTTTTCTGGCAGGCTCACTGTAGGCGATGATAGCTATTTAATTCGAGGCTATATTGCACGCAATTGATAACTACTACGCTCATCTGTCTTATTAACAACATATTTGTTATTGGCAAATACAGTTTGATCACAAATAACAAAAGTAACAGATGTTATGTCTTAACAGAAACATGGAAAAAAAACAGTTAAAAAAATAATGAACACTAGTCATAAACAAACATTATGTTTGCATCTGAGACCTTGGACTCTTCTAGAAGTACTAGTGCACTCCAATCTCTCCCAATCTCCGATAGTTTTATAAACACGGATGGTTTGAATTCTATTTTGAGCTCTGGACGCTCTTCTTGGCAATCACTGCTAGAAGATTCGATGCAGCCTGTAGATGCTGTCACTACAAAAACAAATTCCAACCCTAATCGTTTGTTCAGTAGTACGGGAATTGTTGCCGATTTTAACGGTGATGGCAAAACGGACAAATTCTGGCGCAATTCTCAAACAGGTGAAACTGCTGTTTGGCTAATGGATGGCTCAAAGCCGACAGCCGAATCCTTGCCGAAGGTAGACTCATCTTGGGACTTTGCTTATGCCGATTTCAACCGTGATGGCAAAACTGACATCTTTTGGCGCAATAAGACTACGGGTGAGAACTCCATTTGGCTGATGGATGGCACAAAAATAGCTTCTGCGGTTAATTTGGAGAAAGTCGATCCATCGTGGACTGCTAGCATTGCTGATTTTAATGGCGATGGTAGAAGCGATCTTTTCTGGCACAATCAGGCAACGGGTGAGAATGCTACTTGGTTAATGGATGGCACAACAGTAACCACTGCAGCTTTTTTGCCCAAAACTGATTCAAAATGGTCTTACAGTATTGTTGATTTCGATGGTAATGGCAAAAGCGACATCTTTTGGCGTAATCAGACAACGGGAGAAAATACTGTTTGGTTTGTAAATGGTACCGACACATCAGCGTATTCTCTATCGAAAGTAGATCCGTCTTGGAATTATAGTCTTGGCGATTTTAACGGTGATGGTAAAACCGACTTACTCTGGCACAATAATCAAACGGATGAAAATGCTGTTTGGCTGATGAATGGTATTTTCGTCACTTCAGGTTCTCTGGACAAGAAAGATTCTTCCTGGAAATCTAGTATTGGTGATTTCAACGGTGACGGCAAGAGTGACATCTTGTGGCATAATGCTCAAACTGGTGAAAACACTGCTTGGTTGATGGATGGCACATCCGTTGAGACTGCAGCTTTTCTGCCCGCAACTGATCCAGCTTGGCAACCCAGCATTGGCGATTACAATGGTGATGGCAAGAGTGACATCTTTTGGCGTAGATACGACACTGGTGAGAATAGTATTTGGCAAATGAATGGTACAACAGTTTCTGGATCTTCTACAGATACTGTTCCGGTTGAGTGGTCTGTTTTCTAGAAATTTGTGGTGATGCAGATTATAAACAATATACACGTAGATGATGGAGTTATCATCTGCGTGCATGTTTTTTTTATCTTTTCATCCTTTCTTCTAAGGCTTCTCGTGCGTGTTCTCGGTCGTCAAAATGGATTTTTTCTGTTCCAAGAATTTGGTAGTCTTCGTGACCTTTTCCGGCAAGCAAAACGCCGTCTCCAGGTTGTGCTTGCAATATGGCAGTACGAATGGCGGTTGCGCGATCGCCTATCACTATCGGCTTTACTGTTTCTGGAATTCCTTCTAAAATATCGTCCAAAATTCTTTCTGGATCTTCAGTACGGGGATTATCGGATGTCACCACAGCGACATCTGCTAATTCAGCTGCGATTTTACCCATTTTTGGGCGTTTGGTGCGATCGCGATCGCCTCCACACCCAAACACGCAAATCATTTTCCCTGGAATAAACGGGCGCGTTGCTTTGAGCAAATTCTCCAAACTATCTGGTGTGTGGGCATAATCCACAATAACACTGATATCTTGCTCCGGAAGAATTTGTACTCTTTCCATCCGTCCCGGAACTCCGGGAAACTCAGGTATAACAGATGCGAGTAACTGTAAATCTAACCCTTCGGCTGCGCTCAGGGTGAACCCCATGTGTAAAACTGCTCCTACTGCTGCCAGTAAATTTTCTAGGTTATATTGACCAACAAGCGGTGAACGAAAAGCAACCTCACCTTTTGGTGTATGCAATGTACCACTGACACCATTTGGTTCATAACTCAGGTTACTCATCCACAAATCAGCTGTCTGATCATTAACACTATAACTCCACACTTTCTCTGCGTTTAAGGATGCTATTAACCGCTTACCATAGGAGTCATCAGCGTTAATGATTGCCCGTCCCTTAAGATATTGAGGACTAAACAGCAGTGCTTTTGCTGTAAAATAATCTTCCATATTAAGGTGAAAGTCCAGATGGTCTTGGGTAAGATTGCTAAACACCCCTACCTCGAACTGACAACCCAAAATTCGACCCTGCGCCAAAGCGTGGGAACTCACTTCCATCACTCCGTACTCATTTCCAGCATCAAAAGCAGTCGCTAGCTGCTGTTGCAGTTCCACTGCAAACGGTGTTGTATAAGCAGCAGTTTGGACAAAACCATGCCAACGAGTGTAGAGAGTGCCCATTAAAGCTGTTGGCAGATTTGCTTGATGCAGAAAATACTCAATCAGGTGGCTGGTTGTGGTTTTACCATTTGTGCCCGTCACACCTACAAGTTTGAGTTTTTGTCCAGGATAGTCGTAGAAAGTCGCTGCTAATTGGGCACAGGCTTTTGTCATGTCATCAGTGCTGATCACACAAGCAGATGGTGTCGGTGGATGTTTCTGTGCTGCTTGAGGAGAAATAATTGCAGCTACAGCACCAGAGGCGATCGCACTTTGCCAAAAGTCCCCACCATCAACTCGTGTTCCAGGCATCCCAATAAACAAATCTCCCGCAACGCAAGCATGGGAATTTGTCTTTAAATTCTTGATTTCGGCATCCATTGCTGGATGTTGTGGTAACTGCACAACATCATCTACAGTCGCTAGTAACTCCCGCAGTTTCATTTTGTGAACCTCGTCACACAGTCTGATTTTGCTTATTTTGCACTATGTTTTCTGTTTATACAAATACTTTCAGCTAAATGAAAAGGGAATAGGCAACGGGCAACAGGTGAGACCAGCCCCCGTCTTGGCGGTCTCCGTCACGGAGCGCGTAGCGTCTGGTGCAGGAGATTGGGGGACTGGCGGAGCGCGTTAGCTCCGGCCCCCTTAGGGGCTAGCGGAACCGGAGGTTCTCCCCGAAGGGCAACAGGAGTTTTTGGGTAAGGATTTAAACCTCTACCCAAAACTTGCCACTTGATAGTTGTGGGGGCAATACGGTTCGGTTAAGGGGTAAAGGGTAAGGAGCAAAGGTGCTTTCCTCTTCCTTTAACCCTTCTGCTTTAACCTTTTCCCATTCGCTGTTTGTGAATAACAAGTGCTTAACCAAACCGTATTGGAAGTGGGAGTCTGTTACTCCCACAAAAGGGGAACAGAATTTCCTGTTCCCAATAATCGCTGTTCCCTTACTCGATCAATTGGAAAAAACTTTTCGATTAACTGTACTTGGCTTATCTGCTATTAAAAAAAAGAAGTGGGAGCAGGCATACCAAACGCCATTAAAGCTCCCACTTACCATTTACCGCTGAAGAGACAGGAATATGTACAGACACTGCCAGTGATTTTGGGGGCTAATGTGCAGGTTAACGACAATGCCTGTACGGGCTAAATATTCCTGGTGCGGCAAATGTAAACTTGATTATTCATATTGATTTATCTCAACAACTAGTCAGTAGATCATTTGGTGATATACTTTCTGTTTATTTGGTGATTTTTGGTAGAAGGTGTATCACACTTTATGGTATGTGATACACCCTGATAACAACACCCTTGAAGTCGTTTACCTTCTTTAATTTAATCGATTTACTCATAGCTTAGTTGCCACTTTGGCAGTTTTTTTATTTTTTGAAAGCTCATCAATAACAACACAATTTTAGATTTTATCTTTGAAAAATTCTTTATTTCATATTAGTCAAGTTAAGTAAATAAAAAAAAGAGTGGGAGCAGGCATACCAAACGCCATTAAAGCTCCCACTTACCATTTACCGCTGAAGAGACAGGAATATGTACAGACACTGCCAGTGATTTAGGGGGCTAATGTGCAGGTCAAGGACAATGCCTGTACGGGCTGAATATTCCTGGCGCGGTAAATGTAAACTTGATTATTCATATTGATTTATCTCAACAATTAGTCAGTAGATCATTTGAGGATATACTTTCTGTTTCTTGGGTAATTTTTGTGAAAGATGTATCACACTTTATGGTGTGTGATACACCCTGATAACAAAACCCTTGAAGTCGTTTACCTTCTTTAATTTAATCGATTCACTCATAGCTTGGTTGCCACTTTGGCAATTTTTTTATTTTTTTTGCAAACTACCTAATACAACAGAAATTGGTCATCAGTCCAGATAGTTTCTCGCTTTTTTGGCTGAATCATTATGAGTATAGCTTAACTTGAGTAAAGTACAAGAATCGCTATTCACAAGCCTCTACAGTCTACTTTTGTGCTTGTTTATGTCAAAAATTAGTGTGGGGTAAGACCCCTGATTTCGTATGAATAAATGATGGGTTAGACCCCTTATGATTCTATAAATAAATGATGGGTCATACCCCTTAATCCGTAGTAATTTATAATTTCATGTGTTGTCTGAAAGTTAGAGTTTTATTACACACCTACAGGACTTACGCAACGAGATCCTTCGTTATGGGAGGGTGTAAGGGTGTAGGGTTTGCCCAACCCTTGCACCGTTCGGACGGTTTCGCTCTGGAGCCACTTCTGTGCGGGGGTTCCCCCCGTTGTAGGCGGAACGCCTTCCCGCAGGGTAGAATGTGGCGTCAGGCGACGGGCGTTCCCGATAGCCCTCCGGGAACGCCCGTCGCATGCGGAGGGAGACCGTCCCGCAGCGCTGGACTCACCGTAAGGCGTGGCGGAGCGCCATAAGGTGAACAGTTATCAGTTAACAGGTACTTGCGGGGATTGAACACGCCACATCTGGGGCGTCGGCATCCCCGCCCACGAGAGTGACTCCCCAACTGAAACTTGCAACTTATAGAAGTTGGGGTTTTAGAAAGGCACGTTTCGGGTTGTTGCTTCTTACCCGTTCGCGTAGCGTCTGGTGGAGGAGATAAGCTGCCGCCCCAACGGAGCACTACACTGATAACTGATAAAGTGCAAAATCTTAAGAGAACTATCAGGAGAAATTATGGCAGGTCAATTTGAAGGCAAAGTTGCAATGATTACAGGTAGAAGTTCTGGAATTGGTCGGGCGACGGCGATGCTCCAGCAGGGAGCGCTAGCATTGCTGATCGCCTTTGGTAAAGCAGGCGCAAAAGTTGTCGTTGCGGCTCGTCGTGACTCTGAAGGCGAAGAAACCGTGAGTCAGTCTTTGGTTGTAGATGGCGGTTATGTAGCTACCTGATGCTTTGTAAACACTTAGCAAAAATGTTATTGGCAATCAAAAATGCGACTTTTTTTGAAACACAATCTCCCACTGCTAAGCACAGCAGATGAAGTCTAAAAATTTCAAACTTCAATACGGTTTCGTGAATTGTGTTAATTTTTCTGTATAGCAGTCGCCAGGTAGATTAGGACACGAACTAATGAGAAAACACGGTCACCACTCGCTGCGCTCAAATTCAAAATTATCAATTCAAAATTCGTCTTGAAAAGTTTTGCGCCGGGAAACCCCTTCGGGGAAGACCTCCGGTCTCGCTGCGCTAACGCCAGTCGCCTGTGGAGGGAAAACGCCACATGCTTCAAGCCGGGAAACCCGTCCAACGCAGTGGCTCCCCTCCCGCAGCGCTGGACTCACCGGACGCGCAAACTTTCCGCAAAATAAAGAATTCTTTTTTTTGTTAGCGCAGCGGGGCGTAGCCCTCCTTTGAATTGTTTTGTTCCCTGTTAAGCGTTCCCTGCTATATTAATCTTTACGTATAATGGTTGACAATGGAGTATGTTTGCGCATATCCAACATATTTGCTAGAGATTCTTTACCCTGACTCTGCGAGATATTTTGTTCTGGTGGTAAAACTGTGACTACAGTTTCTGTTCGAGGAGGCATTATAACAACAGGCGTCCTTGGTATTGATGGCACAAAAGCTGGTACGTTCTTCTTGGGACGGGGTTTTGATACTGGACGACGTTTTGCTAAGCGTTTTTGATGGCGGTTAATGTTATTTGTGGCTTCTTGAGGCTGTGCCCGACGGTTTAGCAGTAGGAATATTATTAAGGTACCACTACCACAACTCAGAGCAATAGCAGCCACCATCCATAAAGGTGTAGGATTAATAGCTTTGGAGGGTGCTTCAATTGGTTTGATAATTTCAGCTTGGGCGATTTCTGCTTCCTCTGGTTGCATATGCCCCACATAGCCCAAGCTGTACAAGGCAGCAGCAGTACTACCTAGAGAAATCAATAACAACCCTGCTGGCAATAGCCAAGTATGATGTACAAGCAGATTTATCAGGAAATTTTTATTCTTTGTCGTTGGTGGAACTTTTTTCCCCGACTTGGGTGTAGCTGCTTTTGATTGCGATGACTGCTGCTGTACACTCTGGCTATTTTCCATAGTTGCTTTGCTCATTTTAACCCTCCAGTTTTAGATTATACTGAAGGGTTAACCAGGATGTATCCGTAGAAACTTATATAGTTTCAGTATAGTTTCTTGAAATACTAGTGAGTTATTCTGGTGTTGGTTTCTACGCAATTTGTACTTATTAATACTTTTTACCAGAGGGCGGTAAATTAGTTTTCCTCTTGCGTTGTTGAGGAAGCAGAATGTCTTTCGAGAGCCAGTTGGATTAATCTATCAACTAATTGGGGGAAAGAAACACCGCTATGTGCCCAAAGTAAAGGGTACATACTTGTTGCTGTAAAGCCTGGTAATGTGTTGATTTCGTTAATGAAAACTTCTCCTGTAGCTTCGACGTAGAAAAAATCTACTCTTGCCAATCCAGCAGCGTCAACAGCAATAAAGGCGCGCATTGCCATTTCCTGAATTTGACGAGTGACAGCTTCCGGTACAGGTGCTGGAATCAGTAAACCTGCTTTTCCTTCTGTGTATTTAGTATCGTAATCGTAATAATCGCTTGCGTAAGTAATTTCACCAATAACTGAAGCTTTCGGACTATCATTTCCTAAAACGGCACACTCTAATTCTCGTACGACAACTCCAGCTTCAACAATTATCCTTCGGTCGTAGCTGGCGGCGTTATCTAATGCTGCTTCTAATTCTGGTCTTGTTCGCACTTTGGCAATACCGACCGATGAACCTAAATTAGCAGGTTTGACAAAGCACGGATAACCCAAAGTCGCCTCAATCTCATCACACAGTTTGGGGAAAACACAAGGATTCGACCAAATTTGCGCTCGATTTAAGGCTTTGTATTTTACCTGTGGCAATCCCGCTTGGGCAAAGGCTGTTTTCATGGCAATTTTATCCATTCCCACCGCCGAACCCAACACTCCAGAACCAACAAAGGGAACCTGCATTAAGGTGAGTAACCCTTGTATTGTGCCATCTTCACCGTTGGGACCGTGGAGAATGGGAAACCAAACGTCTACTTCTGCAACTTGGGAAGGAGATTGCCAACGGCCCAGAACTTGATTTTTGGCAACTGATAATTGATCATTAGGTATAGTTGGCAATTGCAGCGGTGTTCCGGATTCCAAAACTTGTTGCGGCACATCCCCTGCTAGCCAACGTCCATCTTTCTGGATGTAGAAAGGCAAGATTTCATACTTATCAGTATTTTGCTCTGTCGTCAAGGCTCTGGCGATCGCCCGCGCTGAACTTATAGAAACTTCATGTTCTCCCGAACGACCACCAAAAAGCAATCCCACCCGCAGCTTTGTCATCGGAAATACCTCTGTCACGCCTCAAATTCAGATAGCGTAGCACAACTTGGCAAAGTTGCTCTATTTTTCTTGACTGAGCCATCACAGACACAAACTCAAATTGTAATAAGATTCTTCCGAGAAAGTGTTGATTGTATAAAACCCTGAAAAATTCGCTGATGATTGGGATCATTTGGAGAAAGTTCTGGATGCCATTGAACACCTATTGCCCAAGGATGATGTTCATGTTCGATTGCTTCAATCACTCCATCATTCAATGCATATGCAACAGTATGCCAACCAGGCGGGATTCTACCTGCAGCTTGGTGATGAAATGAAACCACAGATATTTGAGTTTTTTGAATCAACTTTGCCAGACGGCTATTTGGATTGATTTTGATTATATGCTCTGTAGATTGCCACAGTCCTGGTTCTGGTTCTAGTCTATGCAAGACGGATGTACCGTACTTATCTGGTATATCAGGAATGAGAGTACCACCAGATACCACAATCAAGATTTGCAATCCTCTGCAAATGCCTAACACTGGTATGTGGTTATCTAGAGCAAAGCGTGCTATTTGGAGTTCAAAAACATCTCTGTGTGAATCCACAGAATAAATCTTAGGATGAAACGAGCCATTGTAAAAAACTGGATCAATATCTCCACCACCAGGAAGAATAAGACCATCAAGAGGCTCAAGGAGTTTTAGTGGCTCAACCTCTGTTGCTGGCAAGAAAACTGGCACACCTCCTGCGGCTTGTACAGCATTTGAGTAAGCACTCAGTGGGGATATAGCAGTTGCTCGCTGACGACCATAGGTTGTGATACCAATCTGTGGGGGTTTGGATTCTTGACTCATCGTTTTTGCAGACTCTATCACGCCTCAAATTCAGATAGCGTAGCACATCCAGGCAAAGTTGCTGTATTTTTATTTGTTCGCTCTAATATTTGTAAATAGCTCCATTTCTAGCTATGTTAATCACATGATAACCAGTAGTTTTAGCAGGCATAATTGTGATTGTCAGAACATTATTTGTCACAGAAGTTTCATACCTCAAACCGCTTGCGTCTTGAGTGGCAGCTTCTTGCGAAGGATCGTAAACGGCAATGTTAACTGGTAGGGAAATATTTTTGAGTTGTGTATTAGCTCCCACAGATAAGTCGCTATCCGCACGTCCATCAAGAAAATTGTATTTCAAAGCAGACTTTGTTTGATTGACTAGGACAACTGCAAATGGGCTTTTTGGATTGACTCGTGCGATCGGTTGCCAATAGCCAGGTTGATACGTGCGTGCGGGTGGGTTTTGTGGTGTATTTTGAGCTAGGACTGGAGTAATCCCTATAGCCAAAAAAACTCCTATTACAAACTTTAACTGTCTCCAAGTTAGTTGCTGCATACTTACCTGTTCACTAAAAGAAAAAATGCATGTTCTGAATATTTCGACGTAATTAGTACTGACAGGTTCTCACCAACACTTTTTCTTTGCAAGCGAACTGCGAAACCGCAGCCAAAAAGCGTGATATCGCACTATCCAATCAAATTAAAAGTTCCTCTAACGCTGACAGCTAGCAAACCAAGACCGGAATTTCCTCACCTGTTAAGCTAAAAGCACGAACTTCGGTAATTTTTACTTGAACCAACTTGCCCTTAAGTTTATTGATATCACCAGTGAAAAAGGTGAGACGGTTTCCACGGATACGTCCCATGACTTGGGTTTTGTCTTTGGTGTTTTGATCTTCAACTAGGACTTCTTCAGTGCGTCCCATGTAACGTTGCGATCGCTCGGCTGCTTTGATACCAACAAGATGATTGAGTCGTTGCAGGCGATCGCTCTTAATCTCTTCACTCAATTGCTCATCCCAAATTGCTGCTGGTGTTCCAGGACGTGGAGAATACGCTGCTGTATTCAACAAATCAAAGCCAATATCATCTACCAATGTGAGAGTATTTTCAAACTGTTGTTCTGTCTCACCCGGAAAACCCACAATTGCATCAGCACTAATCGACGCATCTGGCATATACCGCCGAATTGTATCGATTATCCGGCGATATTTCTCATGAGTGTAACCCCGACTCATGCGCTTTAGAACTTCGTTATCTCCAGATTGGAAGGGAATGTGGAAGTGTTCGCACACCTTGGGTAATTCCGCGCAAGCTTTGATCAGGCGTTCGGTGAAATAACGCGGGTGAGAAGTGGCAAACCGAATCCGCTCAATTCCTGGCACATCATGGACATAGTAAAGTAAATCTGTCAAAGTGTGCAAATGGCGACCTTCCGGCGTGACTCCTGGTAAATCTCGCCCATAAGCATCAATATTTTGACCGAGTAAGGTTACTTCTTTATAACCAAGCCGCCCGATTCCTTCCATTTCCGTGCGAATTGCTTCGGGTGTACGGGATTGCTCAACACCGCGTACATTAGGAACCACACAGTAAGTGCAGCGTTCATTACAGCCGTAAATCACATTCACCCAAGCAGTTACGCTGCTATCCCGTCGCGGCTTGGTGATATCTTCCATAATGTGAACGGGTTCAGTTGCGACAACTTGGTTGCCGTCAAAAACTTGTTGTAGCAAATCTTGCAGACGATTAGTGTGTTGCGGTCCCATCACCAAGTCTAACTCTGGCACACGCCGTAACAGTGCTTCGCCTTCCTGCTGCGCAACGCAACCTGAAACAACGATAGTTAAGTCTGGTTGCTCATGCTTACGCTTTGCTTGTCTACCTAGATAAGAATATACTTTATGCTCGGCATTATCTCTAATTGTACAGGTGTTGTAGAGAATCAAATCTGCTTGATTCGGGTCTTCTGACCACTCAAAGCCCATGTCTTCTAAGATGCCAGCCATACGTTCTGAGTCGGCTTTGTTCATTTGGCAACCGAAGGTGGTGATGTGATAGCGACGGGATGAAGTGGTCATGGTAACTTACAAAGGGAATGAGATCGCGAATTGCACTACTGAAGATTATAGATTTTCGTCACTAGAAATAATGTAGGTTTGTACTACAGAAAAAATTCTTCTTAATTTTGCGTAAAAACTCCGCGTCTCATTCGTATAAGGGTTTGAAGTGGTACGGGAGTCTTATCGCATCATTTTATATTAATGTTTCGATATTTACAACAAATTACCGAACTTTTGGAGTTAAGCAGGAGGTTTAGATGGATGAAGATGTTTTAGATTATCAACTGCGACAGTTAGTAAAGGAAGCACAACTACATCCGCCTAAGAGTCGTGAACGACGGAAATCGTTGAATCAGTTAATCAAAAAAATTCAGGATTCCGGAAAATTAAATAAATTTACGCAATGGCAGAGTTTACCCGACTTTGAAGAGATTTATCAGGAAGCTGAGGCAAAAACCTATGTGGAGATTTGCAAAAATCTCAATAATTATCACTCAGAACATAAAGTAATGGCTTGGGTCAATCAAATATTCCAATGGCGATTTCAAGATATTTTAAGACAAATCAGAAATCGTCCCAGAATATTATCCCTCGATGAATTAGATAGTTGTGGTAGCGACTCGGATAAGCCTACTAGCAAAGAACTATCTAGAGCTAAAGATGAACTCAAAGATAAATTAATTGCTGAAAGTGACGATGAACTGAAATTATCAGCAGTTAGGGATTTTGTGAAAAATGACCTAGAAGGTATTTTACGAAAAACTTATATCAGAGAAGATCAAAATGCAAATTTACAAGTAGTGATGTTGATGAGACTTAATGAATATAAATGGGAAGATATATCAAAAAAATTAGGTCATCCAATACCAAGACTTTCGGAGTTATATCAACGCAACATAAAAAAGCGTACGATTATCAATTATTTTCGTAAATATTTACAGTAGTTCACAATCTTCACTCTTTGCACTTCAACATTAAGGATAATTAATTATGAACGCTAACGCTGAACAAATATCTTTTAGAGTTCCTTTGAGTTTTGAGGCTCATGATAAGGCTGATAAGCGCAGACAAGGGATATCAAACAATGAAAAGGCCAGAAAAATATATCTCAATACTTTAGCTGTATATGCAGTAGATTCTTATCTTCGCTGTATGGATTTTGAAACTAATCAAGAGGAAGAGGAGAATTACAATCCTTGGATGCAGAGTTTAATTGATGTGGCAGATTTAGAAGTCAAAAAGATAGGTAAATTAGAGTGTCGTCCTGTTTTACCAAATGCAGAATATTTGGAGATTCCACCAGAGGTTAGATCTGATAGAGTTGGCTATGTAGCTGTGCAGTTGAGCGAATCTTTAAAATCAGCGACGATTCTAGGTTTTACAACTCAAGCAGCAGCTAAAATTCCGATTAGCCAGTTGCAATCAGTAGACGATTTACTCGATTATTTAACAGATAAAGAACAAGCAGCAACAGTTAGTCTTCACCAATGGATAAAAGGAGTTGTTACAGAAGGTTGGCAAACAATTGATGAAATTTTACATCCGCAACAAATTGAATGGATGGGGTGTAGAAGTTTCAGTATCACACGCGGGAAAAAAATTGATTTGGGCTTGGAGTTAAATGGCTTATCTGTTGCTTTGATTGTGACGATCGCAACGGAAAATCAGTCAGCAATAAAAAATCAAGATGAAGTTAACATTTTGATACAAGTGTCTCTTCCCAAAGATGAGTATATACCTGGGGCAAATGTGTATATATCTGAAGGATTAAAGGTGGCTGTGATTGACGATAAGGGAGAGGAAGTTTTAGATACGATTTCTCGGCAGAATGATAATTGGATTGAAGTCGAATTTAGCGCCCAATTTGGGGAGAAATTTAGTATTGATGTGATTTTAGGAGAGTCAAAAGTAACACAAGAGTTCCTTGTGTGATAAGTATATTTCGTATGGGCGATTCCTTCGGAGAGCTACGCTTAACGCTCATAGTGTTCTCGCTTTTCACCTCACCCTCGCTTTTAGCTGCGCTAAAATCTTTCCCTCTCCTTAGCAAGGAGAGGGATGCCCGGTAGGGCAGGGTGAGGTTTTGCACCGAATTTTGAGTGATTCGAGGACTTGTGTGTACACCGTAGGCTTTTCACCTCACCCTCGCTTTTAGCTGCGCTAAAATCTTTCCCTCTCCTTAGTAAGGAGAGGGATGCCCGACAGGGCAGGGTGAGGTTCCGAGTTACAGACAATTAGTATTACGAACAAAAAATTACTTTACATTGCTTATGAAAAAATTAGTTATCCTCAAGTTTAATGGCAAGATTAATTCCGAATTTCATGTTACTTTAGAAATCGCTAATGACGGAGAAAGAGCTTATCGAACGATCACGGGTAAGTTACCTGGAAATAATACTATTCCCCAGTTATTGAATACATGGCACAACACCTATCGCAGTCGGTATAGTCAATTTAGAATTAAACCGATTAATGGTAGAAGCGTAAATATCAAAGCTCTTGACGAAAAGTGCAATCATCAATCACAACAATTACTTGAAAGTTTTAACGCCTGGTTACAATCATCAGCTTTTAGTTCTATCAGAAGTTGTCTAGAAGAATTAAAGCCTGAAGATGAAATCAGGGTGATTATTTGCACGGATTGCCAAGAATTGCGTAAACTTCCCTGGCATTTGTGGGATGTATTAACTAATTATCAAGGCGCGGAAATTGCTTTAAGTTCGCCACATGCTGAACGCGGAAACCGGACTTACAGAGAAAAGATTAGAATTTTAATTATTGGACTTTGGACAAAAAAGTGAGTTCGCGGATATTATTCGCGAACTTAATGAATGAATGATTAGTCTTATTTATATTTTTCAGCTTCGTCTATCAAATCGGCTGACCCTTGCAGTAAAGTATCTA
>NZ_JABXYX010000155.1 GCF_017982655.1 Brasilonema sp. CT11 | reverse complement strand
CTCGGCATCGGTTTGCGCGGTAGTGTACTCGGCTGGAGGGCAATACCGCTGGGGCTAATCTCCTGTGCGGCTGTAGCAGCAATATCAGTTCTAGCTGAGGAACTTGAGCAGCGCGACGGCTCAGGAAAAAAAGCCATTTCTGGTTTTGCTGGATTCGATGCAGACGATGTCTACTACCTTTTTGGTCCTGTTGCTTGGTTTGGCTTACTTCTCCCCTTTCTCATTGCAGCCACGGTTGGTGCAACGCTAGTTGCACTCATAATGTGGTGGCGACTTGTGCAGATGTCCAAGCAGTCATCTTCACCGCCAAGCTGACACTTTATAAATTGATTAAGAATTAATTAACAAATATTGTATTGAGCAAGAGATTGCTGGTATAAAATTCAGAACATCCGCAAGAATTTCCGGATTTATTAGTGTCTTACCTCAATTGGTAACTTAACGATGAAGGCAATCATATTAGCTGCTGGCGTTGGACGACGCTTAGGGGAACAAGGGCAAGTTCAACCCAAATGCTTGCTGAGATTTAACGGAAAATCTCTACTGCAACGCCATTTAGAGTATCTGCGTGATTACCAGATAACAGAAGTGGTTATTGCTGTCGGTTACCAGGCTCAAATGATTGAGGAAGAAATCAAAGCATTGAGAGCCGAAAATAAGGTCAAGACTGTTTACAATCTTAACTACACAAAAGGCAGTGTGATCAGCCTTTGGACGTTAAGCGAGCACTTAGCTGCAGATGATGACGTGTTGTTAATGGATGCAGATGTTTTGTGCGATCGCCGCATCATTGAGCGACTCATGAAAACAAATATCCCTAACTGCTTCTTACTGGATCGAGATTTTGAACCAGGGGAAGAACCAGTCAAGCTTTGTGTGCAAGACACAACTCTTGTAGAGTTTTGTAAACAAATCCCTGCTGATCTTTCTTATGATTTTGCTGGCGAATCTGTGGGGTTCTTTCGCTTTGATAGTGCACTCGCCCGTCGTCTTGCTTCTCGTACAGAATACTATGTCGCCGCCGGACTGCATCAAGAACCATATGAGGAAGCAATTCGGGATTTGCTATTGGAAACCCCCTCAGCATTTGGGTACGAAGATATCACAGGTTTACCTTGGATAGAAATCGATTTTCCCGAAGATATTAAACGCGCTCAAAACGAGATTTTACCTCAATTATAAGCATAGATGTACCAAATATCTGCACCTGTTGTCACCAGTTCAAAACCAAGCAAGTGCGCTCAGTTGCGGGGGTTACTCGAATCCCCTCAACTCGAATTCATCATGGAAGCACACAATGGTATCAGCGCCCGCATTGTGGAAGAAGCTGGATTTAAAGGGATTTGGGCAAGTGGACTTGCTGTTTCTGCTCAATATGGCGTACGGGACAACAATGAAGCCAGTTGGACTCAAATTGTGGAAATGCTGGAGTTCATGTCCGACATCACCCAGATTCCTATCTTGTTAGATGGGGATACGGGTTATGGTAACTTTAATAATATGCGTCGTCTGGTTCGCAAGCTTGAGCAGCGAGGTATTGCCGGAGTTTGTATTGAAGATAAGCTTTTCCCGAAGACCAATAGTTTTATTAATGGCGATCGCCAACCTTTGGCTGATATCGATGAATTCTGCGGCAAAATCAAGGCAGGTAAGGACAGTCAACAAGATCCAGATTTCAGCATCGTCGCTCGTGTCGAAGCTTTGATTGCTGGTTGGGATTTATCAGAAGCATTGCGCCGAGCAGAGTTATACCATAACGCCGGAGCAGACGCAATCGTGATTCACAGTAAATTATCCCGTCCTGACCAAGTGCTAGAGTTTGCTAAAGAGTGGGCGGGGCGCTCTGCGTTGGTTATTATTCCAACAAAATATTACAGCACTCCAACCGATGTCTTTCGCAAAGCCGGGATTAGTTTGGTTATCTGGGCAAACCACATGATTCGCGCTGCTGTTGCTAGTATGCAGGCGATCGCCCGCGAAGTCCACACCAACGAAACCCTGATCAACATTGAAGACGAGATTGCTTCTGTTAAGGAAATTTTCCGGCTACAGGGAGCAGATGAACTGCAAGAGGCGGAAAAACGCTACTTCACGAATGGACGCCAGCATACTCAGGCGATCGTTCTTGCTGCAACCAGAGGACAAGAATTCGCCGGG
Source organism: Brasilonema sp. CT11 (assembly GCF_017982655.1). Taxonomy (GTDB): domain Bacteria; phylum Cyanobacteriota; class Cyanobacteriia; order Cyanobacteriales; family Nostocaceae; genus Brasilonema. The sequence continues at coordinate 11,369 of NZ_JABXYX010000155.1, read as the reverse complement.
TTGACTCAAGATAAACCCAAAGTCATGTTACCTCTGGGAGGTAAACCCCTGCTCAGGCATTTGGTAGACAAATTCAAAAAACTTGCCATCAACGATATTACCGTTGTCGCGGGTTACAAAGCAGAAACCATCAATGTTCCTGGGACTAAAGTTATCCGTAACTTAGAGTATGAAACCACAGGAGAATTAGCATCTTTAGCCTGTTCCCAAGCCAGCTTTAGCGACGATATGCTGGTAGTTTACGGCGACTTACTTTTTAGAAGCTACATTTTGCGAGATTTATTAGATTGTCCTGGAGAAATTGTCGCTGTGGTTGATTCTACGATGAACAGCAAATCAGTCAGCGGTTCTCCTGACTATGCTTATTGCTCAATCACAGACGATCTTTCCTTGTTTGGACAGGATGTCAACCTTTTGCACATCTCCAAAGCAACGCAAACAGAATCGGGACAATCCTGTGGACGATGGATTGGGATGCTAAAATTCCGCAGCCAAGGCAGACAGTGGTTGGATCAAGCACTTGGTGAGTTACAAACAAGACCAGATTTTAACAGCTTGGGTATGCCAGAATTATGTAATTACTTAATTGAGCAGGGGAAACCAATTAAGGTTCTTTATATTCGCGGTAACTGGTTAGATATTAACTCTTTGGACGACCTTGATCTCGCTTTTCAGTTGAAAAAATAACTTATTTTTCGATACTTCCACACATAAAAAACCCCAATCCTAACGCGCAAGAATTGGGGGAAGAATATAGGAAAAATATTAGTAAGTTGACATTTATAGACCAGTCAATTCTATAGTGTCGGTTCCTGTAGCACTAGTTACACCGCTAGGAGTAGCACATTGTAGTAGGTCTAATGCAAAGAGAGTAAGGTTTCTCGTTGCTTTGGCACCTTGAAACTGACCCTCTTTAACCTCTCCGAAGCTTATAAAAACTGTTTGACCACCAGGCTTAGCTTGAACAGTCTCTTTGAAAACTACCTTACTATAATTTCCGTTACTCCAGTAGTATGTAGCTTCATACTCGCCCGGGGATGTTGCCAAGGTACAGGAGGCAGTTATTGTAACCGCGCCGCTATTACTTGTAGCAGATGTGATCGTTGGGTCAGTGGAAATGAGACACGTGAAAGGGGTGCTATTAAAACTGACAACTGTTTGTTTTGGCTCAAGAAGCGTGAGACCAGGATTGTAGCTTGCCGTATATGGACCCGTACATGTAAGGAGATCTACTACTGCATAAGCAGCTTTGCTCGCCATACTAAACTCAACACCTAGCGCTGCTGTGGCGATAGTGCAGGCAATGATTGATATTCGGTGGCGAATGGATGTAAACATAAATTTCTTGCTTTGGTAGATGGACGTAACGACGTTACAGAATGATTCCGTTTTTCAGAAAATCTACTGCTCACAATAAGGTTATTTGCTGCCTAAAGCAAGAATTCTTTAATTAATTATTTGTAGGACTTACGCACGAATTACGAAAAAACAAGATTATGAGATTGCTTCCTTACGTCGCAATGACACAACTACGTTTCCCTTGCGTAAGTCCTGATTTGTATAAGATATTTACTTGAGTATATTTTTTTTGTGATATAATATTATCTTCAGAAACGTATTTTTGACCTGTTATGACTTTCCTGCTTTTCTAAAACATCACTCCTGAATAAGTAAACTCTCGAAACGGTCTTTTTCGATACTTATACACGCAGCAAACCCCACAATCAGCGCGTGATTGTGGGGATATACTTAGTTAAGTCTTCAGACATTTTATCTAATTCAAGCTGAAGGTATTTTATTCTGATGATCCAAGCCGAGGAATTTGTAGAAGCTGCTCGTAATTTAGGCTTTGAGTGGTACGCTGGTGTACCCTGTTCTTTTCTCACCCCTTTCATCAACTACGTCATTAATGATGTCAAACTCACTTATATCTCCTCCGCAAATGAAGGAGACGCTTTAGCGACGGCGCATGGCTGAAACCTTGATTTTTCGTTGCAGTTGACCCAAGTCAGAACGGAAAGATTATACCTTCCGGGACTTTTAAAACAACCTTTAACATCTGCAACATGTGTTAGTACAAATATGAGCTAAACATATGCATAAATTGACACAAATAGCCATCAAAATAATTACATTCATCCTCAGTTTTCTCGTTCTTCTCCCTCTTACTGCTTGGGCAAACCCAGTCAAGACTGAACATGTGCAAACACAATTGGTGAGTGAAGTCAATAGTATTCAACCAGGAAAACCGTTTTGGGTGGGGTTACATTTTCAAATAAAACAAGGATGGCATACTTATTGGAAAAACCCTGGTGACTCTGGTACTGCTCCCAGTATTGCTTGGACGTTACCGCAGGGATTTTCGGCGGGAAAATTGGTGTATCCTTACCCTGAGAGACTACCTGCTAGTGGGTTGATGAATTTTGGCTACAAAGATCAAGTCATGCTGTTGAGTAAAATTACGACTCCAGGGACTGTGAATACTAAGGAGCCTATTCAACTGACTGCTAGGGCTGATTGGCTGGTATGTGAGAAAGAGTGTATTCCAGAAAATGGTACTTTTAGTCTCAGCTTACCTATCGCAACAGGTACGCCTATAGTTAACACGCGGTGGGCAAAGGAATTTGAGAAAACACGGGCTACTCTACCTCAAGATTCTCCGTGGCAAACTACCGCTCATATTCAGGGAGAAACCCTGATATTAAAAGTTCATGCACCGCAATTACAAGCAAGTCAGATTAAAGAAGTTGCGTTTTTCCCGGATCTTGATGGTATTATCAATAACCCTGCACCCCAGAAAGCCAGCTTTGACAAAGATGGGTTAACTCTTCTACTAGAAAGAGGAAATCGCGGTGAGGTCAAGCAAGTAACTGGTATACTCGTACTGCAAGAAGCCCTAGATGGGCAAACTCCAACTCAAGCATTCGCGATCGCAACTCAACTAGGAGCAGCAACAACAACACAACCTGGTACTACAGCTTCTTTACCATTATGGCAGGTTTTAGGATTAGCATTACTGGGTGGAATTGTCCTCAACCTTATGCCTTGCGTTTTCCCCGTGTTATCCCTCAAGGCATTAAACATTCTCCAAAAATCAAATTTCAGCAAACAGGAAGTCCGTCAGAGAGGAATTGTCTTTACCGCAGGAGTATTAATAAGTTTCCTATTCCTAGCGGTGATACTCCTACTATTACGTAGTTTTGGACAGCAAATTGGTTGGGGGTTTCAGTTACAGTCACCCGTATTTGTCAGTTTAATGGCGTATTTACTGTTTGCTGTTGGCTTGAGTTTGTCAGGGGTATTTATCTTTGGTGCTTCCTTAATGGGAATGGGACAAAGTTTAGCAGCACGTAACGGTTATGTGGGTGAATTTTTCACAGGGGTTTTTGCCACAGTCGTCGCTACACCTTGTACCGCACCATTTATGGCAACCGCTATTGGAGTTGCACTCACACAAACACCGATAGTAGCCTTAGCTATTTTTCTAGTCTTAGGTTTTGGTCTAGCTTTACCTTATCTACTCATCAGTTTTCTTCCCGGTTTACAAAAAATCTTACCTAAATCGGGTGCATGGATGGAAACTTTTGCCCAACTTCTTGCCTTCCCAATGTATACTGCAACCGCTTGGTTAGTGTGGGTATTGTCGCAGCAAGTAGGAAGCGATGGTGTAGCCGCAGTCTTATTTGGGTTGGTACTTATAGGTTTTGCCGTTTGGTTGCATCAAAAAACTCAAATCCTTTCCGGTTGGGGACGGCGCTTTGGTAGTATTGCTGCATTGGTAGTACTGGGATTTGCCCTGACTTTGGCACAATTACCAGGTAGCATAGCTCTCAACGTTGCCAACTCCAACACTCAACAAGCAACTTCAACTTCTCTAAATTGGCAACCTTATACTCCTGAAAGATTAACTCAAGTACGCCAGTCTGGTAAACCTGTATTTGTCAACTTTTCTGCTGCTTGGTGTATTACTTGTCTAGTAAACGAACGCGTCGCTCTTAACCAACCTGAGACTGTAACTGCTTTCCAAGCAAAAGACGTAGCTCTCCTTAAAGCTGACTGGACAAACCGCGACACTGCAATAACCCAAGCACTAGCAGCTTTCGGGCGCAGTGGCGTACCCTTGTACTTATTATACCCAGCTAATTCTGCTACACCGCAGATTTTACCTCAGATTCTTTCTCCCCAAGAGGTGCAACAAAAGGTAAAAAGTTTGTAAATAGCAATTAGCTATTAGCTATTAACAATTCACAATTGAACTCAGAAAAACCATGAAAAATCAACTTATTGCAATTGCACTTTACTCTGCTTTTAGCCTAGCGCTGACTGCTTGCCAAAATCCCTCTACAGTGAGCCAGAATACTCCTAATGTTGCAAGCAATGCGGCTGAAGCTGCTACTCCCGTGCGCGTTGGTTCACCTGCACCAGATTTTACTGCTACTGATAGTAATGGCAAAAGTCACAAACTTAGCGACTTTAAGGGTAAAGTTGTGGTGTTGGAATGGACAAATCATCAATGTCCTTTTGTCCTAAAGCATTACAACAGCAATAATATGCAAAAATTGCAAAAAGAAACTACTGGTAAAGGTGTAGTTTGGTTATCGGTTATCTCGTCAGCTCAAGGACAACAAGGATATGTTACCGCCCAACAAGCAAATCAATTGACAAATAGCCGCAATGCTAGCCCTACCGCTGTACTTTTAGATGCTAGTGGTCAAATTGGTCGTCTCTATCAAGCCCGCACTACACCTCATATATTTATTATTGATAGTAGCGGTGTATTAAAGTATGCAGGTGCTATTGACGACAAGCCTAGCACGAATCCTGCTGATATCAAATCGGCGAAAAACTATGTTAGTTCTGCTGTAGACAGTGTACTGAAAGGACAGAACGTAGCTAATTCCACCACTCAGCCTTACGGTTGCTCTGTAAAATATGGTAGTTAATACCTCGACGGTCAACAGTCTGTATGCAAGATTTCACAAATCATTTAGAACCGCTATAGCAATGAGTCTGTGGTCAACCAAGCTAATTCTGGACATTTTGGCGAAAAAAATACCTCCAAGACTTGGACGAATTAATCCTAGAGTAGTCAAAAAACCAAGGTCAAAATTTCCTCTAAGAAGCCAATCCATAGGAGAACTGCTGTCAAATTTGAACCACTTACGTAAGTTGGCTGGATGAAAGAAGAATCCCACGGCTTTTTGTGAAAACGAGCGTAGCGAAGTTTTCATAGCCGTGGGAGTGTCAATCCAGGCATTTTATTTGATTCGATCTGAAGGTATTTTATTCTCATGATCCAAGCCGAGGAATTTGTAGAAGCTGCTCGCAATTTAGGCTTTCAGTGGTATGCTGGTGTACCCTGTTCCTTTCTCACCCCTTTTATCAACTACGTCATCAATGATGTCAAACTCACTTATATCTCCTCAGCAAATGAAGGAGACGCTTTAGCGACGGCGGCGGGAGTAGCAATTGGTGGCAAAAAAGCCGTTGTCATGATGCAAAACTCTGGGTTGGGCAATGCAGTTAACCCATTGACTTCTCTTACTTATATCTTCCGTATTCCGCTGCTGCTTATCTGTACACTGCGCGGTGATCCACAGTTCCAAGATGAACCACAGCATGAACTCATGGGGCAGATTACAGATAAATTGTTAGAAACAATGACTGTTCCTTGGGAATATTTTCCTCAAGAAGCAGCAGAGATAGAACCTGTCCTGCAACGGGCTGAAGCTTATATGAAACAAGAACGCCGTCCCTATGCCCTAATCATGCGGAAGGGAACAGTTGCACCCCATAAGCTTGTCCGTGCTTCTATCCCCTCTCAGAACCAAGAGGAAAGCTATAACAATGCTGTTCCCAAAAACTTTTTTATCGGTGACAAAGAGCAACGTATCTCCCGAAGTGAAGCACTGGCTCGAATTGTGGAACTTACTGATTCTGAAAATACAGTAATAATTGCAACCACCGGATATACAGGACGCGAACTCTTTGCCAGTAGCGGTACGCGCAGCGTCAAGCCAGAGGCTTATCGCTCCTCACATTTCTATATGGTAGGCTCAATGGGCTGTGCTTCATCTTTGGGACTTGGACTCTCCTTAGCACGTCCAGACTTAAAAGTTGTGGTCATTGATGGGGATGGTGCAGCACTTATGCGTATGGGTAATTTTGCAACCATCGGAACTTATGGCGGTTCTAATTTGATTCATATTCTTTTAGACAATGAATGTCACGATTCTACAGGCGCTCAAGCAACTGTATCTTCAGGTATCTCTTTTGCTAAAATTGCCGAAGCATGCGGATATGGGATCACATTAGAAGGAGACGACCTTTTGCTTTTAGATGCACTATTTGCAGCAGAAATCAACCACAGACCCAAATTCGGTCATCTAAAAATCCGTCCGGGAACGCTCAACAACTTACCCCGACCTAGCATATCACCGGAAGCAGTTTTACAACGCCTCATGACTCATATTGGTTCTCGTTTCTAATTCCATGATGATTTTACTTAATCCTGGTCCTGTTAATCTTAGCGATCGCGTCAGAAATGCTCTGTTGCGTCCCGATTTGTGTCACCGTGAAGTGGAATTTTCCCAACTTCAAAGCCAAATCCGCGAAAAACTACTTCAAGTCTACGATCTGCCGGGGGAAGGCTGGGCAGCAGTTTTGCTGACAGGTTCTGGGACAGCAGCGATGGAAGCTATGGTTACTAGTCTAGTACCAAAAAACGGCAAGTTGCTGGTGATTGAAAACGGCGTGTATGGTGAACGACTCTCCAAAATTGCTACCATCCACGGAATTGAATATCTGACACTCCACCATCCTTGGGGTGACGAAATCGATATCAAGAATTTGGTAACACTTCTAGATGAAAACAACGACATCACTCACCTCGCCGTCGTTCATCACGAAACCACGACAGGGCGTTTGAATGATTTGGCTCAACTAGGTACAATTTGTCAGGAACGAAATATCCTACTTTTGGTAGATGCGGTTAGTAGTTTTGGTGCTGAAAAACTGAATTTTGAATCTTGGGGAATCACAGCTTGCGCGGCTACTGCGAATAAGTGTCTGCATGGAATTCCTGGAACATGTTTTGTCATCGTGCGGCGGGATGCGCTGGCAGGTGCAGACACAATCCCACGCACCTTATATTTAGATTTGCGGACTTATTGTCAACAGCAAGACAAAGGCGGTACTCCTTTTACCCAATCTGTTCAAGCATTCTATGCTTTAGCAGAAGCATTGCAAGAACTGGAAGAACAAGGGGGCTGGCGTGTAAGACATAGCTATTACAGCCAACTTGTCAGTTTAGTGCGGAACGGGTTACTCGCAATCGGAATTGAACCCTTACTTTCTGCAACAAGTTCATCTGTTGTCCTGAATGCCTTTAACTTACCAGATAATTTGAGCTATGACGAGTTCCACGACCAACTCAAAGCGCAGGGCTTTGTGATTTATGCTGGGCAAGGAACTTTAGCCAAATCAATCTTTAGAGTCTCGACAATGGGAGCGATCGCCCATGCTGACATGGAACGTTTTCTTGCTGTTGTCAAGCAAATTATCACACAAATAAAGTAACCATAAGTTATCTCACCCTAACCGCCCGTCCATTTTCACACTTGTACTCTCTGCCATTAACAGTCGCTGTTGTAGTCACCTCATTATCTGGTGAACTGGAGGAACAATTCATTCTAACTTCACCATTCCTAATTTCTGTTGTTTGATTAACTTCTGAAGAGTTCGAGTCACTATAACTTTCATCCTTGCTGCAAGCGGTTGTCATGACCAGCAAGGAAAAAAGTAAGCCAGGTACAATTATTTTATTAAAAAGGTATTTGGGCATTAGACTATTCCTAATTGTTATTATAAATCTCTATCTACTATTCTAAAAACTTTCAAAAAGCTATTCCCCATCAAAAACTAAGAAAACCTTTCATTCTTCACCAATATTTTTCTATAGTGATTTATATTTTTTCTATCCTGGGTATTTTATTTAACAACCTGATAGCAAGGTAAACGACCAATGACAATTCGCGCGTTTGTGACTGGTACTACTGGTTTTGTTGGTGCTAACTTGGCACGCTTGCTGCTTCAAGAAGGCTATGCAGTCCGGGCTTTAGTTCGTCCTAACAGCTCCTTGAACAATTTACACAATTTAGATGTAGAGATTGTCAAAGGTGACTTGAACGATCCTGATTTATACCAGAAAATACAGGGCGCTCAGGTACTCTTTCACGTTGCGGCTCACTATTCCCTTTGGCAAGCCGACCAAGATGTACTATACCAGAATAACGTTTTGGGAACACGCAATGTGTTGGCGGCTGCTCGTCAAGCAGGTGTTGAACGCACTGTTTACACAAGTTCCGTTGCTGCTATTGGGGTAGGTGAACTAGGGAAGGTAGTGGATGAAACTTATCAAAGTCCTCTTGAGGAACTAATTGGTCAGTATAAGAAGTCTAAGTATCTAGCTGAGCAGGAAGCAAAACAAGCCGTAAAACAGGGTCAAGATATCGTGATAGTCAATCCAAGCACTCCAATTGGTCCTTGGGATATAAAACCAACTCCCACTGGGGATATTATTCTCCGATTTCTGCGAAGGCAAATGCCTTTCTATTTGAATACGGGTTTGAATTTTATCGATGTGGGCGATGTGGCGAGGGGACACCTATTAGCTTTGGAAAAAGGAAAAACGGGAGAGCGTTATATCTTAGGGAACCAAAACCTTACCCTAAAAGAACTACTAGACCAACTTGCCGAAATCACAAATTTGAGTGCTCCTCAAAAATCTGTACCAGCGTGGCTACCCTTGAGTTTAGCTTGGATTGATGAACGAATTCTCGCGCCTTTAGGCAAACCGCCTTCGATTCCTTTAGATGGTGTTCGCATGGCGCATCAACCTATGTATTACGATGCTTCCAAAGCAGTCCGAGAACTAGGTTTACCTCAAACGTCAATCAAAACAGCTTTACAAGACGCCGTAAATTGGTTTGTAGCAGAGAAATACGTTGAGGTAGCATAAAATTAGAGACTTTTGGGATTACTATCATAACGATGCAAAATTGTCATCGGGCATTTTGCTCATGGGTTCAATACAGACTGCTGCTGGCTAGAGTTTATTTGATAGTGGTGTAGAGGGCAATTATGGGAATTCATTTACAACAAGCTATTGAAATAGGTAAGTACATAGTGACTCAACGTGTGTTGGGTCGCAAACGGTTTCCTTTGGTTCTGATGTTGGAACCTTTATTCCGGTGTAATTTGGCTTGTCCAGGTTGTGGCAAAATCCAGCATCCTAAAGAAATACTTAAGCAACACTTAACTCCTGAACAATGCTTTGCTGCAGTGGAAGAGTGTGGCGCACCAGTTGTCTCCATTCCTGGAGGCGAACCCCTGCTGCATCCTCAAATTGCTGAGATTGTTCAAGGTTTGATTGCACGCAAAAAGTTTATTGTCTTATGTACAAATGGCTTGTTGCTAGAAAAAAGCCTGCACAAGTTTAAACCTTCCCCATATCTCACCTTCAGTGTGCATTTAGACGGGACAAAGGAGTGGCACGATCATTGTGTGGATCGCAAAGGTGTCTTTGATACTGCAATTAGCGCGATTCGTGCGGCAAAAGCAAAAGGATTTCGTGTTGGGACAAACACTACAGTTTTTGACGGTAGTGATCCCAAAGAATTACAGGACTTGTTTGATTTGCTCACCAGCCTGGGTGTTGATGGGATGACGATCTCCCCTGGCTACAGTTACGAATGGGCACCGGATCAAGATCATTTTCTCAAACGCGAACAAACACGGGCACTTTTCCGGCAAATTTTTGCTCCCTACAAAGCAGGCAAGAAAAACTGGGATTTTATTAATAGCCCATTGTTTTTAGATTTTCTCATTGGTGAGAAAGACTACGATTGTACTCCTTGGGGTAGTCCCAGCTATAGTGTTCTTGGTTGGCAAAAGCCTTGTTATCTTCTTAACGAAGGTCACTATAAAACTTTCCAAGAACTATTAGATAAAACCGACTGGAGTCAATACGGTCAGGCTAGTAAAAATCCCAAGTGTAGAGATTGCATGGTACATTGCGGTTATGAACCCACCGCTGCAATCGATGCGATGCAACCAACAAATATCGGGCGATCGGTTAAGGCGCTTTTGGGTATGGGGAACTAATCTGTTCTGAAGAAACACAGGGGGTATAGGGGTGTAGGGGTGTAAGGGTGTAGGGGAGCCAGTACTGCAGGAGGGTCTCCCTCCGTAGGTATCTGGCGTGAAAAGAGTGTTTCTTTGATTTAACCCACACTCCGCACCCAACATTATCACAATCAGTTTTTTGTGCGATCGCCCGTTAAGATGCATAACCAAAGCTTGTCTCATAAAGGTGGACATAAATAAACGTCACTATGTCATTGCGAATGGAGCGTTCGCGCAGCGTGTCCCCTTGGGACTCAGCGGAATGAAGCAATCGCAAGGTTTTGGGATTGCTTCGCTTCACTGCGTTACGTATGCCCTCCGGGCACGCTGCGCTAACGCAGTAATATTAAACACATCTATTCACTTACTTACGCAGCCACAATCAAATCAATCTAAATCAAAAAGCGAAAAGACAAAATCTAAAATCATGTGCCGCTTCACAAATGTTCTTATTCCTTTAAATCTAAATAACTCAGGATAGACGGGAATCAAAGGCTTTCCTCGCTTGCTAAGTAGTCCTTGCTTGCTGAATCGAACCGCCAATGTCCTTGCTGAGATAAATATGTCACGATCATAAATGTTTATTTCAGGGAATTGGATCAGCTTTGCCAAAGTTTCTGGATTACCAATATTACCCAAAGCAGATGCCGTGTCCCTTCTCACGTGCGAGTGTGAGTCTTTGAGGGCAGCAATTAAAGCATCCACTGCTTGGGAGGAGCCAATCTTACCCAAAGCAGATGCTGCGTTCCTTCTTACGTACGACTCTGAGTCGTTGAGAGCAGCAATTAAAGCATCCACTGCTTGGGAGGAGCCAATCTTACCCAAAGCAGATGCCGCGTTGCTTCTCACGTACCACTTTGAGTCATTGAGGACAGCAATTAAAGCATTCACTGCTTGGGAGAAGCCAATCTTACCCAAAACATATGCTGCGTTGCTTCTCACGCCCGAGTCTGAGTCGTTGAGAGCAGCGATTAAAGCATCCACCACTTGGGAGAAGCCAATCTTACCCAAAGCAGATGCCGCGTTGCTTCTCACGCCCGAGTCTGAGTCGTTGAGAGCAGCAATTAAAGCATCCACTGCTTGGGAGGAGCCAATCTTACCCAAAGCAGATGCCGCGTTCCTTCTTACGTACGACTCTGAGTCGTTGAGAGCAGCAATTAAAGCATCCACTGCTTGGGAGGAGC
>NZ_JABXYX010000154.1 GCF_017982655.1 Brasilonema sp. CT11 | reverse complement strand
TAGATACTTTACTGCAAGGGTCAGCCGATTTGATAGACGAAGCTGAAAAATATAAATAAGACTAATCATTCATTCATTAAGTTCGCGAATAATATCCGCGAACTCACTTTTTTGTCCAAAGTCCAATCCTTGTTTGAAAACAGCAACGACCGTATCCAGTGTTACACGAGTTTTGCCTACCCGAACTATACCATAGCGCGTTAGTTTCTAATGGCGCAGGCTCAGCTATGATTGACAGTGCCATAAAAGCTGTACTAAGATTTCTACTCTGATAGTAGCAAACGTCCGTCTGCTCGAGGGTCGTTGTTATGCTGCAACCCTAATTGCCTTGAGGAGAACTTACCACTCAAGGTGCGGAATGTGAGATTATAGCTGTTGTTGTTGCAACACCTCAAAAAGCGAGACAATCATGGCAATCTATCTGGACTCAGCAATTGTATCTGAAGCTGAAATTGCCAGTAGAATGCGTTGGGTAAAAGGCATCACCACAAATCCAACGCTTTTAGCAAAAAGCGATAACCCACCCGAAACCACGCTGAAAAAATTGACGCATCTGACTTGTGGACCAGTATTTTACCAACTCATGTCGTCTGATTTTGAGGAGATGCTGGCGGAAGGGAGGAAAGCTTTTGAGATTATTGGCAAACAAACGGTGTTGAAGATTCCAGCAACACCAGTTGGATTTGCTGTAGTGGCGAGTCTCTCGCCAGAAATCACTTGTTCAGTGACAGCGATTTATAGTGCAGCACAGGCAGCAGTGGCACGGGAGGCAGGTGCTAAAATGGCGATCGCCTATGTTAATCGTGCTACCCGTTTGTTAGGGGATGGAATTGCTTTAGTACGAGATATGGCTAGTGTACTAACTGGCAGCAACACTGAAATCTTAGCAGCTAGTATTAAATCACCACAAGAAGCCGCCGCATCGCTACAAGCTGGTGCTCATCATCTGACTTTACCTTTGTCAATGTTACAAGATATGGCGACTCATGAATTTTCAGACAAAACAGTAGAAGAGTTTGCTAAAAACGGCATTGGTTTAAAGATGTAATGCTTCAGGTAAACAAAATCCTATGTTTCCAAGTTTCTTACCAACTACAGTTGGCAAACTCACAGAACCTTCCTCAATTACTCTTGCTCAAAGTATTGAACAAATTGCTCTGCTGACTCCCTTGAGTACACAACCAATTACTACAACTTATGTGCATCAAGGAAGTGGAAGTACACCTTTGCTGTTGATTCACGGTTTTGACGGTTCTGTGTTTGAGTTTCGCCGTCTTATCCCTCTACTTGCGGTACAAAACCAGACATGGACAGTGGATTTATTGGGTTTTGGGTTCACAGATAGACCTGTTGGAGTTAAGTTTAGCCCCGTCAGCATTAAAACCCATCTCTATTCTTTCTGGAAAACCCTAATTAACAAACCTGTGATTTTAGTGGGCGCTTCAATGGGAGGTGCAGCGGCGATTGATTTCACCCTCACTTACCCAGAAGTCGTGCAAAAGCTGGTGTTAATTGATAGTGCTGGTTTAGCAGGTGGTTCACCATTAAGCAAATTAATGTTTCCACCTTTGGATTATTGGGCAACTCAGTTTTTACGTAATCCGAAAGTTCGGGCAAGTATTTCCCGCGCAGCTTACAAAAATAAGCAGTTAGCGTCACTTGATGCTCAATTATGTGCAGCACTACACCTAGAATGCCCCGACTGGCAGAAAGCTTTGATTGCTTTTACCAAAAGTGGTGGTTACAGTGCTTTTAGATTTAAGAAATTAGCAGAAATTGTCCAACCAACGCTGATTTTCTGGGGTGATTCTGACAAGATTTTAGGTATCAGGGATGCCAACAGGTTTAAATTGGCGATTCCACATAGTAAACTCATTTGGATTAAAGATTGCGGTCATGTTCCTCATTTAGAACAGCCGCAAATCACTGCTCAGCATATTTTAGAATTCCGGGATGACCACTTGCAGGAGTTGGTTTAAGGGCTGATAAGTTGAAACAGATGTAAATCAACGCCCATGTGGGTTTTAAATTTTGTAAGTCTGCCTTTGCGGACTGAGTTTGTGTAGCCGTGAATTCTAGTTGTGCGCGTATATTTTGTGAAGTTATAGCAGTTGCCAGGTAGATTAGGACATCAACTAATGAGAAAACATGGAAACCACGGGACAATTCCCAGCCAGGCGACTGCTTCCCTTCGGGTTCGCAGTCGCCTGGCTGTCGGGAAACCCTCCCGCAGCGCTGTCTCACCTGCTCCCTGCTCCCTGCTATATCTTGGCAAACTTTCCGGTGCCTTTGTAGAAATGAGTCTACGCTAATCTCAACAGTCAGTAAATATTAACTGTCACCAGAATATTCAGGCGTGAAATACTGCCCAGCAAATTCTATTCCTTCAAGAAGACATAACAATGAAAATGGCACTGCTGAACTGACAAATAAGCGAAGCAGCGCCATAGATGAGTTGTAATAATTGATGTTAACTGTACCGATTAAGTGACTTTAATCAAGTAACCACATCGGAGAAGAATTATCATCAGAATCGTTATCCTTGGTTATAGGTCGTCCTTCTGGTAATCTTTGTGCTAAAGGGTATGATTTTTTGTAAGTTTTTGCTACTAGAGTACTTTGCTTTGGCTGTTGTAATGTACTGATTGTTTCTGTCAGTTGTGAATTAGCTTCTGCGAGTTGTATCGCAGCTTTTTTTGCATCATCAAGCTCTGTTTTCAGGCTTGCTGCTAGTATTTTGTACTTAGATACATCTAATTCTAAATCAGCTATTTGCTCCTGAAGAGAGGCTTCTTTTTCCTGTGCTTTTTCTATAGTTTCTTTTAGTTGTTTGACAACAGAAGCTTCTTTCTTCTGTGCCTTCTCCATAGTTTCTTTGAGTTCATTAACAACAGAAGCTTCTTTTTGCTGTGTTTTTTCTAAAGTGTTCTTCAACTGTTTAACCAGAGAAGTTTCTTTTTTTTGTGCTTTTTCCAAAGCTTCCTTTAACTCTTTGACAGTTGCTTCTAACTCCGCTTTTGTTGGTGTTGTACGCTTAGACGTTGTTGTTTCAGCAGCTTGTTGTGTCTCCTCTTCATTCCCCGTATCACTATCGGAAGATGTGGAGGAATTATCATCTGAAACAGCATCAACATCAATAGTCGTTTCACCATCAGAAGGTGAAAGTTTTTGTGCTTCTTCTTGTAATAAATCAGAAAGACGTTTTTTAGTCATATTGCCTCCAATCACGCTTTATTTCTTCGGCTACTTGACGGTAGTCTGACTCCGCCTCTCGTGCGTTATTTCCTCGCCATTTGGTTATTGGGACACCCTCAAGTGCAGCTCGTTCGTGCGCTTTGTAGACGCGGATAAAAGCTTTACAAGCAGAAATTCCCATCTCCCTAAGAGTCTTTTGAGCATCTAGCACTTCCCCTAAGCAGCGCGTATCCACCTTCGTCAGCAAAACCCGATGGGGTTTCCCAGTAGGAGTGACGACTTGTTGGATTGTCTCGATCAGGATAGCTAAATCCATTGGTGCACATGGCGTAGGCAAAACCAAATAATCAGCTGCAGCAACAACTGCCGCCAATGCTTCAGAGCGCAGCGCCGGAGGCGTATCTACCATTACTAAATCGTAACCTGTTATTCCTCGTAAATAACCTAAAAGTTTCGGGTCAGTTGATTGTGATAAATCAAATCCCATGCTACTTTCCCCGCGTCCAAACCACCAACTGGCAGAACCTTGAATATCTGCGTCGATTAAAAGAACCTTTTTTCGTTGTGCAAAGGTTGCAGCCAGGTTGACAGCGGTCGTTGTTTTACCGACGCCTCCCTTACCGTTGAGGATAGCGATGATTTTTGGCACTGTTTACTTCCGACACTCTTACACAGAATATAACTCTTGAGGGAGAAATGGGGAATCGGCTAATAGAAAGAATAGTTTTACACTCACAGAATCAGACACCTCTTCCTTAAAAGAGTCACAATAGAAGCAATCAGCGCTCAACGCCACAAGTCTTTATGAGAGCAACTAACAATCTGCCTGATGGACCAAAAATGCCGGTTTTCCTGCGTCGGATGAAATTTATTTTTCAGCCGTTGGAATATGCGGATGATTTTGCCAAGGAATACGGTGATAGCTTCACTCTTTGGAGTGACAACGATTCTGCTTTTGTCTACTTCAGTCATCCTCAAGCGCTGCAACAAATTTTTAATGCGGATTCCAGTCACTTATATGCTGGAAGGGGAAACCGAGGTTTACAATTTTTGCTAGGTTCTAATTCCCTGATTCTACTGGACGGCGATCGCCACCGACAGCAACGTCAACTCTTGACGCCTCGTTTTCATGGCGATCGCATGCGGGCTTACGCCGAAACTATCCGCGAGATCACGCACCAGGTGAGCAACGAGTGGAAAATGGGCAAGCCGTTTAATATCCGTGCGTCGATGCAAGAAATCGCCTTGCGGGTTATTTTGCGGGCGGTGTTTGGCTTAGATGAAGGATCTCGTTTGGAAAAGATTCGACACTTGTTAAGTTCACTGTTGGATTCTATAGGTTCCCCCCTCTTGTCCGCTGGCTTCTTTTTTCGGTTTCTACAAAAAGATTTCGGCGCGTGGAGTCCTTGGGGTCGAGTGCTACGCCTGCGACAGCAAATAGATGAAATGATTTATGCGCTGATTCGGGAACGTCGCGCCCAATCTGAGCAAAATCGGCAAGATATCCTCAGTTTGATGATGTCTGCTCGTTATGAAGATGGTCAACCGATGACTGATGAAGAGTTACGCGATGAGTTGATGAGTCTGATGGTAGCGGGACATGAAACGACTGCTTCAGCATTGACTTGGGCATTTTACTGGATTGACTATTTACCAGAAGTGCGCGACAAGTTGTTGAGCGAACTCAACACCCTTGGCGACAACCCAGATCCAACTACTGTGACCAAATTGCCTTACCTAACAGCAGTCTGCCAAGAAACCCTGCGGATATATCCGATTGCAATGAATGCTTTTCCTCGGATTGTGCGATTACCAATCAATATCCAAGGTTACACGCTCCCAGAAGGAACAGTCATTATCCCCAGTATCTACTCAGCACACCACAGGGAAGAAACTTACCCACAATCAAAGCAGTTTAAACCAGAACGCTTTTTGGAAAGGCAATTTTCGCCTTATGAGTATTTGCCCTTTGGTGGTGGAAATCGTCGCTGTATTGGGCTGGCATTTGCTCAGTATGAAATGAAACTCGTATTGGCGACAATTTTATCGCGTTTCCAAGTCTCCTTGGTCAATAGGCGTCCCGTGCGTCCTGTGCGTCGTGGTTTGACTGTAGCAACACCACCAGGAATGCAGATGGTTGCAATGCCTTTGGAGAAGCGTGTCAATACTCCAGTCAATGCCCTTCGGGCAGGGGGTTAGGGGGGTAAGGGTGTAGGGGTGTAGGGGAACCCCATAAATAAATCGCGCAGCGCCGCGAGCGGAGCGTGGCGGTCTGGGCCTTACTTGCGGACGCCTCAACTTCAGTACTACGTATCTCGAAATACCTTTCTTTTCTTTCCAGTATTAAAATAAGGGGCTTGCATCCTTGTTGGTTTCGGGGTAGGGGTGTACCACAAAGAAAATTTTCTCTTCCCCTCACACCCCTACACCCTTACCCCCTTACACCCTCCCACAACTCAGGATCTCGTTGCCTAAGTCCTTTCAGCGCTTAATTCCCTTAAACCGTTCTTTTGCTACCTGGAACGCATCTTGCATCACAGATTGAATTTTCTTGGGATCAGGTTTCTTCCCACCCATTAAATCACCAAAATAAACGCAAGCTGCTTCCCCAAGTGACCAAGTATAGGCAGCTGCCCAAGAAGCAGCTATCACACTGCCAAAACCTGGTACGAATTTGATTAACTCACGTGCGATCGCTCGTGCTAAGAAACCACTGGCGATCGCACTCACAACTCCCCCAGCTTGCGATGGCGTCAGCGTCTGTCCATACAATTTCCCCAGTAGCCCCACCATCGAGACTTGCAAGGCTGTGAGTGCTGGCATCGTTGCAAAGGGTAGAGGCACAGCTGAGATGGTAGCTGATATAATCGCAAATACCAAAACGTAACGGCGTGCAACATCGCGGTAAAGATTACCAAGTTGTTTGCCAGTGCCTTCATCTAATAACTGATAAATCGTTCGGGCTTCTGCTTCTGGTAGTAAATCTGCTAAGGCGTCTCTCAACGCCTCTAAGCCATAAAACACGGGGGTGTAACCGTCTTCTTCCAGGGTGAAGTCAATCAGGACAGCGCGATCGCATAATTTCCCAAAAGCTTCCTGCATTGCAGTGAATGCTCGGTTAACCTCTTCAAAATCTGGTGGATATGCCGGATGATCATCTGTACCAGGAGGATAAACCTCATGCAAGCAAGTCACCGCCAGTAGACAGGGAATATTTGGATACTTCTGACGCAGTTGCTGGGCAATTTGTCGCAACGTATCAGTTGCAAAGTCATTGATCTTAACCGTCAGAATCAAGATTTTGGCGCGGCGACTTTCCTGTTGTAAATCTCCAACCAATTCCTGAACAATGACTTCAGTATCCTGGTTTACATCTCCCAGCCCTACTGTATCTGTAAAAATAAGTAGTGGCAAGTCAGCCGAAGGGTAGGCGTAACGCTCGGTGTGTTGTGTGTGTGGACGAAATCCCTGCCCGACAATCTCCGCTGAAACTCCCGTCAGTCCGCGCACAATCGAACTTTTTCCTGCTTGCGGCTTACCAATAAAAAGGGCTTCAGTGGTTGGCAATTCTGCTCGAATTGTCTCCAAAATCTCTGCAACCTGGGTTTCACTAACGCTAAACCACCCAACAACAGTCTGTGATATTTTATCTACGGGTAGCAGTTTCATCAAGCCTGCTGTTGTCTCGTTCCAAACACCAGAAATCTGATTTTTTAGTGAATCATCAACCGGCTTTGTTGTCACCTCAGTCGGTTCACTTGAGTGTTGAGAATCAGTTGATGGTAAATCAGCATCACGTTGTTCAGTCATTTGCGTCAAAACGGCAGCACGCCCTGAAGAACTTTATCATTTGCCAGTATCCAGATTTAGGATAGCAAAGATTGAAGAAGAATTCAGAAGTCAGAAGTCAGAAGTCAGCAATCTTGACTTGCTCCCTACTCCCTACTCCCTACTCCCTACTCCCTGCTCCCTACTCCCTACTCCCTGCTCCTTACTCCCTGCTCCCTACTTCCTGTTCCCTGTTCCCTTTTTATAAGACTGCCAAATTTTATCTCCTCCCCAAATTAACATTCCTAAAACAACTCCGAAAAGGAGGCTGTAACCAATCGACAAGGTGAAGCGATGAGGAATAGGAGTGGAAAAGGGAGGTAACACGGGGTCTTCTTTTGTGACGAGGGCGTAACTAGATGCCATAATTCCAGCAGAACCGATCGCACTACCTACGGCGAGAATCGTGATTTCGAGATTGCGATCGCTCTTTTCTTTCTTATCCTCTGCAATGCGATCGCTTTTTGCCCTATCTATCGCCACACGTCCCCGGATAGAAGCTATCGCTTTATCCAGCAAGCTAGAACCATGATTAAAATATCCCAAGTCTGCTTTTATCTGTTCCTGAAAATCAGCACAGTTTTCCAGGCTAAATCTTTCTAAGAAACTAACATCTTCAATCATACCACTAATTTGTTGCAATCTCTCAGCATAATTTCGAGAATTTATTGCAATTGTATTTTGGTAATCTTCGAGATATCGCAGCAGATTGGCATAGTCTAATCCGATTTTGGGAAGTATTTTTAATTTATTGCTTAATTCCTCTAATTCTTTTTGTGTTAATTGCTGAGTTTCTCCAAACTTTTCTAATGTTTTAATTTCGTCTTCTATTTTGCTATATTCTTTATTGCTGTCCTGATAAACTTCGCGGCTTTGTTGAAAAGCTTTTACGACTTTGGCACGAAAGAAAAATAAATCTAGTAAATCTTGCTGACAAGAATCAAATTGATCCTCGCTTGTTGTGTCGTTGAAAAACCAAACTAAAATATGACGGTAATTTGTTAATTGACTAAAAAGTCCGTATTCAAAAATGGGGCTACCAAATAAAGTTGCTGAGCGAGCAAATGGAGGTATAGTATAGCCTTGAGGAAAAAAAGCTTTAAGACATTCATCAGCAAGTTCCCTCAAAGCTTGATCATTTGGATAATCTTCTTCTGATGGCAACCAAGCAGTTAAGATGAGAGTTTCACCGAGAAAGTTGTTATTCTTATTTAAGAGCAAACAATTCTCTGGGTTGAGTTGACGCAGAAGCTGAATATCGACATCCTCAGTTTTTTGCTCATTTTCTTTTTCTGGACGGTGCAGATTTAACCACAGTCCGTAACTATCATAAAGTCTTAGAGGATAGGCAAACCCGTTTATAGATATTTTTGCATTCTCGAAAGTCACCGCGCCTTCAATCGGGGCAACTTCTGTTTGTTCCTGCTCTTTGATTAAAGAGACAGTCGGGTTATCTGGCTCCTTTTCTAAATCCAGCCATTGCATCAAGTTGAAATTTGCGCCCAGGATTTTGTAGATGATCTCATCACAGGTTTGCCAAAGCCAATGTTTCTCTTTTTCCTCTGCTTTTTGCAGAACAAAGGCAAATACATGAACATTGGGAGCATAGACTTTATGACTCATTTTTTGGAACTTATTTTTTAGGAGGTTCTAGCTGTGGATTTTTTTGCCGTTCATCAATGATTTTCTGATAATCAGGGAACTGATTGATTAAAGTTCCTTCTTGGTTTGCCGGATTCCGCTTTTTGATAGTGATTTCTCTGGCAGCAAACAACACAGCATTTCTAATGTCTGGATGTTCTGTACACCAAACGGTAATTGCATCAACTGCTTCTGAAAGTGGTTGATTTTCTAATTCTGACAAAGTTTGCTTAATTGTCAATAAATCTTCGCTGCTTTTTTCATCAAAGACAAATCCTTGATTGCCTACAACTTCTAAAAATGCCTCAAAGATGATGCTAGGTTCATTAGTTTCCATAGATCACACCTCTACTAGGATTTTAAATCTCGTTCAATCTCGTTTCCAGGTTCTTACGATATGTCATTGCGAGTGGAACGAAGTGAAACGAAGCAATCTCAAACACTTGCGATTGCTACCCTATGGCTGACGCCACGCCTTACGGCTATCGGGAAGCCGCTTCGCGTCTACACTCCGCTATCGCTCCGTTCGCAATGACAACTGTTCATTTGAACTTGATATGACTGGGAACAAGGCAACCATATAAAATCAACGCCCGATCGCACAAAAACCAGCCCAAGCCTCTGGTTTGTTAAAGGGTTTTTCATGGTGACTATACCATTTTTTGAGACGCGACGAAATTGTTTGCTTGTGTTGTTGATTAATTTTTGAGTGGTTTTGAGTCCATTCTATGATTTGGGCTTGAGTAGAGTCGCGTAACCAGCACTGCGCCTGACAAAGTGCTTCGGCTATTGGTAGAAAGTCCTGATTGTCGTAAAATCGAATCATTAATAAAGTAGTCGCGAAATCATCCACCGACCACAAACTGCTGACTATACTAGAACTGCCTGCCTTAAGAAAACCACTCGGTAAACCGATGTACTCATCGCTGCTGCTGTTGGGACTTGTTAGCCCAGTTTCACAAGCAGAAAGAGTGACGAGGCGACATTCTGGTAAATTGAGATTAAAGATGTCAGGTAAAGTCAAGCATTTTTCTAAATCAATAACATCACCATTTGCTAATTCGCGATAGCGCTTATTAGACTCAGTACAGGACTTACGCAAAGTCGAGAATGTCATACTGAGCGAAACGGAGTGTAGCGAAGTATCTTGGAGATTCTTCGTTTCGCTGGCGCTACACTCAGAATGACAGTTTGTCGTTAAAATGCGTAAGTCCTGAGTAGAATCAGCTTCGCAACCAGCTAAAGCGATCGCCGAATCCACAGGCGAATTGATATCAAAGTAGCCATGACAAGAAAAGTGAACAACTTGGGCGTCAGACAAACTCTCAAAAACTAGTGCTTGCAATAAAGCTTGTTTGGTAGCATCGCCTTTTCGTATAACAGTGGTTGGATGGAAGTCACGCTCAATTGTTTCTACTTCAATCTCGGTATAACTCAAGTTCTCGTTGGGATCTTGGATAGCGAATAGAGAACGTGACTCCTCACCTGGAAACCTCACCCTGCCCTGTCGGGCATCCCTCTCCTTGCTAAGGAGAGGGAAAGATTTTAGCGAAGCTAAAAGCGAGGGTGAGGTTTTGAGCGAAGCGTTCCCAGATGTGGCTAATTTCAACAACTGACAACTAGGCGCATATCTCACCCCGCCAGGAAACTTATCCAAAAGATAACTCTCCCCCTCTCCCGAAACGGGTAAAGCATGAAGCGGTAACAAATGCAGGTAGCGATGAGGTACGAGAATTAACGCTTGGCAAGTAGACGGTATCAGGTTGAGAATATCATTAATATGTAGAATCTCAGCTAACTTGCTCAGTTCGGTAGCCAGATGAAATCGCCAGCGTGGTTTATCGGTGGTGTAAGTTTCCAGATATTCATCTTTCCAATCCTGTAAATCTTCTACATCTTGCAGTGAAGATTGCCAAATTATCGGCTGTTGATTGTTGCGGGTGATGATAAAAGCGCGAAAGCAATCATCAAAAATATACCATTGCAAAATAGCAGTTTGCTCATCCACAAGTTCTTGAATTTCGGCAAAGCGGATGTGTTCCAAGGGGATGACTTGCCCGATCAACTCTTCTCGTTGTTCACGCAGTTGGTTGAGGTGTGTTGTATCTGGATTTTTTACTGTTTCTAGACGACGCTTTTCTTCAGCAATTTTTTGATCGAGTTCTTGCAGTGGCTGAGAACGCTTTTGACTTGCTATCAGTTCCACCAAGTTACGCGTTTTGCTACGCTCAATATATTCCACTGCCTGATCGTCGTATCCTAATTCCAGGCACACTTCCACCATTCGGCGATAAAGCGAGTTCCATTCCTCCGCGTGTTTTTGTTTGACTTCATCACCAGAGACAATTTCACCCCGCAGAAATTCTACAGCGTCGATACCAGATTTCAAAATGTTGTAAGCATCCGCAAACCGTTCAGCATCAATGTAAGCTAAACCCAAATTAAACGCAGTCTCAGCATGGTTTTGGGGAAAGCTTTCGCGGGTATCAACGGACAAAGCTGCAGAGTAAGAAGCGATCGCCAATTCTATATTTTGTGCTTTCTCGCCGCGTATTCTGTTCCAGTAAGCATTGCCCAGATTATTTTGCGTCATCGCCCAATCTTGCGGGAAGGCGTCTTTGGTGTAAATTTCCAAAGCTGCAGAGTAGTAAGCGATCGCCATTTCTATATTTTGTGCTTTCTCGCCGCGTATTCTGTTACGGTAAGCAGCCGCCAGATTATTTTGCGTCATCGCCCAATCTTGCGGGAAGGCGTCTTTGGTTGTAACTTCCAAAGCTGCAGAATAAGAAGCGATCGCCATTTCTATATTTTGTGCTTTCTCGCCGCGTATTCTGTGACAGTAAGCAATCGCCAGATTATTTTGCGTCGTCGCCCATTGTTGCGGGAAGGCGTCTTTGGTTCTAACTTCCAAAGCTGCAGAATAAGAAGCGATCGCCATTTCTATATTTTGTGCTTTCTCGCCGCGTATTCTGTGACAGTAAGCAATCGCCAGATTATTTTGCGTCGTCGCCCATTGTTGCGGGAAGGCGTCTTTGGTTCTAACTTCCAAAGCTGCAGAGTAAGAAGCGATCGCCAATTCTATATTTTGTGCTTTCTCGCCGCGTATTCTGTTCCAGTAAGCATTGCCCAGATTATTTTGCGTCATCGCCCAATCTTGCGGGAAGGCGTCTTTGGTGTAAATTTCCAAAGCTGCAGAGTAGTAAGCGATCGCCATTTCTATATTTTGTGCTTTCTCGCCGCGTATTCTGTTACGGTAAGCATTGCCCAGATTATTTTGCGTCATCGCCCAATCTTGCGGGAAGGCGTCTTTGGTTGTAACTTCCAAAGCTGCAGAATAAGAAGCGATCGCCATTTCTATATTTTGTGCTTTCTCGCCGCGTATTCTGTTACGGTAAGCAGCCGCCAGATTATTTTGCGTCATCGCCCAATCTTGCGGGAAGGCGTCTTTGGTTGTAACTTCCAAAGCTGCAGAATAAGAAGCGATCGCCATTTCTATATTTTGTGCTTTCTCGCCGCGTATTCTGTTACGGTAAGCAGCCGCCAGATTATTTTGCGTCATTGCCCAATCTTGCGGGAAGGCGTCGCGGGTGAACACGGTTGACACAACTTCATAACCAGCGATTGCAATTTCCATGTTGCTGGCTTTGTCACCCAAGGGGAATTGCGCAATCAGATTACTAAAATTGATAATATCTACGGCGAAGGATTGTGCCTCATCCGTCTCCACTTCCGCCAGCTTATTTGTCGCCCAACGCCGCAAGAGTTCCGCTAAATTCAGATTGAGATCTTTTGTGTTTTCTACCAGCAACGGGTAAATTACCTGCGCGTCACCTCCGCTTTCTGCTGTTGCTTGCAGTACCGTCATCAAAAATTGGAAATATGCCTGTAACTCCTCTTCACCCAGAGATTGCAAACCTCGCTTCCATTCCTCCTCCTGCTTTTTGAGAGGCTTTGAATTCTCCCCCTTCCCTAGTAGGGAAGGGGGTTGGGGGGTTAGGTTCAACGCTTCCCTCAACTGAATCGCCAGATTTCTCAACCAACTCGCTGCATTTTCTTCTTCCTGCTGTGATAAATTCTCCGCCACAGCTTCCAGCATCCCCAAGAATTCAGCATCAAGTAAATCAAGGTTCGCTTCTAAAATCTCTGCTTCTTCCTCACTTGGGCAATTCAGCAGTCTTTCAATCAAGTCGAGATAAGCTTGCTGGCGCTGTTCGTTCATGGATAGGCGCGGGTATTTTATATAACTACATATATATTAAGATGCTTCAATTGCATTGCCCGTGATTACGCAAACACTGGGAGATTGCCGAGTCTCGTATTTATGACTTTGTTGTGAAACTCTCAGAACTCCGACGAGTTCCCTTTAGTCTTTTTGATTATACTTTTTACGACCAGTTGCCTTTACGAGCTATTGCATTATTGTGAGGAGGGGTCTATCTGCGCACACCTTTTCTATTCTTTCTAGAGTAGCACAAAAACCTGTTTCTTTGTCAAAAAGAAATTGTTAAGCAGGACTTACGCACTAAAAACCCGAAACCTCGATCTCCCTTAACCTTCAAAAGTGGGGAATCTAAAAGCCCCCTTTTTAAGGGGAGCCAGTGCGTTGCGGGGGTTCCCCCCGTTGTAGCACCTGGCGTGGTTGGGGGATCTCTTCTGCGTAATATCAAGTCCGGCAAAATACTTGTGATATGTCATTGCGAGTGTAACGAAGTGAAGCGAAGCAATCGCAGGGTTTGGGATTGCTTCACTCCGCTATCGCTCCGCTCGCAATGACAACTATTCAACCGGACATGATATTATATCATGTCCGGTTAATGACTTACGATTAAACTCCAATTTGAGTCCACCAATGAAAACCCGTTAACCCTCGAATTAAATCTTGCTGTTGAAGTAAAGATTTACAACGATGAAATAAAACCTCC
>NZ_JABXYX010000153.1 GCF_017982655.1 Brasilonema sp. CT11 | reverse complement strand
TCTACTGGAATGATTTTTGGTCTTCCTGGACTTTTTCTTTTTTCTAGCAGACCTTCTAATCCTGCCGCTCTGTAATGCTTTAACCACCTGTGTATCGTTATCCGTCTCCTCCCCACCACCGCTGCTAAATGCTGTACTGAGGAAATTTTATGCGTTTTTAGCAAATATAATACTTGGATTCTTTCAAAGCCTGACCCTGTTTTTTGTTGTTTGAGCAACGATTCAAGTTCAGCCTCTGTTTCTTTTATCTCTAACTTCAGAACCCTACACATTTTGTTTAATTTTCTTTTATACCCCTCGCTCTATTTGTATCACACTTTTCGTGAAATGGTATTACCAGTGAGCCAGCGCTGCAGGAGGTGAGACCAGTGCTGCGGCAGGGTTTTCCTCCGCAGGCATCTGGCGAACCCGAAGGGGTCTCCCGACCTAGGCGACGGGCGTTCCCGATAGCCTTACGGTGAGTAAGCGCGCTCTTGGTAGGGTCTCCAACGCCAGATACCTCTGTCGGGAGACCCTCCGTAGGTACTGGCTCTTCCGCAGGCGACGGGCGTTCCCGGAGGGCTATCGGGAAGCCTTCTGGTGGGCGTCTACAAGCCGGGAAACCCGTCCAACGCGCTGCCTCCTCCTGACTCCTTCACTGTTCACTGTTCACTGTTTCCCTATGGCTAACGCCACGCCTTACGGTGAGTAAGCGCGCTCTTGGTAGGGTCTCCCTCGTGCCGGCTCTGGTGTTAGCGTAGCGAGACCGGAGGTCTTCCCCGGAGGGCTATCGGGGAAGACCTCCGGTCTCGCTGCGCTTTAGACCTTTGGGCGTGCGCTTTGCGCATACGCCAGTCCCCCAATCTCCTGCACCAGACGCTAGCCCCCTTAGGGGCTAGCGCTAACGCTTAACGTGACGGAGACCGCCCTATGGCTAACGCCACGCCTTACGGCTATCGGGGAGAACCTCCGGTTCCGCTGCGCTTTAGACCTTTGGGCGTGCGCTTTGCGCATACGCCACTTTGCCATCATGACGGGAACCGCCAAGACGGCAAGTGGACTCACCAAGACGGGGGCTGGTCTCACCTGTTGCCTGTTTCCTGTTAAGCGTTCCCTAAAAATTCGTAATGCGACACCTGAGGGTGCGGAATGTAGGTTAGAACAACGATGATTGGTGACGAATTAAGTTGAAGAATTCTTCACGAGTTTTATGCTCATCTTGAAATACACCCTGCATTGCGCTTGTCACAGTCCAAGAACCAGGTTTTTGCACACCCCGCATAACCATGCACATATGTGTAGCTTCTATCACAACAGCAACTCCCTGTGGTTCTAGAATCATTTGAATTGCTGAAGCAATTTGGCGAGTGAGCCTTTCTTGCACTTGCAAGCGTCGAGAATACATCTCGACAATACGAGCAAGCTTGCTCAATCCCACAACTTTTTGATTAGGGATATAGGCAACATGAGCTTTGCCCATAAATGGCAACATATGGTGTTCGCACAAGCTAAAAACGTTGATGTCCCGTATTAATACCATCTCATTATGGCCTTCATCAAAGATAGCTCCGTTGACGATTTCTTCTAAAGACTGGTTGTAGCCGCTGGTGAGAAACCGCATTGCCTCTGCTACCCGCTTGGGTGTTTTCAGCAATCCCTCGCGTTCGGGATCTTCTCCAACACCCACCAGTAGAGTCCGCACGGCGTCCGTCATTTGCTCCATTTGCTCCTCTGTTTGCGGGTGCAACTCAGCTTGCTGCCCATTGTGAGTGTTGCGATCTGGTCTTGTGGAGATGGCTTCCGTCAAGTCTGGAATTAGAGGAGATTGTTGAGAGCAATTGGTTCCGTCGGAAGGAGCAATAGTCATGGTGTCGAGTTTTAGTTAAGGTTTGATTAGGATCAATGAGTCAGCAGTCATGAGTCTTGTATTATTAGCAAAAACCAAAGACAATAGACAAATGACTAGTTAGAGTGTGCCAGCCCCAGGCACGATAGTCAATTTATTAATAACTGCCTGTTGTGGTAGCAAAGGAAGCTCAAGAATTAACTTTCAAATTGTTTAACTGTTTGATAACTACCTCACTACTCTGTTATATAAGTCTCGTAGTGTCGATAGATTAAACAAACCTAAGAATCCGATTAACTTTCTTCGACAATTGCTATTTTGTATTGCAAAGAGATATTTTCCCCATTTCACATATTCCATAGGGTCATAGGGTTAGAAGAAACTGTAGATGACAGTTGGAAAAGTTGTACAAACCGCTAATATCTGTACAGCATCGCCGCTCGTACTGGAATAGGTAAGACATTTGCGCTCCTACTCCCTAGAAATTCATATCATAATTCAAGGGGATAGTCAGCTTAGTAGTTTAACGAGTACGCGGTTTGTACCTCCTACCAAGAACTACAAGTTTCTATATTACCCATAGGGACAGAACATAAAGCTTAGCAGTTGACTCATGACTAAAAATACAAATGCCTATGACTTAAAAGATTGTTAAAAATCTTTAAATGACATAGGCAATTATAGCATTGCCGCTATTCTCATCAAGTAGCTGAAGTTTTATGAATGAGACAGTTCAGTAAAGACACCAATTTTCCGGAACTTTTCGTAGCGCATTTGGCGTCGTTCACTAGGACTGAAGCGGTTGAGTTCCTCCAAATTGTCTAAGAGGGCTTGCTTGAGAGTGGTGACTGCTCCCAGAGGATCAGAATGAGCACCACCAACAGGTTCAGGTAATATCTGGTCGATGATTCCCAAGTTTTTCAAATCCGGTGCTGTCATTTTCAAGACAGCTGCTGCTTGGGGGGCTTTGCCAGCATCTTTCCACAAAATAGCGGCGCAGGCTTCAGGAGTAATCACAGTGTAAACGGCGTGTTCAAACATTAGCAGGCGATCGCCAACACTAATACCCAATGCACCGCCAGAAAAGGCTTCACCAATAACAGCACAGACTATCGGCACATCCAAGGAAAACATCTCACGTAGGTTGTATGCGATCGCTTCTCCTGCACCTTGTCGTTCAGCTACGACTGTAGGTAAAGCTCCTGGCGTGTCGATAAAAGTTAAAATTGGCATGCCAAACTTGTTGGCGTGTTCCATCAACCGCATCGCCTTACGATAGCCTCCAGGGGAAGCCATACCGAAATTACGGGCAATATTGTCTTTTGTGTCGCGCCCTTTTTGATTACCCAGCATAACCACAGGTTGTCCGCCCAAACGACCTACACCACCAACTAAGGCAGGGTCGTTAGAACCACAGCGATCGCCATGTAACTCCATCCATTCATCACTGATAGCTTGAATATAATCAAGGGTACTA
Source organism: Brasilonema sp. CT11 (assembly GCF_017982655.1). Lineage (GTDB taxonomy): Bacteria > Cyanobacteriota > Cyanobacteriia > Cyanobacteriales > Nostocaceae > Brasilonema. Next base: position 10,289 of record NZ_JABXYX010000153.1, on the reverse strand, counting down.
GGGCGGCGCGGATGACGAGCGACTTGTAGTCGCTGAGACGGCGATAGACTACCAAATATTTCTTCACGCAGTTGCATGGCGCGTGCTTCTAGCTGACGAATTTGACCAGAAACATCGACGCCGTTTTCTTCTGCAAGTTGCCGAATTTGCTCAATTCTAGTTGCCAGTTCTGCTAGCGGCTTTTCAAAATCCAACAGTAGCGGTTTACGCTCGGTAGTAGCCATTTTTTGACGAAAAAAGTGAAGAGTAAAAATTGAGGTGTGGGGCAATGGGATTTTCTATACTCATGAGTCACTAGCTCATAACTAATAACTCATGACTTATGACTAATCACTAAACCAGGAGTGGTCTAAATCCATGCTTTGTTGATACCTGACCAATTTGCTCCATTTTTTCTACAGTAATCCGATTGCGCCCCCAAGAGAAGTTAGTGTATAACTTCTCAAATTCCAATAGCATTGATTCTGCAAAACAAGCAAACAACTGGCGTGCTGGAACATCCATATTGACGATGCCCATAATTTTCCAATCAATATCCAGGGAATGTTCCACAATCCCACCATTTAGGACGTGTACACCTGGATGCTGAACTTTAGTTGCGAGATTTTTTGGATAGCCACCATCAATCAGCAAACAAGGTTGCTTTAAAACTTTGGGATCGATTTCCATCCCTTTAGGCATACTAGCAACCCAAACGACAATATCAGCTTGGGGAAGTGCTTCTTCCATAGACAGGATTTTTCCACGCCCCAGTTCGTCTTGCAGCTGTTGTAAGCGTTCTTGGTTACGGGCTACTAGCAACAGTTCCTTAACATCTGTTTTTGCATCTAACCAACGACAAACAGCACTACCAATATCTCCAGTCGCCCCGCATACAGCAACCGTTGCATTTGATAGTTCAATGCCTACTTGTTTCGACGCTTTTTCTACCTGTTGACAAATGATGTATGCTGTATGAGTGTTACCTGTGGTAAAGCGTTCAAACTCTAATTTAATATTGCGGACTTGTTTGAATTGCTCTAAATTAAAGTTTTCAAAAATTATTGAAGAAAATCCGCCTAAAGCTGTGATACTTATCCCGTGCTTTTGAGCATGAGCCATAGCGTTGAGGATTTTGCGTGTTGCAGCTTTGATGCGACGAGTTGCCAGCATTTCTGGCAAAAAGCCTGACTCTACATACCGCCCTTCAATTTTTTGTCCGGTAACACTGGTAACTGTAATGTTATCGACAATTTGGGGCGGAGCGCTGCACCAAAAATCTAACCCCTGATCAGCATATTCTGGGTAGCCCAATTCTTTGGCTACTGCTTGCGCGTGTTCTAAACTAGTAAGGTGTCCGATTAGACCAAACATGAACGATGTTGTGACGCGTATCCTTCGTTAGAAGGGTGGAATAGGCGGGTTAAGATATAATTAACCCTTCAAAATACTACACAAAAACTAACCACCAAATGAGAGTCTGCTCTGGCTTTTGAGAAATTCAAAAAAAGGATGCAAGCCCCACTCGCTGCTGAAAATTCAAAATTCAAAACTCAAAGTTCAAAAAAATAATTTTGAACTTTGAATGAATAATTTTAAATTCCCCCGCAGGGGTAGATCCCTAATTCCCACTCTTTCAAAAAGTGAGAACTTTGAATTTCCTGTTCTCCTATCCGGTGATTCCGTAGGCAGACAGACGCATGAGCTCGCGGGTGGAAAAACCAATATTACTAAGGGCTTCTCCGTACTGAATCATGAAATCTTCTACTAAAGCTTCCTTTTCCATAGCTAAGGTGCGGGCATCATCCTCAACAGAGTTAAGCATTTTCCACACTATGGGCAAGTTTTGGCGATTTGCTTCTTCTAATTCCGCTTTGGATTGTTCAAAGTGTTCTTTCAACCATACTTCGCCAAAGTTGAGATGGCTATATTCATCTTTGACTACTCCTTCAGTGATTTTACGAGCAAAATCATCAGCGACTGGGATGTAAATGTTGTATGCGGCGATCGCAAAACATTCAATAATCAAAGACTGAATCAGCAAGCAAGTAACGACTTTACCTTCAGCTGCTGCTTTTTGAAAATTTTGATGCAATGGAGCAAAAAACTCTTGAGCAAATTGCATATCTGGCGTTACCTTCAGATTGCGCCCACAAGCTTCAAATCCTTTTTTGTGGCGACTTTCCATCTTAGAAAGGCGAATGAGTTCATCTTGATTTTCGCTCAGCAACTCAGCGAGTTTGAGATAATTTGCGTGGGCTTCTTGTTCGCCTTCTATCACAATCGCGTTGATCCGGCTGTAAGCGTCTTTGTATACTTCGCTCTGGAAGTCAAGTTCTGGTTGATCTACAAGCTGCTGCATTGTACATTCACTCCCGTGAAATGAATTATCTTATACAAGAATCGAGTTTTGCCCGTGAAATAAGGGCAAGGGTAACTATGATTTAATTTTACTTAACAAGTCTCTATGTTATCTCTATGTTATGGATTAGCTTTTGCTGGTGGGATTAGCTCAAGCTAATTCACAAAACAAGCAGGCAATAACAACAGACAGGGGATTCATAATGGATGACGAATCCAAAATCCTAAACGCCAAGCACTCTCAACATAGACCTTTAGAAGGAGACTTCCGCAAGGGTAGCCTAGCAGCTAAATTGAAAACTTCCCGAAGGCTAGGAATTCTACTGCTAGCTGCTGTTATAGTATTATTACCTTTAGTTGTCGAGTTGTTGACATCCTTTGTTCCTAATAAGGCACTATATTGTGTTTTAGGGGAAAATGGCTGGTTTTTAGTCCATTATCACGATGCTTGGGAGCCAAGCTAATTTTTACTTGCTTTTGCTAATTCTAGCTTAGTGCGCGATCGCGCGTTGTGGGTCTTTCAAATTATCACTTCGGCACTCGCCTGCTACGCCTTAGCACGGCTGAAATTTCAAGGAAGGGAAGTGTTACTGCTGTGCCGTGCTCGCAACATTAGTGATTCCCCTTACACCCCTAGTTGTTGACGTCAAACTCAAATTCTTTTTGTGTCACAACCAAGAAATATGCAGAAACTCGGTCTAGTTCTAATTATTTTTTCATTTTTGCCGTGGCTGGCAATTCCCTTGATTGTGCCATTTCTAGTGCTTTCTGTATCTCAAAAGGCTCTACTCGTTCCAGTGCTACTGGTTATTGCTGAAGTTTTGTTTTGGCTAGGTGTGCTGCTAGTGGGTAAAGAAGTAGCACACCGGTATCGACGCTACTTGAGTTTTCGTTATGTCTGGAAGAAGGTAAAGAAACTTTGGCAAAGACAGAAGTAGCATAGGATATGGGCAGACAAGGAAGTTTTCAAAAACACTCTTTGTGTTTAATGCGTCTTGTTCACTCCCCATTCCCTAACCAGTCTCCTGAATTTGCAAGCGGATAGTGTGTTCAGTCCCACCACTCAGTTGTAATTCCATAACTTCACCGCCAAGGGGTTCCAAGCATTCAAGAAGTTCTCGCAAGCGTGGTGTACTTGCACCCGTATCCACATACAAACGGTCTGATAGATTACCAATTTTCTTCCAACTCATGTACAATTTGGCAATCATTTGCTCTAGTTGGGATGCTTGATTCACTAAGTCCGCTGCTATGCTCAGACAGCCAACTCTTTGAGCTTCTATCAGGGCTGTTTCGATGTCAACTTCTTGAGCGTTTAGCGCTTGGACTTGAGCTGCTGCTTTGAGATATTTTGCCAGATTACGAGCATCTGTGGTGACTTGCTTGATGGTATCTATGTCAGGATTTTGGGATATTTCCTTTTGAATCGCGTTTTGGTGAGATTCTGGTAATTTCTCCATCTCCTTTACCAGTGGCGCGATGTAACGGGGAGGAAGAGAATTTTCTGCTGCTTTTACCTTGACTGGTTCGGGTAGCAACTCGGAAGACATTGCTGTCCATTCGTCGTTGATTTGACGTACTTCCCGTCTGGTGATGCGATCGCCTTTTTGGGCTGCTTCACCTACCATCTGTTGGACTTCTGGCGCAGCTTTGGCTGTTTCGATAAACGCCCGTTTGCTAAAGTTATTGATGGCTGATGGTTCTAATCTTCCTTCTTCTAAAAGGGTATCAGCGCTGTTCGCTAGTTGAATCAGAGCATATGCTTGACTTTTGCCAATTTCTCGTTCTTTCAGCCATTTGAGAAAACCAGCACCTCGTCCCTCACCGCCAATTTTCTCTCTGTCGCGAACAGCGCGTAAAATTCGTCCTCGCCAAATGTCGGTTTGCAAATCAAAGCGATCGCACACCTGCCAAGCCACATCTAACTGCTTTTGAAATTCCGGTTCAGGAATTTCCTCATCTTCGGGATCAGGTAGTTCAAATTCAAAATCAGCCGGCTGTTGCAGAAGTGCAGCCAACTCATCAATAGATTCGTTATATTGCACGATTTATAGTTTATTAATTTATAACTGTATGCGCGGTTTATTATCACATATTCCGCGTAAGCTAGATTATATGCCTGAGTCATTTGTTCCTAGCTATGTTTATTCTGGCTTGAGTACAGCCAAGAGGCTATATCTTGTCACTAACACGCTCCGACCTTGAATCCAGCCGCTTGCAGCAAACCATCTTACAATCTGGACGTGCGGTAAATGTCCTGAGTGAAGCCCAGTTGCAAGCGTCGATGCATGAAACTCTTGGGCAACAAAACCCGGACTCTGATGTTTGGTTGTTTGCCTATGGTTCTCTGATTTGGAACCCCATCTTCAAATTTGCAGAACAGCGCATCGGCACGATTTACGGTTGGCATCGCCGTTTTTGTTTATGGGTTCCCCAGGGGCGTGGTACTCCAGATAATCCAGGGTTGGTACTCGGTTTGGATAGAGGCGGTAGTTGTCGCGGTGTCGCCTACCGCATAGCTGCTAGTGATGTACACTCCGAATTACAGCTACTTTGGCGACGAGAAATGGTAGTTGGTTGTTACATTCCTCGTTGGGTGAGAGTGTTTGACGGTACGCAAAGATTAGAGGCAATTACTTTTGTCATCAATCACCAACATCGAGCCTACAGTGGTAAGATTTCCCTTGAAACTACAGTTAATAGCATTGCCACAGCTTGCGGTGAGCTTGGTTCTTGTGCTGACTACCTCATGCACACCGTCAATTCCTTGATGAGTGTTGGAATTAAGGATCAACAATTGCTTCGGCTACGCGACCATGTGATAGCGTTACAGGATTAGGGATGTGTTTTCATAGTGTTGTGATCGTTAATAAGCGTTCGCGTTCACTGCGATTGTTTGGAATTTTATTAAGATTTAGATATTTTTATTGACAAGATGCCTTTGTTCTGGATTATCTAGGGCTTTGCACTCTCCGATTCACACTCATGAATATTATGTGCGTCCAGCCGGGTTAGTCATAACAGCTTTTACGTTATTAATAATAAAAAGTGAGACAGATCTTACATTTTAAAAAAAGCCGGGAAAAGCAAAAATGGCTCGCACGCCCACACTAACTTTTGATCGTGGCACATTAATTTTGCATCCACCACCACGCGGCAGGGCTTGGATGGATTTTGCTACATGGGATGATAGAGTAGAAAAATTCCGCATTCCGGCTATTCAATACCGTGCTTTGGTGGAAGCAATGCAAGCCCAAGATACTAATTTTATCGATGAAGCTAAGGCGTTTTATCCGATAGAGTTGGTTCCGAGTCTGGAAATGGAACCTTATCCCCACCAAAGTGAGGCGTTAGCTGCTTGGAAACTCGCGGGAAGACAAGGAGTCGTCGTGCTTCCCACCGCAGCGGGAAAGACGTATCTGGCGCAAATGGCGATGCAAGCGACGCCGCGCACGACACTTATTGTCGTGCCAACGCTGGATTTAATGCATCAGTGGTACGCTCATTTGAAAGCGGCGTTTCCCGATGCTGAGGTTGGGTTACTTGGCGGTGGTTCGCGGGATAGAACACCTGTACTTGTTGCCACTTATGATAGTGCGGCTATCCATGCGGAAAGTTTGGGGAATCTGTATGCTTTGTTAATTTTTGATGAATGTCATCATTTGCCGACAGATTTTAGTCGGGTGATTGCGGAATATGCGATCGCACCCTATCGTTTAGGACTATCTGCGACACCCGAACGCACTGATGGTAAACACGCTGACTTGAATTTTTTAATCGGGAGAGAAGTTTATCGTAAAAGGGCTGAAGATTTAGCAGGGAATGCGTTAGCAGAACATGAAGTTGTACAAATTAAGGTGAAATTATCACAAAATGAGCGGGAAAAATACACTCAACTGATTCAAGTTCGCAATGATTTTTTGAAGGAATCAAAGATTTCTTTGGGGAGTCTTCAAGGCTGGCAGAGATTTGTGCAAATGAGTGCGCGATCGCAAGCCGGGCGTAGAGCAATGTTAGCGCATCGGGAAGCGAAAGAAATTGCTTTGGGTACTGATGGGAAGATAAGAGTTCTTGCTGATATATTAACAGAACATTATCCAGAAAGAGTTTTAATTTTTACTGCTGATAATGCGACAGTTTACCACATTTCTCAAGAATTTCTTGTTCCAGCAATTACTCATCAAACTCCTGTGAAGGAACGACATGAGATATTAACAAAGTTTCGAGAGGGAGAGTTTAAAACTTTGGTTGCTTCTCATGTGTTGAATGAGGGTGTTGATGTTCCTGCGGCTTCTGTTGCGATTATTTTATCTGGTACTGGTTCGACACGGGAGTATATTCAAAGATTGGGAAGGGTTTTGAGAAAAGGTAAGGATAATAAGAAGCAGGCGATTTTGTACGAGGTGGTGGCGGAGGATACGAGTGAGGAGGGGACTTCGGCGAGGAGAAGAGGTGTGGAGAGAAACGAACCGCCAAAACGCCAAGAACGCCAAGATAAAGAGCAGAAGAAAGGGAATTTACAGGTTATTTACGGGAGTGGGAAGGAAAAGAGTCTTAAGGCTGCTGAACAGTTGGAGATAAATTATAAAGTTCAAAAGAAACCGCCGATAAATACGGATGAAAGCTGATAATGTTGCAATAATTATCTGCATTTATCTGCGGTTCAAAAGTCCAATGCTACCAACAGAGTTACTAAGCCACAGGCAAAATGGGGAAGAAATTATCCCGAAGAGACTGAAGATTGATGATAATCATTTGGCGATCGCCACTGAGTTAACAAGTTGTTTTCAGGAGGCGGTAGGTGAGACTCAGGGTGCGCTTGAGCGTCAATTGTCGGAGTTGGAGGGGGATACTCCAGATTATAGACTCAAGCGCGGCTTAGCTTATATCCTTAAAAGCAGTTTCTCCACTTTTGAGGTGGTGAGTCCTTTGGAACCTCAAATGTTACGAGAAAGGGTTTTTGCTTTGGCGGCGAAGTCTGCTCCGAGTAGGGAGTTGACAGAAACGACTTTAACTCATATTGCTGATGAATTGAGTCATGAACTTGAGCGTGAAGTTTTGCCGAAACAAGTTGGTGAGGGGTTGTATGCGGATTTGTCTGAGAATAAGATTTTAACTGCTTTTGATGCACCAGCACCCCATGATTTATTGCACCGCTACAATTTATCTCAGGTGCAGGGGGTGTTTTATAGAGCAAGTCAGTTGGTGATAAATGCTCATCGCAATGTGCCTGGACAATATAAGCTTTTGTTTCGCTACCTCAAGTTGTTTCAATTAATGTCTTATATTGAGGGAGATGCTGACCACGGTTTTACAATTACAATTGATGGTCCGACGAGTTTGTTTACTCCCAGTACGCGGTATGGTTTGGCTATAGCGAAGCTGATTCCGGCTTTACTTCATGTCACAAAATGGAGTCTTTCCACGATATTACAAATTCGTGATCCATACACAAATACATGGAAAACGGGACGTTTTACTCTCAATTCTGAATGCGGTTTGGTGTCTCATTATTCCACTGGTAAACCATACGACAGTATGTTGGAAGAGTCTTTTGCTGATAAGTGGGAGTCAACAAAAACGGATTGGGTGTTAGAGCGAGAGGTTGACTTAATTCCTATTCCTGGAAGTGTGATGATTCCTGATTTTAGATTAGTCCATCCTGATGGGCGATCGCTGTTATTAGAAATAGTTGGTTATTGGCGACCAGAATATTTACAAAAGAAGTTTTCACAGGTACGGCGTGCAGGACGTGATGATTTAATTTTGGCTATTTCTGAGCGATTGAATTTGGAGAAAGCCGGAGTTCAATTAAATGATGTGCCTGCTAGGATTGTTTGGTTTAAAGATAAATTGTTGCCGAAGGCAGTGTTAGCAGTGATGGAGTAAAAAATTGTGTTTGAGCCTAGCATGGAGGTAATTCTCAAATGGATACCCTAGACAGCTATAGACAGATTACTGAAAAAATTCTCTCTGAATATGCTGCTGTTCCTTACGCTTACGGTGAGATTCAAACCGAAGTCGTCTTTGATCGCAAGAACGACCGATGATATTTGCTGGTTAATGTGGGATGGGATGGCGAATGCCTGCGGTACGCTGCGCTAACGCCGAGTTCACGGTTGTATTATTCACATCGACATTATCAACAACAAACTCTGGATTCAGCGGGATGGTACTGAACACGGTATTGCCAAAGATTTGACAGAAGCTGGAATCCCCGAGAACCAGATTGTCTTAGGATTTCGAGAGCCTGAACTCAGGCAGTATACGGGATATGCTGTGGCGTAGTCTTGATGTATGAAGTTGAGTTTTGCCGCTTCCTCAGTAACTTGTTTAGTACAAACAATGAAAGCTATGAGTGAGCAAACTTACCAACTTGAATCACGTAAACTTAGGTCATAACGGGGAAGTGTAGATGACTCCCACTGTTGCGTACGATCCAAGTACTTGCCGCTGTAACCTAGTCGCCATAACAAAACTTCATCAATCCACTGAATTGCTTATTTTATAAACTTCCAGCGCTGTTCAATTGTCATAATACTGACTCTAGGGTGAACTGCATCATTTCGGATGTTAAGAAAGGACTGTATGTTGTCAGGATTTGTATCTGCAACTAGCCCTATCCGTTCAAGTAAAAGGCTCAATCTGATTCCTGTCCAGCTAAGATATTTACCATCTGTCTTTTTATATTCATCATCCATTTTCCAGCGTTTGTCAGCCCTATTACGTTTACCCTGCTTATCAAAGGTGTCAAAAAGTAACTCAAAATCAGCCTTTTTATTGGTATCACTTTCTTCTTCAACAAGAATGGTGTAACTTAACCGCTCAAGAGCAGCACCTGTAGCACTTGCTACAACTTGCCAAGGCATTCCTGGTCGCGTTGCTTGAAAATACTGAGTGAGTGTAAAGTCAATAGTTTCTCTCCATGTTAGGTTTTGCATCATGCGCTCAAAAGCAGGGAAGCACTCCATGTACAATTTTAAGTCGCTGTCCACAGTTACCCATGAAGAACACAATTGTTCTATTGGAGTGGTTTCAAATGCCAGGGCAACTGCACAAGAAGTTTGAATGGGATGCAATCGGTTTTGAGTATACTCGTAACCTTCAATGAAAAGAGGACCAATATAGCCGCCGTTGGCATAAGACAAAAAGTAGCTAAGGTTTTTAAGGTGTTCTAAAGCATTGCTGAGTGTAATAGTTTGAAGTTCAGATAAGGTTTCAGGTTCTATCGACTTATCTTCTAGTTGGTAAAGGGTTCCTACTGTAGTAATGAGGCTACCTGTGTTCCGATTTTGGGGGTTGAGCCAATTTAGTGCATCAGTCCGTATATCTAAGCGAATACTCCAAATATTATCTATAGCTGATTGTACGTACCTACCTCCGTTATCCCAACCAACTTCTGTATCACTGCCAACCTCTTTTAGGATTTTTATTAATATTTCTTGGCGGACACTATTGTACTGAAAGCGAGTATTAGGCAGGTAAAAGATAAATATATGTGCTGTATCCTCCATGTCACCATAAACAGCCTGAGCAGTAGCACCCCTTATAGCTCTGAGTGGTCCAACAATACTAGAAGAGTCGCCAGTGCATATCGGCTGTTCTATGGAAAAACAGTGTCCAATCAACGGATTTTTTGTGTTTGAGTCAAGTGAGAGTGAAGGAAAATTACACTGAACATTGCCAAGCATTTCAAATTCCCAAATAATGCGTGGCGTAGGATAAATTTCCAATGATGCTAGTAGGCGACCTTCACAATCGTTTATCTTGGCAATATTGTTATAGAGTTTTACTTTTTCTTTGAGGATTAAATCTTTCTCTTTATAGTTATTGCCACTCGGGTTGCGGCATACTAAGGAAGATCCAGAACATCCTAAATATTCCTATGCCCGCTCCCTACAGTGATGACTTACGCTCAAAAGTGATGGCAGCCATCGACCGTGGTGAAA
>NZ_JABXYX010000346.1 GCF_017982655.1 Brasilonema sp. CT11 | reverse complement strand
TATTGTTTTTGATATTACCAGCACTTATTTGTATTAAATATGAATATCAGAATATTGCAAAGTGATTGTACGACAACTCTGACACGTGCTTTGGAACTGATTGGAACTTGTTCGAACCTGCGCGGACTCTTCTAACAACCTTCCTATTAAGGAAAAATCACACCTTCTAAGAAGATCACTTCCTTATTTGGTTTAAATATCCGCGGATTAGCGTTACTCCGCGAGGTTTCGCCGTTAATCCGTACCCGCATAAGAGAATATAAATTACGTCAAACAAGGGGTGTAATATCATTCAACAATCAAAGTCAACAACTACTCACTAAATATATATAATGTCATCTTCTGCTTTAGCTACTAAGCAAGTTCTGCTCATCACCGGATGCAGCAGTGGATTAGGCTACAATCTAGTTCAACATTTCCTCGCAGCTGGTCATAGCGTTGCGGCCACAGCTCGTAATGTTGCCTCCGTACAAGAATTTGAAACGAAATATCCCAAGACTGCCTTGGCTCTCTCGTTGGATGTGACAGATCAGGACTCGATCGCGAAAGCCATTGCCAAGACTGTCGAGAAGTTTGGACGAATCGACGTTTTGATCAATAACGCTGGCTTTTCTATCGTCACTGCCGCCGAGAACTACTCTGCTCGCGAACTCAAGCAAGTCATGGAGACCAACTTTTTTGGTGCAATTTTCACTAGTCAAGCCGTACTTCCTATCATGCGCAAACAACACAGTGGCGCTATTATCCAAGTCAGCTCCGGTCTTGGAGTGGCCTCGATGCCCGCTTCTACAATCTACAGCGCCAGCAAGTTTGCTCTCGAAGGCTTTTCAGAAGGTCTCGCACAAGAGGTCGCCTCGCACAACATTCGCGTCGTTGTTGTCGAGCCTGGCACTTTCACCACGAGCTTTGGCGACAAGATTGTGCACCCAGCCAACACTAACGTCGACGAGTACCCTGCAGTTCAACAGTTCATCAATGTCATGGGTAAGATGAGAGGCGCCGAGTTTGGAGATCCGAAAAAGTTTGCCGTGGTCATCGAAAAGATTCTTGCGCTCGAAAATCCTCCTCTTCGCATTCCTCTCGGATCAGACTCGCTGCACATGATTCAAGGACATATCGCTCAACAACAAGCTGATTTAGAGAAGTACAAGCACTTGACAACTTCGACCGATTACGATCCCTTGCCTCAAGCCGCCATTGAATTGATGCAATCCATGCTCGGAAAGAAATAAAGAATTGTATCTAGCACTTTAAATTTGTACAGTTGGATAATAAAATAAAAACGAAACACGATCCAAGCGTGCCAAATTTTACTCTAAAAATACAATAATTGCACAAATACTCGCAGTGATCTTACTGCTCTGTACTAACAGTCATTTGCTCGTAGTATCGGATCTTGCCTTCTAATTCGAACACTTTGTTCTTCAAGATTGTGTTCTCATGCGAGAATTTCTCGTAAAGTGAGCGGTAGTCAGCGTGATCGCTCGATGGCGACGAAGGAGGCGTGTCACGCAGCTTCTTGTTCTCCTTTTTAAGATCTTCGACTTGCTTATGAAGACTCTTTACGCTATTAGCAAGCTCGACCATTTCATCTTCGACGATAGATCCGGACTGGCTCTTCCAGCTGTTGCCAGATTCGGGGCCACTCATTCCACCTTGTTTTTTCGTGGAATTCTTTTGATCGCTGGAAGAGGCGAATTTCTTGGTGTACGAGCGAATCACTGCTTGAAGTTGTGCTTCGTTCATTTGTCGCAGCTCTTCCTCGCTGTGATTGAAGAGCAAGCGAAGCTTAGGAATGAACAAAACACTCAACGATACCATGGTGATGAAAAGAATGCAGCAGCAGAGCAGAGCGTAGCGAACGATCACGTCACTCACCAAGAAGATCACTGCCACGAAGATTGCGATCAATGCAAAGTTGTACATCTGATTAACACATTGATTAGAATACATTGCAATGA
>NZ_JABXYX010000345.1 GCF_017982655.1 Brasilonema sp. CT11 | reverse complement strand
CCCCAGCAGCGAGTAGCCAACTAGGGAAGTGAGTTATCAGGGTGCATCTACCAATTCTATGTTCTATGAATAACTAGGGTGTTCCGGACAAAAACTGCTAAATCTCGCCACTTTTGTATCAAAAAAATAAATCCCCAGCAGCGAGTAGCCAACTAGGGAAGTGAGTTATCAGGGTGCATCTACCAATTCTATGTTCTATGAATAACTAGGGTGTTCCGGACAAAAACTGCTAAATCTCGCCACTTTTGTATCAAAAAAAATAAATCCCCAGCAGCGAGTAGCCAACTAGGGAAGTGAGTTATCAGGGTGCATCTACCAATTCTATGTTCTATGAATAACTAGTACAAAGCGGCGTAAGTTAACCAAGTATTATTGTGGGAGAATGAGTAATTAGATTAAAGGTAGTTTTTGCTGAGAAGCGGAGAATTAGAGTGTGGCACGATTAGCTCCAAAACAATTAAACTTGAGCGATAGCGATTGCCTACGGCAGAGCTACGCTTAACGCTGCGCACTGCAACAGTTGCTAAACCGACACAATACAGCGCAACAAGTAGTAGTGCGGGCAAAAATAATTCTGCTAGCGTCATCCGGGAAAAATCATGGCGAAATTGCTCGAAAATTAGATATCAGTTTGGATACGGCTCGTTTATGGCGAAACCGATGGTTGGAAACTAACGATCAACAATTGTCTGTATTTCAAAGATTGCAAGACTCGGAACGTATTGGCGCACCAATAAAATTTAGTATGGAGCAAGTAGTAGAGTTATTTGCACTTGCGTGTTCTCCACCCGAAGACTATGGAAGACCAATAAGTCATTGGACGGCCAGAGAACTTGCGGACGAAATCATCAAACAAGGGATTATTGAAAGCATATCTGTTCGCCACGTTGGAAGATTATTAGAGGAAGCAGAACTTAAACCCCACCAGAGTCGCTACTGGTTAACCCCCCCCTGAGGACGAAGAATTTGATGCAAAACTTGAGGATATTAGTGGTTTATATATCAGTGCCATTCAACGTCATCAAAACGGAGAGCGCACGATATCAATTGATGAAATGACTGGGATTCAAGCTATTGAGCGCTTAGAAAAAGACTTACCGATGCGACCAGGTAAAGTTGAAACAACAGAGTTTGAGTACATTCGTCAGCCAGTGCCGTGCGGGGGTTCCCCCCGTTGAGGCAACTGGCGGTCATGGTACACAAAGCTTAATCGCTAGTTTTGATGTTGCCACTGGTCGAATTATTGAACCGGCGTTGTGGAGATTCCCGAACTGAATCCGATTTTGTTCAACATATTCGTCGAGTTATTGAAAGCGACTCAACAGCAATTAAATGGCACGCTTATTATGGATTGCCTGAATACTTACCAGTCCGAATCATTAGTTCGCCTTATTGCAGAAAAACAAGGTTTAGACATCGACCTCGGCATCAAAGATAAAAGTGGTATCCTCAAATCCATGAAATCTCGTGCTGCCTTTTTGAGTAACCCCGCACATCGGATTGTTTTCCATTACACACCCAAACATTCTTCTTGGTGAGCCAGTGCGTTGGGCGGGTTCCCCGACTTGAAGCAACTGGCGAACCCGAAGGGCTCAACCAGATTGAGATTTGGTTCAGTATTTTAGTTCGTAAGTTACTTAAACGTGCTAGTTTCAAAAGTTTGGATGATCTCAAAAGCCGAATTCTACAATTTATCGACTACTTTAATAAAACAATGGCTAAACCTTTTAAGTGGACTTATAAGGGTAAAGTGTTGGCTATCTAATACTTGGCTTATTTACGCCGTGTTGTACTAGGGTGTTCCGGACAAAAACTGCTAAATCTCGCCACTTTTGTATCAAAAAAAATAAATCCCCAGCAGCGAGTAGCCAACTAGGGAAGTGAGTTATCAGGGTGCATCTACCAATTCTATGTTCTATGAATAACTAGGGTGTTCCGGACAAAAACTGCTAAATCTCGCCACTTTT
>NZ_JABXYX010000152.1 GCF_017982655.1 Brasilonema sp. CT11 | reverse complement strand
ACAGTAGAGGTTCAAGAATTTCCCACTCTTCGTCTGTTAGGCTGCTGGAGTATGGCATGGTTGCTGGATAAGGCTTTTGCCGTAACTTTACTTCAACACTGTAAAAGATGTCAAATGGGTTCTATAGGACCTGCTGCCGATGACGAATATGCTTTAGACAATCATGTGGTAGGTAAATTTAAAACTGGCAGCCTTCAGCATGAATTAGTTGCTGGCTTTGACTTATACAGAGATATTGTTCAGTTCGAGCAGACGATGCGGTCTCTTGCTCCTCTAGATTTGTTTAACCCTGTCTACGGTCAACTTCCTGGTGGTATTGTTTCTAGAATTAATCAGAAAACTAAAAACGATCAGCTCGGTTTTTATGTTCAAGATATAGTCTCACTTACTAATAACCTTAAGTTGGTTCTTGGCGGACGCGGAGATTTTGTCGATAATAAAGTTACCAACTTTTTAAATACAAGTGCCAATCAAAGTCAATCAGACTTTGCATTTAGTCCTCGTGTTGGTCTTGTCTATCAACCTATCCAACCCGTCTCACTCTATGCCAGCTACAGTCAATCCTTCTCTCAAAATGTTGGAACCACATTTGAGGGTAGTTTATTTCAACCCAGTCGTGGCACTCAATACGAAGTAGGAGTTAAAGCTGATTTGTTCGGTGGCAAGCTGTCTTCAACCCTAGCTTTGTATCAATTGACTGTATCCAATATTTTGATAACTGACCCTAATCATCTCACCTACTTTATTGCAACAGGGGAACAACGCAGTCGAGGTGTTGAACTCAACGTTACAGGGGAGATATTGCCAGGCTGGAATGTGATTGCTTCCTATGCTTATACGGATGGACAGGTGACAAAGGATAGCAACCGATCAATTATTGGCAATCAACTAGTGAATGTTCCTGAGAATAGCGCGAGTTTATGGACAACTTATACCTTTCCCAAGGGGAATTTAAAAGGGTTAGGGTTTGGACTGGGTTTGTTCTATGTCGGCAAACGGCAGGGGGATCTGAGCAACTCGTTCAGTGTACCGAGTTATTTACGGCTTGATGCTGCTGTCTACTATCAATTAGATCGCCTTCGCTTTGCGCTTAACTTCAAGAATCTGTCCGATGTTCAGTACTTCACCGCTCGAAATATCAACCTTGTTTATCCTGAAGAGCCATTTATTGTGGAGGGAAGAGTCAGTTGGGAGTTTTGATAGGGCAATAGTGGAATGGCACGCTTGAAAAATTGATTATTCCCAAATTTGGATGTTTGAGAGTATTTATGTCTAATGAGACCGATATTGTTTGGATCAGTTCTAGTCATGTATCGCAGCGTTTTGATCGACCACTACTAGAATATTTGTCGCAGTATGTGAATGTAGATCAATGGGAGTATCACCACCATCTAGATAAAGGTAGTTCCATAGATGAAGCTGTAAATTTCTTGGATGAATTTTTATCACAATCTTCTTATCCTGTCAATTTAGCAGGTCATGGTGCAGGTGGTGCGATCGCTTTAACTTTTGCTCGTCGCTATCCCCAAAAAGTGCGATGCTCCAGCAGGGAGCCGCGCAAAGCGCGATCGCTGGTTTTATTGTCTGTAGCTTCTCAACCTGCTAATACTTGGCATGTCTACTATTATCTGCAAAGAAAATTATTTACTATGAGTCGCCGGCAAGTTTTAAAAAACTGTGTTCGTCATCTCTTTGGTGAGCAATCCCAGAATACTACTAAAAAGTTAATGGGTATACTATATAGAGATTTAGAACAATCCCCGTTGCACTCTCTTTTTAAGTTAATTGAGTTACCTCAAGGTGGGGTTTCTATGCCGATGATGGTATGTGGCAGCAAGAACGATTCCATTGTGAATTCACCTGCATTAAAAGACTGGTTAAAAGAATTTAAGCCTGGAGATATTTTGTGGGAATGTCCTAAAGGTCATCATTTTTTTCACTACTTTTATCCTCAACAAGTCGGCGAAGAAATGTTGAGCTTTTGGCAACCATATTATTTGCAATCAATGCTGAAATCTCAACCAGTTGATCGAAATTTAACAAATTAACAAGTATTCTCTCAAGACCACTGACGTTAATGGCAATTCCTTCATACCCGAAAGAGACACTCAATATGAAGTAGGCATGGGGAGCATCCCAAATGTGTAAGTTATATCAAACTCAGATGTCTAATTGTCCGCAGCGATCGCAACGGAGTGTAGACGCGTTCGCGTAGCGTGTCGTAGAGCGACTCAGCGGCGTACCCGTTGGGTAGCGAAGCAATCTCAAAAGTTTGCGTTCGCGTAGCGTGTCCGTCCCTTGCGCGTGTCCGTAAGGACTTAGGACTTATGCTTCACTCCGCTTTGCTCCGTTCGCTGCGGACAAACATATTTTTGCAAAATTGGGATGCTCGCACTGCTTATCCAAATCTTTTGTCAGGGTATCTTTATCAAGTGCAGTAATTATTAGCCAATATTGTTGGTAATACCATGACAACACGATTTAAAATATTTAGATATTTACACCAAAGGGCGATCGCTTTTTTGCACTGCATTCAAATGAAATCATACCGTAGACAAACTAAACACTTATGTCCTGAGCTTGCGCTCCCAAAGCCCTATGGAAAATACAGCCCTTAAAACTCAACATCTGATGTCAATTAGTAATTATGCTTAAATTTTAGGAAAAGCAAAGGTACGAAGTTAACTCTTGTCACAAATCTATGAACACAAATATTTCTCACCCAGAAAAATACTACATTCGCATTTTCAGTTTAGGTATAGGTATCCTAGTAGTATTGTTGGGTATCTTCGCCAGCATTGCCTACGGTGCTGCTGACATTCCCATTGCCAAAATACTCACTGCATTCACTAACTATGATGATTCCACTGAGCATATAATTATTCGCTCGATGCGCCTACCGCGTACACTGATTGCAAGTATGGTTGGTGCTAGTTTGGCTATAGCCGGAGCATTGATGCAAGGACTCACCCAAAATCCCCTAGCCGCACCAGGAATCTTGGGGATCAATGCAGGTGCAGCCTTAGCAGTGGTGACAGTGGTTTTTGGCTTGGGTACATCTTCAGCACCCCTCATTACCCTTGTAGCATTTATCGGAGCCTTAATAGCAGCCTTAGCAGTTTATTCCCTCGGTTCACTTGGACAAGGAGGCTCAACACCATTGAATCTGACTATTGCTGGTGCAGCTTTAACTGCCTTGCTATCTTCAATCACCACAGGCGTACTGATTTTAAGCGATCGCACTTTAGAAGAAGTCCGCTTCTGGCTAGCAGGTTCCCTCGCCGGACGAGACTTCAATTTATTTTTAACTGTGTTGCCTTGGATGGTAGTAGGATTATTAACAGCTTTTGCCTTGAGTAGACAAATCAACGTTCTCAGTTTAGGAGAATCGGTAGCTACAAGCTTAGGTCAGCAAACAGGTTGGATTAAGTTGGCAACAGCATCGAGCGTTGTCATATTGGCAGGAAGCGCTGTCGCACTAGCAGGGCCTATTGGCTTTGTCGGTCTGGTAGTTCCGCATCTGGCGCGGGGAGTAATGGGTGTTGATTATCGTTGGGTATTGCCTTGTGCAGCTGTGTTTGGTGCAGGTTTACTGGTATGGGCAGATTTAGCAGCCCGTTGGTTAATTAGACCCCAAGAATTCCCTGTTGGTGTGATGACAGCACTTTTGGGTGCGCCATTTTTATTATATTTAGTACGTTGGCGGGTGAAGAGAGGATGACAACAATTCCAAATTCCAAATTCCAAATTCCAAATTCAATACTCGGCAACCAACCTGTAACTAGAGTAGTGTTGTTACTAGTATTACTTACCCTCGCTGTCTTGGGGATGAGCCTCAGTTTGGGAGATTATCCTGTGCCGCCAGCAGATATAGTAAAAGCTGTTGTTAGTTTACCAACTCAAGATCCAGAATCTCCCTTTGTTGTTGTTACCCTGCGTTTACCAAGAGTATTAATCTCCTGGTTAGTAGGAGTGAACTTGGCAATTGCGGGTGCAATTTTACAAGGATTGACACGTAATCCTTTAGCTGACCCTGGTATTATTGGGGTAAATGCAGGTGCAGCCTTAGCAGCTGTGACTTTGATTGTAGTATTTCCGGCTGTACCCACTATGTATTTGCCCTTTGCTGCCTTTGGTG
Source organism: Brasilonema sp. CT11 (assembly GCF_017982655.1). Lineage (GTDB taxonomy): Bacteria > Cyanobacteriota > Cyanobacteriia > Cyanobacteriales > Nostocaceae > Brasilonema. The sequence goes on along the minus strand of NZ_JABXYX010000152.1, from coordinate 10,065 downwards.
GTGCTTTTATTGTGGGCTGTCTGATCTACTTGCTAGCTGGTACGGGAGAAAAATCACCTCTGCGCTTAGTGTTAGTGGGAGTAGCACTCGCGGCAATTATGGGAGCTTTCACGACTTTGATACTCACTTTTGGTCAAATCAATGACGTTACTAGAGCATTAGTCTGGTTAGCAGGTAGTGTCGCTGGTAAAAGTTGGGAGCAAGTCTGGCAACTGCTACCTTGGATAGTAATTTTCGTTCCTTTGGCGTTACTCCTAACGCGGGAACTTGATACTCTACAACTGGGTGATGCGGTAGCTAAAGGACTCGGTAGCCGAGTCACATGGCAAAGAAGTAAATTACTGTTAGTGAGTGTGGCGCTGGCTGGGTCAAGTGTGGCGATCGCAGGTACAATTGGCTTTGTTGGATTAATGGCTCCGCATTTAGCACGTAGACTTGTCGGCTCAATACATCAAAATTTACTACCTGTGGCTGCCTTGATCGGAGGACTATTGGTAGCAGCAGCAGATTTTTTGGGTAGGACTTTATTTTCTCCGACACAATTGCCATGTGGTTTGCTAACTGCTGCTTTGGGAGCGCCTTATTTTATCTATTTACTGTATCAAAGGCGGAGGGGATGAGTAACAGGGCGAACGCACGTGATTTCTGAAACCCTTGCTGGATAAGAATATTTACGAAAAAATAGGCTAATTTTTCAAACGCCAAAACCTTTGCTATTAAAGGATTCTTATACTTGAGATGCGTTTGCCCTGGGATGAGTAAGGAGCGTTTATTTCCTGTCTTGAACCTGAACTCCCAACCTAGAAAAAATTTTAGCCCTTAAGCCCGATCTAATTTTGGGAATTTCGTATTCGCATTTCAAAAAAAGCTGCATTTTATACATAGCGCGAGCAACTCAGCTTCGCCAATGTTCATTAATCTCTCATAGTAGTTGCTTTAGTAGATTTGATCAAATATCGGAACAAATCGTCTATCACGCGGTTAGCGGAAATCGGACCCATACCACGCCAGTAAAAACCAACTTCATGTACCTCGGAGTGCTGCACCACTTTTAACTTAGACCATAGCGCAGATGCTTTCAACTTTTGAAGTTCTAAATTGAGATTTTGACGACTCATTATGTCTGAGGTGACTAAGAATAGGACATCTCCATCAATTTCATGCAAAAGTTCCTCAGGTATGCGAAGAAAAGCATAGCGTCCCCCCAAGCGCATTCTGATGCTCGTCTCAGAATGGAGTAACTGATTTGGCGGACGTTGAATACCACCATCTTTAAGGATTTCTCCCTCAAAAGAAGCCGCCTCAGGTAGGAAAATTCCATCAGCACGCAATTCAGCTACTGATACGACTGTGGTTGGTTGACGTTGACTCAAAGAAGCTCTCAACTGTGCTAAACGTGCATAATAATTAGTCATTAACTGCTGCGCTGACTGAGTTTTTCCCAAGGCATCAGCAGTGAAAGCTAAGAACCCTTTCCACGGTGCAACTGGGTTGAAAGTAGCCAGAACTGTAGGTGCGATGTGTGACAATAATGGATAAATATCTTGGTGAGAACTCAAGCCCAGAATTAAGTCTGGCTTGAGTCGCAAAAGCTTCTCTAGATTGGGAGACTCCAAACCCACATCTTCAATGCCTTCGAGTTTGCCCACTAATCGCTCCAAGTCAGAGACAGCATTTTTTGGGGCAGCGATTGGCTTGACTCCCAAGGCGAAAGTAGGTTCCAATAAAGCGTGAACCAGAACTGCTACTCGTTGAGGATGAGCAGGAACTAGGGTTTGACCCATAACGTGTTTGACTATACGTACATCGACCTGGGATGGTGATTTAGTTAATAGATGACTATTGTTGTGTAAATCTGTCCGCAAGCTACAAGCATACAGCATGAGCAGCAGCAACATTGCAATTATCACTCGTTGCACTATGCGGTTGACCCCAGGTTGCACCATAAATCTCATTCATTACCACTTGTTAGAACTGCCACTTTAAACTCGCCTCTACCTCAAACGGCTCGCCTCGAAAAACCCGATTAATATTAAAAGCACCTTCGTAATAAAGAACATCAAACAGATTTTTGAAATTGAGGGAAGCCTGGAATTTGTTGCGGCGGTAGTATAAAGCAGCATCGGTGCGAACATAAGAGGGCAACGTGTAGGTGTTGGTCAAATCACCTTGGCGATCGCCAAAATAGAACACACCCACGCCACCTCCGAACCCTTGCAGCTTACCCTTGGGGATAATATAAGTTGTCCATAAAGAAGCGCTATTTTCTGGAGTGTTGGCAAGTAAACTTCCAACTTTATAAACGTTGTCACGAGTTACACGGGCATCAGTATAGTTGTAAGCGGCAATAATATTCCATCCTGGGGCAAGTTCCCCTGTGAAAAATAGCTCAACACCTCTACTTCTCTGCTCACCGACTTGGATACTGAAGGTGGGATCGTTGGGATCTGTCGTCGTAATGTTACTCTGGGTGAGTTGGTACAAAGCGAGTGTAGCCGAGAGCTTATTATTCAGCAAGTCGGTTTTCACCCCAACTTCATACTGAGTGCCACGGGTGGGTTCAAAGGCATTGCCGTTGGCACTTGTACCCACAACTTGATCGAAAGAGCGACTGTAGCTGGCGTAGAGTGAAACTGGTGGAATCGGTTGATAGACAATGCCTAAGCGTGGGCTAAATGCTGAATTTGATTGAGCGCTTACACTTGTGGGGTTAAAGTTAACGGTCTTTTGATCTACAAAGTCACCGCGTCCACCCAACACCAACTTCAAGTTAGGTGCAAGAGCTAATTGGTCTTGAAAATAAATTCCTAAGTCATCGAGTCTCTGCTTCTGTTTGCGACTGGCGAAAATATTTCCTGGTGTCTGTCCATAAACTGGATTGTAAATGTCAATCGCCGAAAAAGTTCGGGCTGTAAAACTGTATGGTGAAACGATACGTTGATACCAATCAACGCCGAGGAGCAATTGGTGTTCTAAAGAACCAGTTTTGAACTTACCCACCACATGAGTATCTTGAGAAAGGTTGCTGATGGTAGTCGGACCCCAGATCTGGTCAAAGCGATTAACGGTACGGTTGTCTGCCTGTAAACTCGTTGGTGTAACATTGGTAGTATAAGGTCGGTCTAGAAACGCATAGCTAAAGCTATTGTACAAAGACCACTTATCACTAAAATTATGCTCAAATTTATAGCCAGCTCGTCCTTGTGTCACCTTCACTTTGTCTTGTGTCGGATCTCCCAAGTACTGGTTAGGAGGAATTTGGCCATTTGGATTAGGTAGTATTGTCCCCTTCGCAGGTAAACCTATAGGGAAGAATTCCGATTGTCGTGAATAGAGATACTCCCCGGATATAGTCAGCTTTGTGTCACGACTCGGTTGCCAACTAATCACGGGTGCGACAAAAGCCCGCTCGTAGTAGGCATTATTGATAAAGCTGCCGGAATTTTCGTAGTCGGCATTGAAGCGATACAAAAGCTTTTTGTCGGCAGTCACAGGACCTGAGAAGTCTATAGAGGATTTATATAAGCTATAACTTCCGACGTTACCCTCTATTGAGTAGTAAGGTGTACTCAAGGGCTGTTTAGTAATGAGATTATACACCCCTCCCGGCGATCCATTACCGAAAAGTACCGAGGCTGGTCCTTTGAGCACATCTATCCGTTCTATATTGGCAAGGTCATTTTGAAATGGAGTACCGATTAAACTAGTTAGGTTATCTCTCAAGCCATCTCTGAGACTATTTGAAGCTTGAACATCAAAACCACGAATAATCACAGTCTCACCAAGGCGGCTTGGTTCCTGGTTCTGACCGATGCCAAGATTTCTCAAGACATCACCAACACGTTTGTCTGCTTGATCTTCAATCACCTGTCGGGGGACTGACTGAACTGTTTGCGGAATATCTTTAATTGAAGTATCCGTTCTTGTCCCAATACTCGTCCTCGGCACCCGATAACTTCCTTCAGGTGTCCCAGTCACCACCAACTCTATCGGTTCTTGGTTTGATCCATTTGCTGGTTTTGGAGTAGTCTGTGTCGGCAGTTGTCCAGTAGCCGTAGTTGCACTTAGCCCAAATACCAACCCCTCATTTGGACTATCAAACAACTCTAAAGTTGGAACACCCGCTGAACCTGTCACCGTTAACTGGATACTGTTTTGGTCAGTATTTGTGACCGTAATCTCAGTAATCCCCGCCACTGGTTTTGATTGTCGGAATGTATTGCCACTCGCTAAGCGCAACTGTGCATTGGGAATATCAGCAGTTAATTGATTGCCGGTTCTTTTAATCTCTGGCTTGAGTGCTGTACTTTGAGATGTTTCTAAAATCACCTCAATACCCTTATTAGTTTGGTTAATCCGCACTCCTGTTACTTGCACTACCGTTGCTGTATTCGATTCCTGTACTAACAACGGTGCGGCATTGGTAATAGGACGCTTTAATTCATCAAGTTGACTCACTTCAGATAAAGGTGCTTGTGAAAAGCTAGCCTTTAACTTATTTACGAGCGTCTGTTGAACATTCGTCTTCACAACAGAAGCGATCGCACTACTGTCCAAGAAGACAGAAGCTATTGGTATTAAACAAAATCTCAATATTGTTTTTTTCATGATATTAATTCCCCACTGCCACCACACAAAACAAAAAAAATGTCTATAATATGTACATCAATTAAATGCAATCTCGTTAATACGATACGCGCTCCTTTGCGATAAACCGGAGCTTTAACGCAAAGCATATCGCATACAAACAACGTGCCAAACAGTATTTATTAACCGCTTGAAAAAAAGTTGTTTTGATTACAGATTTTGATTACAGCTAAATTTACTACTTTGTGGTTTTCAGAAAAAGTGACACCTGATACATTTTACCGATAAAGTTGGTAGATGAGATCTTAGACGGGGCAGGGCAAACGCACCTGATAGTGGTATATATATGATTGACGATTGAATGTATATGTGTATTGAAAATATAAATATTTGTCACAGGTAAAGATAGTGTAGAGCTTTCTGAATCAGAATGATAATCAACACCGAAGCGACCGAGTAGTACATTTGTAATACGTGGCGGCAATTGTCAGACGACGTGATCGCGTAGCATTAAGCAAAAATGCTTAGCGTCATGAGGTTGCCTAAGCCTGAAAAGTTGAGCAAAGGTTACATACTTGGTAAAGTTTAGGCGCTCAGCTTTTACTGACTCTTGTGTCTGCTATACGAATACTAGATGATTTAGAAAAGTATGTCTTAGAAGGGAAGCAAGGTTGAGTATGGTATTAAACTGGAATGCTTTACAGAATGCAGTGGTTCATAAAAATCCTTACTGTTGGATGCAGTTTGAAAATCTTCTCGAAGAGGACGCATCCGAAAAGTTAATACAAAGCTTCCCAAGTGTAGAACTGTTTGTGCAAAGGGATGATGGTTGGTTTTGTAATCCAAGCTTCCTTGAAGGGAAAGTCGTAGAGAGAAACTCTGGGTGGCATAGTAATGTTGAGAAGGGTATGGTCAGTTTTCCTATTCAAGAGCTAAGTGAAGTTTGGCAGATGCTGATCCTTCAGGAACTGTGGTCGCCTACTTATCGAAAAATCATGGAAGAATTGTCGGGGTTGAACTTAGAAAACCACAGTGTGATTGTATCGTTTGAACGTCGGCATTCCAGACCAGCGCGATCTTTTCTTCCTCACACTGATGGTAAACACAAGACCTTAACTCATCTATTATACTTACAGGAACAATGGTCTGTAGAATGGGGGGGTAGCTTCTGTGTATTGTCTAGTGACCAACCCGAATCAGTTGTTTATGAAAATCCTCCTGTGATTAACTCTTCAGTAGCGATAGTTCAATCTGATAACTCCTGGCACAGGATAGCTCCAATTTCACCGAGAGCAGCACATCACCGCTTAAGTGTACAGATTGTCTTTACAGCACCTGACGTTTTGCACCTGTACGAGTAAACCGCAAATAAGCTTACTTACAACACATAAACTTCCAATTGCTATTGATACGCTTGCAACAGGACTACTGCTATTAAGTCGATCCCAATCTTTTGTCAGGGTATCTTTACAAAGGGCAGCACTTGTTAGCCAATATTGTTGGTAATAGCATGACAATACGATTTAAAATATTTAAATATTCTTTACACCAAAGGGGGATCGCGGCAGGGCAAACGCATCTAAAGTATAAGAATCCTTTAATAGCAAGGGTTTTGGCGTTTGAAAAATTAGCCTATTTTTTCGTCAATATCCTTCTCCAGCAAGGTTTCAGAAATCACGTGCGTTCGCCCTGGCGATGTCTACGACAAGCCCTTACGGTCTACGCGGTTCTTGAGGAAAAGCCTTAGTATGTGATGATTCAAAAGTTCAACACTCTAGCAATTGTAACAAGACACTGCTGTGTTAGGCGATCGCTTGCACTGCATTCAAATGAAATCATACCGTAGACAAACTAAACACTTATGTCCTGAGCTTGCGCTCCCAAAGCCCTATGAAAAATACAGTCCTTGAGACCCAACATCTGAGCTTAGCTTACGACGGCAAACCCATTATATCCGGTCTTAACCTATTAATTCCCACAGGACAAATTACTGCTCTAGTTGGCCCCAATGGCTGCGGGAAATCTACTCTACTGAAGGGTTTGGCTAGATTGCTCAAACCTCATACTGGTACTGTATTTCTCAATGGCACTGATATTTTTCGACACTCAACGACCAAAGTTGCACAACAACTCGGTATTCTCCCTCAAGGACCAGTTGCACCAGAAGGATTGACTGTGCGAGATTTAGTAGCACAAGGTCGTTATCCATATCAAAAAAGTTGGCTGCAATCTTGGACAACTGAAGATGAACGCCAAGTTCGCAAAGCACTAACAACTACAAACCTCAACGAATTAGCCCATAGAGCCGTAGATACCCTCTCTGGCGGACAGAAGCAACGTGCTTGGATAGCCATGACTTTGGCACAAGATACACAAATTTTATTATTGGATGAGCCGACAACTTTCTTAGATTTAGCTCATCAAGTGGAGGTGCTAGAGTTACTGTGGGATTTGAATCAACTTGAGGGGCGAACAATTGTCATGGTGTTGCATGACCTGAATCAGGCGTGTCGTTATGCTCATCAGCTAGTAGCTTTACGTGATGGCGCTGTTATGGCTCATGGAACTCCAGCAGATATCATGACAGAAGAAATGGTGCAGGAGGTGTTTGGATTAGCTTGTCGAATTGTACCAGACCCAGTAGTAGGAACACCTTTGTGTTTACCTTTAGGAAGGAAATGATCACACGGGGTCTTGAGGTAGAGCATACGACAATAGACCTCTTGCAAAAATGCTTGAATTGTCATGTTGAGCGGAGCGAAACATCTGGTGGAGATTCTATGTCCTTCGGACACGCTTTGCTAACGCTACACTGCGTTTCGCTGCCCTCCGGGCACGCTGCGCTAACAGAATGACATTCACGTTTTTTGACTTTTGCAAGAAGTCTAATATACCGATGGGTGCAGGAGTTGAAAAAACAGAACATTAATGCTCAAGTAAAATTTGTTGCTCACATTTTGATAGTAGCTGCATAACTAGTTCTAATTTATACTATTTTTCGTCCTTTGCAAGTTTTTGCAACACAACCTCTTGCACAGCCAATAGGCGATCGCCCTACCATAACCTGTATCTTCTTCACTTTATCAATAATATGCGTAAGTTCTACTTAGTTGTGCTACTCACGCTTCTAGTGATTTCTGCTTGCAGCTCCTTTGGTCGTCAATTACCAAACCGCGATCTAGCTGTCGTTCCTTCAACTCAAACATCACCTGTGCCCGTCCACGTAGTCAAACACGCAATGGGTCAGACTCTAGTTCCCGTCCATCCTCAACGAGTCGTCGTCATAGATCCGTGGCTTGTGGAAATACCTTTAGCTCTGGGAGTCAATCTGGTAGGTGCTCCAGATCCAACTAAAACTCTCCAAGGGCTAGGGTTAGAGAATAAGCACCCAGGCGTTGAAAACATTGGCGCGGTTCTGACACCACCGAACATGGAGAAGGTTATAACTCTCAAGCCGGACTTGATCTTGGGCACGACGCGGAACCGGGATACTTACAGTTTATGGTCTCACATTGCACCCACCGTTCTCCTGAAGGTGCAAAGTAATGGAGACTGGAAAAAACCCTTTATGCCAGCAGCAAAAGCTCTGGGAAAAATTGAGGCAGCAAAACGTTTTATGAATGATTATAACATACGCTTAGCCGAGTTCAAACAAAAGATGGATTCCCGACTCAAAAAAACTGTAGTTTCCGTCGTGCGCCTCATCCCACAGACGATTAACCCGTTAACCAAGGGTGCATTCTCTGGAGTGATCATAGAGGATGCTGGTCTCATCCGTCCTCCTTCGGAAAATCTGGATGCTAAAGCAACTCAAAAGAAAGCGGGCAACCCCGTTGGCTACAATATCTCTCCAGAAGTTCTCACCCAGATAGATGGTGATATCCTATTTTTAGTGCGCTACGGCTTCAAAGACCCTTCACAGTCAAAGATAGCTGTCAATAAACTCATGGCAGAACCTCTGTGGTCAAAGCTTAATGTTGTCAGGCAGGGTAAAGTTTATGTAGTTGATGATTATTATTGGCTCACAGGTAGCTACATATCAGCTAATCGAGTTATTGATGATTTATCGGCTTACGCGATAGGCGCAAAACTCTGTCTCTTTAGAGCAGAGATGTAGTGCCAACGGCAAATTTCTTTGCCGTCAAACGTGATAAAATAGTATCAGTGGAAGGGTAATCAACCACTGAAAAAACCCTATTGCTGCTTAACACGCAGACGCTGAACCTTGACAATTGAAGATATGGGGTTCTATTCCATAGTTTTAGTTCTTACCCAGGAATAGGTAAAATCTTCATGGGGACTAGACAACCAGCATTGAACTCAAACAAATTTTGGAGCAATCCAACTACCGCCGGGCAGGCGGAAAGTTAAAGCTTGAGGAGAGAACCACCTCTGGGTTAGATACCGCAAGGAGTCTAGTCTAAGTGGACTCGTGGAACCAAGAATCTCCCGACTTTTTACCGAAATGAGCATAGCGATATTTCGGTAGTCGGGAGAGTGTCAATTCGTTATATCTTGCACCAATAAAAACTTGCTCCCCTTACTTCCCGATTTTTACGATTTTGATGCAGTCTGAATTAGCATTGCCGCCGCCTTTTTCGCTTGTGATGCGGTTGACCAACTTCCTTCCATCATCGCAACCACGATCGCACCTTGCACGAGGAGAAGCAGTTGTCGTGCTAGCTGTTCGGGTGATGAAATTTCTGCTGATTGAGCAAGAGTTTTGATGTAGCGGTAAATTGATTGTTGATGCTCTAATGCCACTCGATGTCCAGGGTGATCAGGGTTGGCTAATTCCACTGAGGCATTAATGAATGCACAACCTCGGAAATCTGGTCCCTCAAACCATTCCCGCAGGGCATCAAATATTGCTAGCAGTTGTTGGGATGGGTTAGAAGCTTGTTGCTCAACCGTAGTTTTAAGCCATTCGCACCATTGTTTATCCTCTTGTCGCAGCCAAGCTTCAATCAATGCATCTTTTGACTTGAAATGATTATAGAGCGACATCTTAGCAACGCCAGATTCAGCAATGATCCTGTCAATGCCAACGTTCCGGATTCCCTCTCGATAAAACAAGTCTGATGCCGTATTCAGGATGCGATCGTGGACAGACTTACGGATTGTTCTCGGTTTAGTCATTTAATCACATCCTTTCTATCTTTTCCTATCAAGCTTAATTTTCAGTCCATTTTCTCCTTGTTTTTCTTCGTCGATAGTTCCTCTGAAACCGTAAACAAGTGTTGGAGTTCAAAAGTTAACTATGACTAATCCTATAGAACTAATGAGATCGCGCTATGGTGAAATTCCCTTCGATGGCGAAATTGCCTGGAACGACTTCTTTAGTACAATACTATAGTTATTGCCACTCGGGTTGCGGCATACTAAGGAAGATCCAGAACATCCTAAATATTCCTATGCCCGCTCCCTACAGTGATGACTTACGCTCAAAAGTGATGGCAGCCATCGACCGTGGTGAAA
>NZ_JABXYX010000151.1 GCF_017982655.1 Brasilonema sp. CT11 | reverse complement strand
GTAATTTTTCTGGTTATACAGTTGTTTGACTCAGCATACGAGCAAGGCTGAGGTAGAAAAGTTTATATTCTTTTATTATTCGCGTACCTTATTCGCGAACACATTTTTTTGTCCAAAGTCCAATATATCTTGCACCTGAGCGTATCAATCCGCACGAACCAAAAATATGGGCAAAAAAGTTATATTATTTTTATGATCTTTATCTCGTTAAATAAGTGGAGTTTAGACTGTCTAAACTCCAGTCATTAATCGCATTTCATATTATCTCAACACAGTATAAGTTCCTGGTTCAACAGTCGCAAACGTTATAATGAAGTGTGTTCCAACTCAGTTTGCGGTTGTCGTGGGACGACAAGGTAGTCGGAGGGAATTTTTTGCACCTCACCCAGAAAAAAAAGCGCTTGATACACAGAAACTGCTACATCGGCGCGAGTTGCTGGTATATTGGGCTTGAGTAATTTTGTATTTGGGTAACTAGCTACAAGACCTGCACTTGTGGCAATTGCAACCTGAGTTATTGCATAATCAGGAATTAGATTGGTATCGTGATAAATCTCTTGAAGGGTTGCAAGCTTCTCAGGCTTTACTTTTAAGGCAAGATCCAAGCCTTTTACCAGAGTTATTAAAACTTCTACTCGTGAAATTCTATTGTCAGGAAAGAAGCGATCATTGAGAAACCCATTTAGAAATCCTATTGCATAAGCTGTTTGAATAGCTTTTGCTGCCCAGTGATGAGTCGGAACATCGATAAAACGAATATAGTCCCGTTTTTTCTTAAGTTTTGTAAATGTCTTAGTAAGAATAACAGCAAATTCAGCACGGGTTACTGAAGTGTCAGGGCGAAACGTCCTATTGGGAAACCCGGTGATTACTCCAACATTCGCTAATGATTCTACAAATAAGCGTGCCCATTGATTTTGAATATCCCGAAAGGATCTGGGAGTAGATGCCATTGTCGCTCCAAGCTAGCTATTTTCCTGATGTTCTTGCTATGTATTATTTTTCCCATCAGCAGAAAACCGGAATTATTAGCTTGGTGATCCACGATCACGCTCAAATTCAAAATTCAAAATCACCGAAGATTTGAATTGTTTTGATGAGAGAGGCTTAATGATGGTTGTATAGTTGCATCATCTGATAAATGTCTTAAGATGGGATGATGGTAACACAAGGATGAAAAAATCCAACAAACAAAACCTGTTCCATACTGAACCATAACAACTAAAGATATGGGTTGTACTGAGAAGAGTTTTTCACTGCCTTCAGTACGTAAAATCTTTAAGGTTGGAAGAGACGAAAGTAGCCGCACAGCCTAGAAATAAGTTGAGGCGGGTAGGACTGTTTGAACCAGTCAAAGTGCGTTCAGCACAGAATAAGGTTGAGTAGTAGGACTTTTAGTCCAGATAGCAACATCAGTTCAAAATCCTGGTTTTTCAAAGCCAGGAGAGTTTAATCTTAACTATGTCTTTAGTTTCCACAATCAAAAGTATATACACTGATGGTGCTTGCACAGGCAACCCTGGCCCTGGTGGTTGGGGTGTCGTTGTCTATTTCAGTGATGGTTCGATTCACGAAATGGGCGGTGCATCCTCCCGAACGACCAACAATAAAATGGAAATGCAAGCTGCGATCGCCGCCCTGCAATTTTTGCAAGACTCAGGACAAAACGAAGCCATCACCCTCCACACCGACAGCGAATATCTGATAAACTGCGTGACAAAATGGGTGAAAAGCTGGAAAAGGAAAGGCTGGAAAAAGTCAGATGGAAATCCTGTGTTGAACCAAGACCTCTTAGAAATCTTAGACGATCTTAATAGTCCACGGGTTAGGTGGGAACATGTCAGGGGTCATGCAGGTAATATTGGTAACGAACGCTGTGATGCGATCGCCCGCGCCTTTGCCAATGGCAAAACTTTGTCCTTGCAACAACAAAAGTTTATGTTGGAACAAAACGAGGACGTAAGTGTATCAAGAGTATCTGATTTGGAAACAAATTCTACAATAATTAACACAAACAAACAACAAATCACTACTCTTGCAACAGATATAACCAATATGGAACCACAAACCCAGTCTGCTACTTCAGTTAATGAAGAATTACCCCGAGAAATGAGGGTAACACAACTGCGTAATTTGGTGGAAACTCTCCGCATTGCGGACGAAATTGCCGAAAAAGGTTACCTGATCACAAGTTCTGAACTGGCAGACTTGATGGATGTTCACGCCAGCGCTGTTACCAGTCGTGGAGACGAGTGGCGCTGGCGAAACTGGCTTGTCTCACGGGTGCGGCGTGAAGGTAATCAAATTCTCTGGGAATTGGAACGGGGCGATAAGGTAGAAAGTGAGACGGAATCTTAACCAATGAGCACTCAGGACTGATCATTGGGTACTGTACTTGCGCCCTCGCCACTCTTTAGGGGTACGGAATGCAGATAGAAAAATCCGCAGCACCGCGATTGGATCAGCCAAAGGCGAAAGCCAGAACAACCAACCGCCTTTTGCTTGATTGCGATCATAGGAGGGTGCGATCGCAAAAAGCATAGCAAAGCGAATCAGCAGTAGAAAAAGATTCAGCACTACCAGGAAAAGCAGAGGAGCAGGGAGTTCTGAGCGCTTAGCGCTTAGCAGTGAAGCAAGGAGCAGTGGAGAAAAAAAGAGGTAGGTGAGGACAACTACAAGCGGTAAACCTTGAACTGCTGTGAGCAGCCATAAATCTCCCCAAACTTGAGCGCGGGACGAAGCGTCTTTCAAGTCAAGGCTTCGCCCCCATTGTTGCCAAGTTTCCATTGCTCCCTCATACATCCGTACCTTGAGCACTTTTGCCCCGTCTAAAAAGCCAACTTTATACCCAGAGGCAGCTATGTTCCGTGCTAAAGTGACATCATCACAAAAAGAATTATTCGCACTCGTATATCCACCCACAGCTCTTAGAACAGAGCGACGGCACAAATAGCATTGTCCATTCGCCATCACTCGTTCTGACTGCTGTGCATTCACACCAGCAGGATTAAATCGGTAAAGCAGAGTCATCAACAAAGCTGGTTGTAGCCAGCACTCTCCTGGATATTTGAGAATGAACTGGGGTGAGAGAGAAACCAAGTCATAGCCTTGAGTTTCTGCTGTCTTCACCAAACCCGCAACCAAACCAGGTGATGGTTGTGTATCAGCATCCATACCCAGAAACCACTCACTCGCCTCTGAAGTATGCAAAAAGCCGTAATGCAATGCCCAAGGACGCCCCACCCAACCAGTTGGTAAGGGATCATCCGTCATCAGGCGAAAGCGAGGATCTTTCTGCTGTGCGGTTTTGACTAACTCAGGTGTGCCATCACTAGACTTGCTATCTACAATGATTATTTCTCGGACTTCATAGCTTTGCTGAGAAATCCCGTCTAGCAGAGGAGCAATACGAAGAGCTTCATTTAAGGTAGGAATGACAACACTCACACACCCCAAAAGTTCTGGTGTGGGATTTTGGGGTGTAATAGGAGGATGGCGGCTAGGTCCTTTTAACAAGCGCGACAGCAAAATTGCTGTTGCGCTTAGTTGGATGAGCAGTAATAACAATGAAATAGCACTTGCGAAACTCAACGCGTCTAGCACAGCAAAATACCTGGGGATGGAAATCAAAGCTTTATTTCACAGCAACCTTGACGCTTGCTACAGTCACTTCAGTGGTTGTTGGTGCAACACCAACATTAGCAGATGCAGCAATTGATCTCCACCAAAGTACTACCGCAGGAACTACGCCCAAGACAAAGCCTAATGAAACTGGGATAGCAAATCCAGCTGCTAAGCTCAGTCCTGCAGCAAAGGCAAAATTGCTAAGATAAACGACTAAGGGGACATTGAGTTGCCATCGCTCCAATTTTATGGGCGTGTTTTTCCACAGCAATGCTGCCACACTCATAAACAGGGCGCTAGTGCCAAACCAACCCGCATAATTTTGATAGGGTGTTCCAAAGAATTCTCCTGGATTTTCCCAATACCAAAACGGGAGAGATGTTTGACTCATAGCTGGTTCCAAGGCAAAGTCCCAGCAAGTGAACAGCAAAGCACCTAATGCAATAGCACCCACTTGGCGCAGAAAACTGGGATTTTGAGCTACCCTCAAACCAGTACGAGCAATCAGGTAAGCAGACAAGCCCACATAAAACCAGGATAAGGGAATTGTAAATGGTACAAGCCCCGCAATCTTATATCCTAAGCCACTCAAGTAACTGTAGTATCCAAAGGGAAATCCAGTACTCGTTCCCAGTAATTCACTGCCCACCGATATTAATACAGATGGTAGTAGAAACCCTAGCCAAGTGCGCCATCCCAATACTCGATATGCATAAATCGAGACGGCTATTGTCCCCAAAATAATATCTACCACACCACCATCAGCCATACTCAACTGCATGGCTTTTTGTCCAACCTCTCCTGAGTTGAAAATTGTTTCGGCATTAGGTATGACCAATAGAATGCCTATTAGTCCAAAAGCCTTTGCCAAGATATGACCAGTGAGGCATACACGCTGAGCGATAACAAGTTGTCTCATGATAATCCCTTAACAAGACATGATACGCGGCTACTTAGCTGGTTATAGTTTACAAATGTTTAACAAGATCTTTAATACTTTGTGCGGGAATTTTTTGCAAACTGACCTTGCTTTCTTTTGGAAAGCATAGCAGCCTCTTGATGGAAGGTAGAAAAAATATGATAATAAACCTATAGTTTAAGCTATTCAAGCCATTATTTCTCAACTGAATTGGCTTTTTTTTGACGGCTTATAGTGTCGCAAGGTATTTATGCTTTCCGACAAAGCAGTATGTATATGCCTTAGATAATTGCGGAATTATAGCTTATTTTTATGTTGGGAACAACCCATGTCAATATCAAAAAGACCACCTTTGCTTTCCCTAGTATTACTACTGCTTACTTACACCAGCACTGGGTGGATAATATCTAAAATATACACTCCTTGGTATATGTGGCTACTGGCTGTTATTGCTATCTTACTTGTGACGGGAGGTTTAACGGTTTCCGGGACAAAACTTGCAAACTTTTCTATATTCCTATTCAAATCAAATCTTAGGTCTTTTGGTCTTAGCGTTTTAGCGGCTTTCTTGTTTTTCTTAATGATATTCAGGTTTCGACTATTTCTTGAGACGTTGCTCATCGTTGCTGCGACTGCATTAGCAAGGATGGACTTTCAAACAGCTGGCTTTAATCAAGGACAAACCTTTTGCTTGTTGTCTATCTTCTGTTTGACGAGTTTAGCCTTAGGTGCGTTGATTCATAAGTTGATGTGAACTCAACAGTCCATAGTTGCTATGGACTCTTGGGTTTAACTAATGACTAGCTTGCAACTGCCTCGACTGGCGCTGCTACTGGATAAACGCTAACCTTTTTACGGGTTTTGCCCTTGCGTTCAAATGTGACTACGCCGTCAATTAAAGCAAACAGAGTGTCATCTTTACCAATACCAACGTTGTTACCAGGATGAAATTTAGTACCGCGCTGACGCACTAAGATATTTCCCGCCCGGACAACTTCACTACCGTAGTGCTTTACACCCAGTCTTTGAGCGTTAGAATCACGACCGTTGCGTGTACTACCTGTTCCTTTCTTATGAGCCATAATTTCCTCTTGTGTCTCTACTTATATCTATTATTCAGCAGCTGTTTCTTCAGCGGGTGAATTCTGGGCTACTGGTTCTGCTACAACATCGACAGTCTCTGGAGTTTCAGTTGTTTGGGCTGGTTCTATAGTCACCTCAGTTTCTTGAGTTAAGGTGATCGCCTTTTCTTCGGAAGCAAGCACCGAACCGTCGAGGCTAATTGAATTAATCAATAATCTAGTGATTTCCTGGCGATGACCCCGTTTTTTACGAGTTTTCTTTTTCGGTTTCATCTTATAAACCAGGACTTTGCGACCTCTTAGATGCCGCATCACCGTACCTTCTACCTTTGCTCCTCCCACAAGCGGCTGTCCTATGGTGACATCGCCGTCGTGCTGCACTAGCAATACTTTATCTATGGTAACTTTCTCGTCTGGTTGAACATGCAGCAGTTCAATGTCGTAAAACCGACCAGCTTCGACTTTTAGTTGCTTGCCGCCGGTTTCAATAATTGCGTAGGTCATGAAATTGTCCTTGAGGTTGCCGTACAGGTAGCTGGACTATATGCTCGTTAAGACAGCTTTCCAGCTTTCGTATTGCCTTTACCTGATCCGAGCAGGATTGAGACACACAATCTCTCAATATACCTCAATGACTACAAGTATGTCAAAATAAATAAGGATTAACTCTTGACCAAGAAAGGGGTGTAGGGGTGTAGGGGTGTAAGGGTGTAGGGGAGCCAATTCGAGAGTGTATTGCACCCAAATGGAAACTGCAATAGTTCTTGAAAAGACCACTACAATAATTTATTTAGCGCTAACAAGATCTTCGCAAGAAGCTTCAAAAGATCGGACATATAAAGAGCAGGCTTTCCATCCTGATTTGACCGATACATTTAATAATTGACAAGTACCACCACGCTGACCCTCTGGAGTGTAGTACCGACAGTGACGACAAGTTGAAACACAGGATTTTATAGTTGTCATAACTAGCACTCTTATTAAGAAAATTTTCTCAAGTAAAAAATGGTTTTAACCCTTATCAGTATGGCAACTTTTTCTTGAAAAATGCATCTATACTGATTAACTTTATGAGAAAATTTGCATTACTAAATATTACTTTACGTATCAGTTTAAAAATCAACTGTACTTACGTATAAAAATTAAATTTTCATAATTTTACTGGAAAATACTGAATGAACAAATGCAGAAAGTCACAAGCATTCAAGTAATTTCTATCTTCTACTATAGGAATCCGGTTTGATGAGCGTGAATTGACAAAGTAGAGGTAGGGAACGCTTAACAGGGAACAGGGAACTCTTAACGCTTAACATAAACTGTACTGAATTCCGTTCAAAAATCAAATAGGAATCCTATAGTAGTTCTTAGTAAAAAAGGACAACTAATCATTAATCATTAACAACTTTCAAAAAACAAGCTTAACAGGCTTCGCCGTGAAGCTTCAACGGCTCGACTGAGGCTTCGTCGAACGTCCGAACGGGAACGCCTAACACGGAATAGGAAACAGGCAAGAAGCGGGATTTAGTTTTTTCATTCGTTGCGGGCGTGTAATCACGCCCATTGGGCGCTCACAACTAACTTATTTCAGAGAGTTTGAAATACGTAAACAAAGCCATAAAGACTAATGCTGAGGAAGAAAAATGCTGCTAATTGGTTAACTCTTATATCTGGTGAAGGAGCAATAGCTTCTCGTACCAAGATAGAAATAGATGCCCCAATTACAAAGCTCCAGCCAAGTATCATATAGGGTATCTCTAGTGTAAAGTTCCAAACTATTAGCATTACAATTGCTAATAGTACCATCAGCATTTCTACAAACCGAGGTGGGTTGTATTGGCTGGATAAAACAAAGCTATTGAACCAAAAGTGCCAAAATCTCATATTAAGTTATAAGTGCTAAGTGATAAGTTTTGACAAAGAAGATGAAAGAAAAAAAAGATAAAGCAACGTCTTTTCTTTCTTCACTCTTCCTTGTTAATTTCTAAGTCCTAATTTTTGTCCTGTACCGTTTTGTTGTGTCGTTTCTTCTGACATTTCTACGCCAAAGACACGGCTAAAGGTTTTTTGTACTTTGTATCCAGAATCTATTGACTCTAAGGGATCTTTCCGTAGTCTATGACGCAGACATAAAGTCATGACACGACGGATATCATCAACTGTAACTTCGGTACGTTCTTCATATGCGGCTATGGCTTTGGCGGCGCGGTTAGTAACAATGTCACCGCGCAAGCCATCAACATCGAGTTCGGAACAAACTTCGGAAATCTTCACCCGTAAGTCGTAATCTATTGCCACAGATGGCAACAGATTTTGGGCGCTGATGATTTTCTGTTGGAGTTCTTGTTGTTGAGATTTATGCTGTTCTAAAAATACTGGTGGATTTTGGTCAAATTCTGATCGTTGTTCAACGATTTGCACGCGCAAAGCTGGTTCTTTGACTGTACGGATTTCTGCGTGCATTCCAAATCTATCTAGGAGTTGAGGACGCAACTCTCCTTCTTCTGGGTTACCAGAACCGACAAGCACGAAACGCGCCGGGTGACGTATGGAAATTCCTTCTCGTTCTACTGTGTTCCAACCACTGGCGGCGGAGTCAAGAAGCACGTCTACTAAGTGATCATCTAGCAAGTTTACTTCATCTACGTAGAGAATACCCCGGTTAGCTTTTGCCAAGAGTCCTGGTTCAAAGGCTTTGACACCTTCTGATAATGCTTTTTCGATGTCGATGGTACCACAAACTCGGTCTTCTGTTGCTCCCAAGGGCAAATCGACCATTTGGACTTTTTTCTGAACAACGGGAATATCCGCCCCTTGCTGTAGCTGTTGGCGGACTTCATCACTCATCAAATCGGGATCACTAGGATCGCTGTTGAAGGGATCGTTAGCAACGACGGGAATTTCTGGAAGCAAATCAGCCAGCGCCCGGATAGTTGTGGATTTTCCGGTACCGCGATCGCCCATAATCATCACACCGCCAATTTTCGGGTCAATCACGTTCAACAACAAAGCCAGTTTCATTTCTTCCTGACCGACAATTGCTGTAAAGGGAAATACCACGCGACGCGCAGCAGCGGTAGCTTGAGCAGTTGGACTCACTAAATTACCTTATCTATATTTCTTTTATTACCGTTTTCATTGTGCCATAGGTGGGGATGAGGAGGACAAAGGGATGAGGGGATGAAAGATATGATCGGAATTATAAAATAACTGCCGAACTCCTTATGTTAGAGTACGATTCATTAGCTTGCTTGCCCTCCTCTGAGGAATTACCAGACTCTGATGATACGCCTGTGGATAATGAACTCCAATATTTGATTCCTGGTTTGCTAGAAGCCATACTCGCTATGGTGTGGGCAAACCGCATGGATTGGTTTTTCGGTGCTGATATGGGTGTTTACTATGATCCAAATGAACCGCCGATTGTACCAGATGGGTTTCTGAGTTTGGGAGTTGAGCGATTTTTTGATGAAAATTTGCGTCCGAGTTATGTTCTTTGGGAAGAAGAGAAAGTCCCAATTTTGACGCTGGAAGTTGTTTCTCAGAGATATCGTGGAGAATATACCACTAAGAAAGATGAGTATGCAAAGTTAGGGGTTTTGTACTACGTCGTTTATCATCCGACTCGCCGCCGTAAACCGCGTTTGGAAGTGTATAAGTTGGTGAATGGTGCATATGAATTGCATTCAGATAATCCTGTTTGGTTACCGGAAGTTGGTTTGGGAATTGGTATGGAACGGGGAACTTATCAAGGAATTACGCGGGAGTGGCTGTACTGGTATAACGAAGCAGGAAAGCGCTTGTTAACTCCAGAAGAACGCGCCCAAGTCTTGGCGGAACGCTTACGTGCGATGGGAGTCGATCCAGATTCTATTTAAGCTCATCTTAAAATTGCCAGGAAAATCAAGTATCAAAGCTGTAGCTATTTATATCTTGATAAGCAAAGATATGAAAAATGAGTAGTTATAGATTACAAGCTTTCTGATGATAGACTTACGCAAGTTTTTTGAAGCGACAGACCCCAGCCGAACTCTTGTTGTTAACGACACACAGGATAAGAAGTATTATATTGACTTTTCTTCTGTGCGTGGTGGAGATATTATCTCCAAATTAAAGCAGAAGATGACATTTTTTAAGCCGAATGACCCTACCTGCACGCTTTTTACTGGGCACATTGGCTGTGGGAAATCTACGGAACTGCGACGGCTGCAACTGGAACTGGAAGCGGATGGTTTTTGTGTCATCTATTTTGAGTCTAGTGAAGATTTAGAATTGACTGATGTAGATATTGCTGATGTGCTGTTGGCGTTAAGCGTAGCTCTGCCGTAGGCAATCGCCCGTCGTGTCAGTCAAAGTTTAGAAAAACTTAATCTTGCAGAACCCAGCAGGCTCAAAGAGTTACTCCAAGGTGCTATGAAGGTTTTAAATGCTGATGTGACTGGCGTAAAACTCAAAGTTCCTAATGTTGGTGATTTTGGTGTAACGTCTGAAAAAGAAAAGTTTACTTTGGCTTTTGGAATTGGGGAAATCACGACTAAGGCTAAGAGTGACGCCACACTGCGGGAAAAACTCAACCAGTATTTGGGACCACAAAAAATTAAACTGTTGGACGCAATTAATAAGGAGTTGCTGGAACCTGCGATCGCCCAAAGGGCGGCTCCCTGCTGGAGCATCGCCAAACTCAAACAGCAAGGCAAAAAAGGTTTAGTGGTGATTGTAGATAATCTTGACCGAATTGATAATCGTCCCAAGGCTTGGGGACGTCCGCAACAGGAATACTTGTTTGTGGATCAGGGAGAGTATCTCACCAAGTTGAATTGTCATGTTGTGTATACAATGCCACTGTCTCTGAAGTTTTCCAATGACTATGGAACGCTCACACAAAGATTTTTGGAAGACCCCAGAGTGTTACCGATGGTACCTGTACAATGGTCTGATGGCAGTGTTCATGAAGAGGGAATGGCGCTGATGCAAGAGATGGTACTGGCAAGAGCTTATCCTGACTTGCAACCAGACCAGCGTGCCAGTAATATTACGTTTGTTTTTGACCGTAAGGCTACCCTTGAGCACTTATGTATAATGAGTGGCGGTCATGTACGCGACTTGCTCAGGCTGCTGAATACATGGATTATGGAGGAAATGTCACTTCCTTTGACTCGTGAGACTTTGGATACTGTGATTCGTGCTCGTCGCAATGAAATGATTTTGCCCATTTCTGATGAGGAGTGGGAATTGTTGCGTCGTGTGAAGCAAACGAAAAAAGTGAGTGATGATCAGGGGTATCAAAAGCTGATTCGCAGTCGGTTTGTTTTTGAATATCGCGATAGCTTCGCTGCTGCCTTCGGCAGATTGCGGTGAGTCTTGGTTTGAGGTTAATCCTATTTTGGCGGAGGCGTGAGAGTTGCAGCTATGACTGATACCTTGCTCGTTCCCTGACTCTGCCAGGGAATGTTTACCAGGAGGCTCTGCCTCCATTTTACAAGGCAGAGCCTTGCGGTTTGCATTCCCTGGCAGAGTCAGGGAACGAATGTACAAGAAGAACAACTCATGACTAATGACAAACCAGAAGATATCCATCTCAACAATGAGCGCTCATTGAAACAATTGGCTTGGGCGATTGAGGCTTCTGTTGGACAGTTTAAGCTGATTCTGGCACGGTGCAATTATGCTAGTTTGCGATCGCATCTCATAAAACGATTACGTGACATTTGTCAAGTTGAAATCCGCGTCTTGGTTCTCAAGGAATCTGCAAGGACTCTTTATACTGCAATTCGGGAAGAATGCGGGGATGATGTGCAAGCCTTGATGATTTTAGGGTTGGAATCAGTGCGGAATCTTGAGCAAATGCTGATTAGTGCAAATCAGGTGCGGGAGGAGTTTCGCAATCATTTTCCTTTCCCTGTGGTGTTGTGGATTGATGATGAAGTTCACAAGCAGTTCATGCAGTTTGCTCCTGATTTGGAAAGTTGGGGAACAACGAAAATTTTTCCGATTGCTCCCAATGAGTTGATGGAGTTTTTGCAAGAAACAGCAGAGCAATTATTGACTGGTGATTTCAGTCTGACTTTAGAAAAATGTTCTGAGATTAAGTTAGCTTGGCAAGACTTGCAAAATTTCGGACAAGTTCTAGAACCAGGAGTAAAAGCGAGAATCGAATATTTGTTGGGATTAACGGAATATGTTGATAATCACCTAGATACCGCTTTGGAGTATTATCAACAAAGTTTGGCTTTTTGGCAGCAAGTGAATGATTTAGTCTGGCAAGGTAAAGTCCTGAGCGATATCACTTTCTGTTATTACGAGAAGGCGAGACAACAAGAAATAAATCGCCCTGTCATTGCGAGTGAAACGAAGTCTAATCAAACAATTGGCCCTAACGTATCAACTCCGGATTGGCAAGAAACAAGAAATTATCTTTTGGCGGAAAAATTTAATACCTGGGCACAAAATTATGTTGATTTAGAGGTATCAGAATGGTGTGCTGCAGATGGTAAAAGTATTAAGGGTACGGTGAAACACTACGATTCATCGAGTCAAAATTTTGTCAGCATAGTATCAATCTTTGCTTGTAAAAGAGGACTTGTTGTCGGGATGGAGAAATTTGAAAATCAGCAGAAAAGTGAAATCCAGGTTGTACAAGATTTAATCACAGCCTTGGATCTACAAGGTGTTGTCTTCAGCTTTGATTCCTTACATTGCCAAAAAAAACTTGCAAAATAATTATAGAAAGTGGCAACGATTACGTTATTGCGGTTAAAGATAATCAGCCAAAACTACATAGCCATATTAAACGCATTGCTGCCCTAAGAAAACCGACAAGTCGTGTAGTAGAGACAGAAAAAACTAGAGATAGATTCACAACACGTACTGTAGAAGTTTTTCATGATTTAAATGGAATTGACCCAGAATGGACTGGAATAAAATCTTTAATAAGGGTCGAAAGATTTGGAACAAGAAAGGGGAAAAATATCATGAGATTGTCTGTTATATTAGCAGTTTGATTTGCACAGCCAAGGATTTTGCTCTCGGTATTCGCGGGCATTGGAGTATTGAAAATTGCCTTCATTGGGTGAAGGATGTTGTTTTGAAGGAGGATAGTTCAACAATCCGTCTGGGCAACGCTCCGGCAAATCTTTCCATCATCAGAGCGTTAAGCGAAGCTCTGCCGTAGGCAATCGCACTCAACATACTTCGTCGAAATGGTTATACTTCCATCACAATTGCCCAAAGATTTATCTCTCATGATATTGACAAACTCCTTCATCTTGTGGAATGAAACAGCCCTGCCTTTTTAAGGGGAGCCACTGCGTTGGGCGGCTCTGCCGACTTGAAGCAAGTGGCGTGGGCTAGGGGGGATCTCAGCAAGTTAGATTTGATTTTAGAGATTTTTGTGGAATCTGGCTTGGTGGTTTTGTTAAAAGAAAATCCGGCAAACCGCTATCAGTTGGTGCATGATTATTTAGCGGAGTTTATCCGCCAGCAACAGCAACCGAAGTTAAGCCAGGTGATGGCGGAACTGGAAAAGGAGAGAAAGCAAAGAAGACTTAGTGAACGCAAGCTGAATCGTTTTTTGAGAGTAGCACTTGCAGGTTCAGTTGCAGCAGGATTGGTGTTAGCTACGCTAGCAGTGACTGCGTGGAATGAAGCACAGCAAGCAGACACTCAAAGAAAACAAGCTGAAATTAGCGAAATCAAAGTGCTGACGAATTCTTCAGAAGCGTTTTCTAACTCTGAGCAAACTTTAGACGCCCTCACAGAAGCTATAAAAGCGGGGGAAAAACTAAAAAAAGCAGACTGGGCAAAGGCGGATACCCGGATGCGAACTGTAGCAACATTGCAGCAAGCAGTGTACATACACCCAAACGAGAATAAACTTATAGAACGTTACACTTTAGAAGGGCATAGCAGTTCCGTCAATAGCGTCGCCTTCAGTCCGGATGGCAAGACTTTAGCTTCTGGCAGTAGCGATAACAGCATCAAACTCTGGGATGTCGCCACTGGTAAACAACTCAAAACCCTTGAGGGGCATAGCAGTTCTGTCAAAAGTGTCGCCTTCAGTGCCGATGGCAAGACTTTAGCTTCTGGTAGTAGCGATAACAGCATCAAACTCTGGGATGTCACCACAGGTAAACAACTCAAAACTATCAACGGGCATAGCAGTTCTGTCAATAGCGTCGCCTTCAGTGCCGATGGCAAGACTCTAGCTTCTGGCAGTAGGGACAACAGCATCAAACTCTGGGATGTCACCACAGGTAAACTACTCAAAACTATCAACGGGCATAGCAGTTCTGTCAATAGCGTCGCCTTCAGTGCCGATGGCAAGACTCTAGCTTCTGGCAGTATGGACAACAACAGCATCAAACTCTGGGATGTCGCCACTGGTAAACAACTCAAAACTCTTAACGGGCATAGCAGTTATGTCAATAGCGTCGCCTTCAGTGCCGATGGCAAGACTCTAGCTTCTGGCAGTATGGACAACAACAGCATCAAACTCTGGGATGTCGCCACTGGTAAACAACTCAAAACTCTTAACGGGCATAGCGATGTCCAAAGTGTCGCCTTCAGTCCCGATGGCAAGACTTTAGCTTCTGGTAGTAGCGATAACAGCATCAAACTCTGGGATGTCGCCACTGGTAAACAACTCAAAACTCTTAACGGGCATAGCAGTTATGTCCAAA